>CAYOUY010000309.1:0-32242 GCA_964407245.1 uncultured Acidobacteriaceae bacterium
CGGCAAGGATGATTCCATAGTCGCGGAAGGCGGTGATGATAATCGCCGCTTGCGGACTCGTGGCGGCACAAGAGGGCGTCGCCACGGTAGCCTTCAGCCGATAAATCTCGCCCGCAGGTCCGCTCATGGTGCAGCTCGATGGAGGAGACGATTGCGAGATCTCCGATTCCACGGGAATCGGGTTCCCTGACTCCGTGCAACTGCCTACGCCCGCGGTCTCCGTCGCCGGCCACACCCAGTAGTTCAACATGTGGTTGAGCGTGAATCGGATCGGATGCTGAATCGTACCGTTCGGTGCGCTCGGTGTGCCTGTGCCGATGACTTCGTCGGCGTTGGCGAGCAGCGGACCGACAGGAAGACCTGCGGCGTCGGAGGTTCCTTCGTCCTGGGTTGTCAGGTTGTTGGAATTTGCGTTTGGCCAGAGCGCGTTCGAGGAATCGGTCCACGGGCCACCCTCGTAGATGCCCTGCCACATCTCGTAGAGAGCGGGATTGTTTCCACCGCCGGCTTCGAGGTACACGAGAACGTGACGATCGCCGTTCGAGTTGCTCGTGCCTTCGACCGGCGCGTAGGGCGGAATCGGACCGGACGTGAAGTACGACTGATACACGGTGGTTGTCACCGCGACGTCTGGCTGGTTAAAGGGAACCTCAATGGCCGGGATTCCATTCGGAAATGGGGCGTTGGAATTGTTTCCGAAAAATGGCTTAACCGTCGCCGACAAATAGCCGCTGTACATCGGCGCGGCGGGAGAAGTATCGACCGGCAGGCCGGTCGAAGCTGCGTCCACGCGATGATGAAAAATGGAAGTTGATGGAAAGACGCTGGCGAGAAATGCATTGCTGCCGTTGATCGCGATGCTGATCTGCTGAATTGCCTGGTCAGCAATCGAGTCCGTCACGATGAATTCGGGCGTGTACGTGCCCTGACCGCCTATCAATGAGCTGCTGATGATCCCGGTGCTGGCGTTGAGCGACATCCCCTCAGGCAACGGAGGAAAGCTGGCGTTGGTGCTGATGGAATAGGTGTATGGCGGAGTGCCGCCGCTTGCGACAACGGTGCATCCTGCATATGCCGCGCCCTGCGTTCCACCCGGACACGACGTTGTTTCGATCGTCAGCGGACCGCCCGCCGCGGTCACGGTGACTTTTGCAGTTGCGGTATTCGAGCCCACCGCGTTGGTCGCAGTTAGCGTGTAGGTAGTGGTCGCCGTCGGGCTGACGCTGGTGGAACCACTCGCCGACGCCGACGTAAATGTCCCGGGCGTGATGGCGATGCTTGTGGCTCCGGTCGTCGCCCAACTCAGTGTGCTGCTCGCTCCGGAGCTTATGCTTGTCGGACCTGCTGCAAAGGAACTGACCGTTGGCGCCGACTGCGAGCTCTTTCCGCCGGATGAGCTCGATGATCCGCAGCCTATGAGTCCGGCACAAAGTAGAGCGACGGCCAGCACTGCGCTTTTCCGGGAGTAAGGGTTCCATCCATACAACGAGGAGTTACTTGCTGCGCAGCAATTCGGCGAACTCATCCCACCACTTTATTGCCGGCACAGCCGTGACTGTAGCTCCCGGTGGTTGTAGCCCCTAGGGACACGTACGCTGGAGTCACAGTGCAGAGCCGGGCTGTAATTCGAACCTGTACCAAAGAGGCAAGCAATCTGTTGAAACGGCCGAGATCACTGCGCGGTTTCGGTGAAATTCGCTACGGCGTTTCCAAGTGCATAGGGCGCTTGCGCCTGCACGTTGACGGTTTGGGCCGCGCTCGGCAAGGTTAATGTGACCGAGGCGACGCCGGACGAATTCGTCACGGCAATCACTTTCGTCCCGCTCGTGGTTCCATTGGAAAGCGTACCGGCGTTGGTTGTGAACAAGATGCTGGCCCCAGTGGCCACGCCGCCGGATTCTCCGGGCGACAGGGTGACAGCCAAAGGCTGCGACAGGGTCGTGCCCACGCCGCCAGTTTGCCCATTTCCGCCGCTCACGGCCAGACCAGCCGGCGGGTTGCCGACGATGATCCATCCGCCTTCGGTCTGCGTAACTGTGCCATCACTTCCGGTTACGGTGAAATGACAGAAGCCAGAAGTGCCACCGGCATCCACTGTAATGGTGCCGGGCTGACCGGAAGTGATGGTGGGATCAGTCAGGGTGAGAGTTCCGCTGCATGCTGACGCGCCTTCGTAGCTGTCGAAAACAGCTGACGACAACGTGACGTTGGCCGTTCCGCTGCTGATTCTCGGCTGCAGCGTCGCGGTGCCGCTCGCCGCCACCATGATTACATCGGGATTCAAGTCCCAGTCCGAGCTGGGTGTATTCGCCAGACTGCCCGAGATGACGAGCAGTGTCGCGCTATACGGCACAAAAGTCTGGGTCGCAGTCCAAGTCTGCGAAGAAGACGCAGCGATTGCCGTTGGAGCGCTCGAAGATAACGTGTAGCTTACGAATGAACTGGGATTGAAGCCGGCGAGCTCAAACTGCACCTGGGCTGCGTTCTGAGGATCTTTGTTGAGCACCACCACAGTCAGCGTCTTGCCAGTCGAATCGAGCGCGGCGTAGCTGCTGAAGAGATCAGGATTGCCATTGTTTGTATCGGAGACGGAAGTTGTGCCGAACGTGTGATGCGCACCGTCGTAATTGGTGTAGAGCTTCAGCGCCAGGTAGTTTGGATTTGTCGGCACGGGCGCCTCCCAGCGTGAAGCCAGGGCCATGCGCTCGCGGCCGAAGATGCCGTAAGCATCGGCGTCGCCGAGAGCGGTGGAGAAGTCAGATTCTCCCGCAAATGCAGCACTCCACTCCGTAAAGCTCATCGGCGTCCCGGGATAAATCATGTTTGCGATCGCTCGCATGCGGGGAATGCGGAAGGGAATCGTCTTGTTGGGTTGGATGTTGGTCGTATATGGCTGGTTGATCGAGTTCGATGGACTGACAAACGTCGGATCCCAGTAATCGCGATAAATGCTCACGGCCAGCGCCTGAAGTTGCGCCTGCGTCAGGCTGCCGGTGTTGGCATCCGGGTAGGCATGAAGATCGAAAATGTCGAGAGTACGCGTGCCTGAAATTTGATCCTGCCAATAGACCTGGTTGAGCCACCAGGGCACGAAGTCCACGCCGCCGTGCGCATTTTTGTCGTTGCCATTTGCCCCGTTCCAGTAGAACCACCAGCAACAGGTAATTGGACCGAACCGCACCGCCTGCGGATCCCAGGTTTTCAGATTGGCGGCTTCGCTCAAATACACATTTGCCAATTCGTCATAGCCCGAAGGATTGGGATGAATGTCGAAATGCGTGCTGCCCCAGATCTCAATTTCGTTATCCATGTCATAAAAGTGACACGACGTGAGGTTGGAGTACGGGATGGCACAGGTTCCATTGCCAAAGGCAGTGGCCAGAGCCGCAGCCCAGTCGCTGCGATACACGCAAGTCGATCCCGGGCAAGTTTGCGTGTGATCGTCAAGCAGCGGGTAGTAAGCGGTGGTCACCGCGTTCGTCGTGACGCGAGTCGAACAATCGGTCTCCAATCCGTCCCCGGCGTCTGCGTTCCAGTAGTCCGTGCTGCACTGCGCCCCGAAAGTGGCGACGGAGAAACTCCAGTGGTAGTTGTTGGTTCCTCCCTGGGTTACCGATGTCTCGGCGCTTTGTGCAACCCACGGCAGCATGACCATCGTCATGAGGGGATGGCTGCCGGCGTTCTGGACGTCGGTGATGAATTGCGTCGAGCTGCTGTCGTTGCCGTTGCTGAATCCTTCCGCATTGTAGTCTTCGAAATAGTAGTCGTTGGCGGCATTGTCGGTACCTAGCTGCCAGTTGTATGTGGAAGTCGCGTCGCCGCCCCAGCGCACTTCCGTCATTCCGCTGTCGGTGACGTGGGCGGCGTCTTGCGGGTATGACCCGCCGTAAATGTACGGGCTGATCTTGTGACGATTGGCAAGCACATCGATGCTGACGCTGATGCCGCTGAACGATCCTGTGGGTGTGGCCGAGGCCTGATTCGAATCGCCGCTTTGTCCCCCGCCGTTCACCGCCGTCACGACGTAATAGTAGGTCGTGCCGTTGGTGACAGCGGTGTCAAGGTAGCCGGCAGTGGTCGAAGTCCCAATTTGTGTGTAGGGACCGCCGCTCACCGTTCCCCGCAGGACGTTGTAACTCGCGGCGCCACTGCTCGTATTCCAGGAGAGACTTACCTGCCCGGTTCCAGCAGAGGCCGTCAGACCGGTTGGTGCGGCCGGCGCTGTCGCGGTGGGAGTCGCTGAAGCTTGATTGGAGTCGCCGCTTTGTCCCGCGGTGTTGACCGCGGTGACCACGTAATAGTAAGTCGTGCCGTTGGTCACACTGGTGTCAACATAACTGGTCGTAGCCGGCGCACCAGTTTGTGTGTAGGGCCCACCGCTCGTTGTACTGCGCAGCACGTTGTAGCTCGTTGCGCTGGTGCTTGCGGTCCAGGAGAGGTTGACCTGCCCGGTGCCAGCCGTTGCGGTCAAGCCGCTGGGGGCCGCAGGCGGGTTGGTTCCACCGCCGCCACCGGATCCCGACGGTCCACCCGACCCTGCGCAGCCCTGCAGAAGGAGAGCCATCGCAACCAGACACAGCCAACTCAATCGCACCGGATTCAATCGCACCAGGTTTACTCGGCTGACCATAAGCCTAATGCTAGCCAACTATGCACGCTTTATTGCGACACGAAGGGGCACGTTCGGTCTGACCGTCGGACACACGATCCTGTGCATACGGCCGTGTACGACACGGCATTGTCCTGTTTTAGCGCCAAGCATCAGTATTGCTCGCCGAGCTTGTTAACTCCTCGGTCTTGAGTGGCGTGCGAAATTCGGTCGCATTTGGCGTATAAATGTGTCTTACCGGATGACTCGCTGGCACAAACCGGAGGGGGCATTCTGGGCGCCCGCGGTCGGCAGTGCAATGTTTGAAGGCTTCTGCCGGACGTTCTTCACTGTCTACTGTCCGCTCACCGTCGAAGGGCTGCATCACCTTCCCGACGGGCCTTTCCTGCTCTGCAGCAACCACTCGAGTCACGCCGACAGCGCCGTTCTGATGACCGCCAGCGGACGCAGCTTTCGCAGTTTCGCGCTTCTCGGCGCGAGCGACTATTTTTTCCAATCCCGAAACAAGCGCTGGATGGTCGCGCCCTTGATGAATGTCATACCGATCGAACGCCGCCCCGGCGCCAGGTCCCTAAATGCTTGTCTGGAGATATGCC
The DNA here is from genome assembly GCA_964407245.1 of uncultured Acidobacteriaceae bacterium. Lineage (GTDB taxonomy): Bacteria > Acidobacteriota > Terriglobia > Terriglobales > Acidobacteriaceae > Sulfotelmatobacter. Next base: position 5,206 of record CAYOUY010000309.1, read on the forward strand.
GCCAGTTTCTAGAGCAGACCGGTGGCAGTCTGATTCTGTATCCGGAAGGCACGCGATCGCCCGACGGCCGCATGCAGATGTTCAAGGCGGGCGCCGGTCTGTTCGCCACTGAGCTCGGCGTACCACTCGTGCCGGCATACATCGAAGGCACTCACAGAATTCTGCCCAAGGGAAGATCGCTGCCCCGCTCCGCCCGGGTCACCGTGCGCTTTGGAGAGGCACTGGTCATGGCGAAGATCAGCGGAGGCGAGGAGTCGCTTCGCCATCAGCGCCGCGCCGTAGTCGAACAACTCTACCGGAGCGTCTCTCTTCTCAGCGAGCGATACCAGACTCAGGAGTTGGTAGCCCGGATTCAGTAAAAGGGATACCATCGACCGCATGCGTCAGTGAGGGAGCAATGAGCTACGAACCCAGGCACATGAAATGGTGGGGCTGGGGGAACGAGGATGCACAATTCAACGCCCAGGCTCATCCCGGCTTCTGGCCGTACGCGAAGAACGTGCTCGCCATTGAACGGAAAGATTTTGCGCCCCGCGAATGGACGCTTGATGCCATTGAACTGCCTGAACGCTCGGTCGACGATCGTTTTCTGACGCGATTGCGTTCCTTTCTCAATCCCACCCAGATTACTACTGACTGCAAAGAGCGGGTGATTCACGCCTACGGCAAGGGCTTTCGCGATCTGTTTCGCATGCGTCATGGCATGGCAAGCGGCGCGCCCGATCTGGTCGTGTATCCCGAGACCGAGCAGGATGTTTGCCTGACGCTTCGCGCGGCAGCTGACCGCGACGTCGTGGTGATTCCGTTCGGCGGGGGCTCGAACATCTCGGGGTGTCTGGAGCGGATGGAGCCCTCGCGCATGACCGTCTCGCTCGACATGCGCCGCATGCGGAAGGTGCTACAGGTGGACCGGACGTCGTGCACCGCTCGAATCGAGGCTGGAATATTCGGCCCCGATCTGGAACAGCAGCTGGGTGCTCAAGGCGTGACCCTCGGCCACTTCCCAGACTCGTTTCTGCACTCAACGCTGGGCGGCTGGATCGCGACTCGCTCGGCGGGAATGCAAAGCGACAAGTACGGAAAGATCGAGGATATGGTGCTCGCCTTGCGCATGGTGACGCCGGAAGGCGTACTGGCAACCCGCGCCGTGCCCAAGTCTTCCAACGGCATCGACGTGAATCATCTCTGCATTGGCAGCGAGGGAACTCTCGGCGTTATCACCGAAGCCACCATGCGTGTTCATCTCAAACCGGAATCGCGGCTCGTGAAGAGTTATCTCTTCCGCGAATTTGAAGCCGGCATTGAGGCCGTCCATACTTGCGTGCGCCAGGAATGTGCGCCTGCGATGGTGCGCTTCAACGATCCCTCAAAGACTGCTCTCTCGCTGGCATTCCGGCCACCGTCATCGGCTTATTCCGAAGCTGTGAGCGGGGTCTTCAAGCGATATCTGCGGATAAAAGGCTTCGTGCTTCCGCAAGCCTGCCTGATGTTGACCGCTTACGAGGGCAGGACAAGTGCAGTTGCCCGCCAGTTGCGCGAAGTGCAGTCCATCTATCGGCGATTCGGCGCGGTCAGTATGGGCGCGACCGCGGGAAAATCTTTTGAAGCGACAAAGTACGACTTTCCTCACATCCGCGATTTCCTGCTCGATCGCGATGTCACGACCGATGTCAGCGAAACGTCGACGGTGTGGAGTAACATCGTTCCGCTATATGAGAAGACAATGGCCGTTTTGCGTTCGAGCATTGCAGCCAGCGGAGTGCAGCCCTGGGCCGGATGTCACATCAGCCACACCTATCAATCCGGTGCGAGCGTCTACTTCACCTTTGGCTTGCGGCAACAGCCCGGACACGAAATCCAGCAGTATCTTCACGTCAAGCGCGCGGCACAGCAATCCTTCATCGACCACGGCGCCACGCTCTCCCACCACCATGCCGTCGGCACCGAGCATCTGCCCTGGCTCGTCGACGACATTTCTCCGCTCGGTGTGCAGGCCGTCGCGGCAATCAAGCACGGGCTTGACCCGGGGAACATCTTGAATCCTGGTCGCTTGATGCCATCCGCAGATCCGTTTTGCGACTGGATGAGCGGCGACTGGATGAAGATGAACATGAACCGGTCGGCCCACGGACCTCGTGTCGCATCCCGTTCGTCCGCTTAGAGTTGGGAATCGCGGCTAAGCGACACACCTTTCGCTTGACACTGGCAAGCAAATGAAGGACTATTTCTGCCTGTATTAAACGCATTTAATACAGCCCTTCCCGCCCTCCAGGAGTTTAAGTTATGTTGCCTTCCCGTTTTCGTTCAGTCCGCGCCCAAGTTGTCTTTTTGGTTATGCTCCTGTTGGCATTTGTCCGGGTTGCTGATCTGCGGGCGCAGTCCACCTATGTGCGTGTAAGTCAAGTTGGCTATGAAGCGGGCAAGGCGCCCTTCCGCGCGTACCTGATGTCGACCGCCCCATCGAGTGGATCAACTTTCAAGGTTATCAATTCAAACGGAGTCACCGTATATTCTGGCAACGTCGGCACGCTTCTCGGCACATGGAGCCACAGTACGACCGTAACCTACTCGGTGTATGCATTAGACTTCGACGCGCCTGCAAGTCACGGCGATGTGTATGCGATTTCCGTTTCCGGGCCGGTGACAGCCGTTTCGCCGGCTTTCGCGGTCGACACACCGGATGTCCTCTACTCTGGCTTGCTGCTCAACACTCTGTTCTTTTACGAAACCGAGCGCGACGGCGCTGACTTCATCCCCAACGCTTTGCGCACCGCCCCTGGGCACGTAAGAGACGAAAACGCGCGAGTGTACGAAACGCCACCGCTCGATACGAACGACTTCATCGATAACATTCCGCCCGCGCCACCTTTAGTGGCGGCAGAACTGCCCAACATCGATGCCTCGGGCGGATGGTGGGATGCCGGCGACTACATGAAATATGTGGAGACTGTTAGTTACACGACGGCGCTCATGGAGATCGGCATTCGCGATTTTCCCGGTCAGATGGGAGCGCGTGCTCCGATATATCCTCCCACACTGCCAGCATCGATTTCGTACGCCGGCAACAGTGGACCAGGTGCGCCGACATCTTCCGACTTTACCGGCGAAGCCCGCTTCGGCATCGATTGGCTGATGAAGATGTGGGACGACAAAACGCAAACGCTCTACTACCAGGTGGACAATTCTCAGGATTGGGATTACTACGGCGAGGGCGATCCCAGCTCTGCCACCGGCAATTGTGGCGGCACATACGTGACGCCTTTCTGCCTGATCACCGAGTACGACATCTGGACGCTGCCGCAGGCCGCCGACAATTTCGAGGAGCAGGGAGATCCGAAGCCTTGCTATCAATACACAACGTTCTTTATTTGCTATCGCCCCGTGTTCGTCGCGGGACCAGCCGGTTCGCCCATCAGCCCGAATCTTGCGGGACGGCTAACCGCGGATTTTGCGTTGTGCTACCAGCTCAATCGCGCGACTGATCCCGCTCTTGCGAACGCCTGCCTCAAGAATGCGGAAGCCATCTTTGCGCTGGCCAACACAACCTATCCAGATCCGGCGCCTTCGGGTTCGGGATCCGGCACGTGCTCGAATTGCCTGCTGACCATCACTCCCTTCGACGGCTATCCCGAGACGGTTTGGGAAGACGACATGGAGCTTGGCGCCGCCGAACTTTATTTCGCATTGCAATGCGCGCAACGCGCCGCGGACAAGGGTCACAGCCTGCCGGCAGGGTTGCTCGAGACCGACCCCACGTTCTATCTGCGGCAGGCGGCGCACTTCGCCGCCAATTACATCACAAACATCTACGCAGCCGGCTACAGCGATACTCTCAATCTGTACGACGTCAGTGGACTGGCGCACTTCGAACTGTATCGCGCGTTGGCAATGGCCGGTGATCCGGGCGGCCTCGCCATTTCGCGGGCGGGCATTCGCGAACAACTGTTGCGGCAAGTAAGCGATGCCATCACGCAGGCGAGCTTAGACGCCTGGGGTTTTGGCTACGTCTGGAGTTATGGCGACACGACTTCGCACGGAGCTGGCATCTCCGTGATGGCCAGCGAAGCAAATTACCTTACCCGCTCTTCCGACTACGACATATACTCGCAGCGCTGGCTCGCTAACATTCTGGGCGCGAACGCCTGGGGCTCGTCGTTCATCGTGGGCGATGGCAGCACATTTCCAAATTGCATCCAGCACCAGCTCGCGAATCTGGCCGGCGCGCTGGACGGAACTTCCGGAGGCACTCCTATTCTTTGGGGCGCAGCCTCGGAAGGCCCATCCAGCTATGCCAGTTCGGGCGTTCTCGATGGCATGATTCTGTGTCCCGCGAACGGCGTCGACACCTTCAGGAAGTTCAACGGAAATGATGGCGCATATAATGCCTCGCAAGCGGCCGTCTATCGCGACAACGTCCAGTCGTACAGCACGACTGAGCCGGGAATCGATCTGACGGCAACATCGTTCCTGATGTGGTCGTGGCGATTGGCGGGACATCCTGAGTTTTGACACTGGGTGTTTCTAAGTCGCCGTTCTGAACCCGCGCGTTGAGACAACCGGATCACGAAGCGACCGGCGACATGAGTGGCGTTCACAAACCATATCGCGGCAGGCTGCAGGCCCTGATTCTCGACTGGGCGGGCACAACTGTGGATCACGGCAGCCTGGCGCCGGTCCGCGTCCTGCAGAAGATTTTTGCCGATCGCGGAATTGACATTACCGAGGAAGAAGCCCGCCGCGACATGGGCGTTCTCAAGAAGGACCACATCCGCGCGCTGCTCTGCGCGCCCCGTATCGCGGAGGCTTGGGGACGACGCTATCAGCAAACTCCGGGAGAGAGCGAGGTCGAAAATCTCTTTGCCGATTTCATCCCACAACAACTGAAATGCCTTGCCGAGTGCTCGCCGGTAATCGCCGGTGTAAGTGAAGCCGTGCAGCGCCTGCGCAATCGCCGACTGAAAATTGGCAGCACCACGGGCTACACGCGGCCCATGCTCGACATCCTTCTTCCTCACGCAGCAAGCCAGGGCTATGTACCCGATTGCGCTCTGTGTCCCGACGATGTCGGCGCCGGGCGGCCGTTTCCCTGGATGATTTATGAAAGCGCCGTTCGCATGAAGGTCTATCCGCTCGAAGCGATCGTCAAGATCGGGGACACGATCAGCGACATTGAAGAAGGACTGAATGCCGGAACCTGGGCCGTGGGAGTCGCCCGAACCGGAAACATGATCGGCCTGACGGAAGAGCAATGGCGGGCTTTGGCCAAGGCCGATCGGATTACGCATTTGCGGGACGCGAGTCGCATTTTTCGCGAGGCCGGGGCGCACTATGTAATCGCCACCTTGGCCGACATCGATCCAATCCTGGACCAGATCGAAGAGCGCCTGCGCGCAGGCGAGCGGCCGTAGCTTGTCTTGGGAAAAACTTCTTTTGGGGAAAAAGTGGGCGACAGGCCGCCTACCGAATTTCCAGCGGCAACGGCCCCTGATCGCTCCACCAGACCCTGGGTTCGTCCGGCGAGGACTTTTTCTGGTGGTCGAAGCCCAGACGATCCAACTCTGCGAGAATCGCCGCGACGACTTTCCCGACTGCACACTGCACAGCCCCGCTGAGCGGTTCTCCGGGCTCGAAGCTCCCTCCAACTATGCCGACCAGCAACACATTTTCCGGGCTGGCGCCCAGCATCTCGGCGGTCATCAGACATTCGGAAAGCGCGGGTGAGTGCGGGTCCAGCCGCTGCTGCGGGGTTTCGCGCACAATGTCCGCTTTGTGGTAGAGCACGACAGTGCCGGGAGCGTGTTCGGCGGAAGCCACGCAATCCACGAGAATCACCGAATGCAATCCTGCAATTCGGTGGGTCAAGTCGAGTGCCGGAGTGCCTAGGTCAGCAACCTCAACCCGATCGTCGAAACGATACAGGGATTCCAGCACGTGGACCACATAAGGCCCCAGGCCGTCGTCTCCCAGTAAGACGTTTCCGATGCCGCCGATGAGAGCCGTTCTCACAGAATCTTCGTGACCCCGATTTTTCTTCCCGAAGGCTCGAAGGCGTGACAGGCGCACGCCATGCAGGGATCGAACGAGTGCACTGTCCGCAGAACTTCCAGCGGCTCTTCCGGCTTGGCCAACGGCGTGTGCAGCAGTGAGGCCTCATACGGTCCGTGCGCTCCGGCGCGGTCACGCGGGCTTGCGTTCCACGTTGACGGAACCACCGCCTGGTAGTTCTTGATCTTCTCGTCCTTGATGACGACCCAGTGCGAAAGCGTTCCCCGCGGAGCTTCGTGGGTTCCCACACCCTCCACTTCGTGCGAGGGCAGTACGGGCTGATTGTGCACGGTGTAGTCGCCTTTGGCGATGTTGTCGACCAGCAACTGCCAGTGTTTCTGCGCCAATTCGGCCAGCATGCAGGCGCGGATGGCGCGGGCGGCGTGACGTCCCAACGTGGAATGCAGCGCCGCAGGCGTGGCGCGGACTCCACCGATGGCCGCGATCTTCTCGATGGCCAAGTCGGTGTATTTCTTGGTCAGAGCGTGTCCCTGGGAGTAGCCGATCAGCACCTGCGCGAGCGGCCCCACCTGCATCGGTTCGTTGTTGAAGCGCGGGGCCTTGACCCAGGAGTACTTCTGCTCGCCGTCCCAGCCAGTAAAGGCAGGCTCGGTTTCGCCGACCCAGGGGTGAAGCGCCTTGTCGCCCTGATAATAGGCGTGCGTAACATCTTCGCTCACCGACTGCCGGAAAATGGGATCCGCAGCCGTCTGGAAGCCCCGCACTCCCGACAACTCTCCATCACGAATGTAGCCGCCGGGCAAATCGTAGGCCGAGCCCTTGCTGTCGAGCGGCAGGTCGGGAACGGCGAGATAGTTTTTCATGCCGCTGCCAATCTTGAACCATTCGGGATACATTGCCGCGACAGCGCACACATCCACGAAGTACACCTGCTGCACAAACTGCGTGACCTCGTCCAGCAAGGTCCGGATCATTTCCAGCTTGTCCATGCCGAGCGCGGACGTGCTGTCGAGATCGATGGCGTTCGCCACGCCGCCTACCGTAAGGTTCTGAATGTGTGGAGTTTTCGATCCGAGAATACCCACCACCTGCAACGCCTTGCGCTGATACTCGAGCGCCTGCACATAATGCGAGAACGCCAGCAAATTCACGTCTGGCGACAGCTTCATCGCGGGATGACCCCAGTAACCGTTAGTGAAGATGCCCAACTGCCCGCTGCCCGCCACCGCATTCACGCGATCCTGCGCGGCCTTCAGCTCGTTCCGCGAATTGCGCGTCCACGGCGAGATGCTTTCGGCCAGTTTTGAAGTCGTCGCGGGATCGGCCTTCGGAATTTGCAACACATCCACCCAATCGAGCGCTGACAACTGATAAAAGTGCACGATGTGATCATGCAGGGCATGCGCGATGAGGATCAGGTTGCGGATGTATTGCGCGTTGAGCGGAATTTCCAGCTTCAGAGCGTCTTCCACCGACCGCACGCTGGCCATGGCGTGCACCGTGGTGCATACGCCGCAAAAGCGCTGCGTGAACAACCACGCATCGCGCGGATCGCGCCCACGGAGAATCTTCTCGATGCCCCGCCACATGGTGCACGAAGCCCAGGCGTTCGAGACCGCGTTGTTGTCAACCTCCACGTCGATGCGGAGGTGGCCTTCAATTCTGGTGATGGGATCGATGGTGATTCGTTTTGCCATAAGTGCCTGCTGTTAGTCGCCGCTTGCCGGCTCTTCTTCGTTTTCGCCGTAGTATCCGTACTTGAAGTATCCGGTCCACCGGATGTACGGCCGACGGAACCGGAAGTAGCTCGCCATATCGTGCCACTCATGCAGAGGAGCGGGTAGAATGGCCAGCCGTTTCACCGCAACCAGAAAACCCACAACCCCCAGGGAAATAAACCCGAGCGAGACCAAAATTTCGATCGTCGCCGGGAAATAAAGTGCCTCGGGATTGGGCCGGAACGCCAGGGTGGTTGGGCTGAAGCGATAGATCATGCCGCCCGCCGAACTGAGGACGTATCCCGCGAACATTGACCCCTTATCGTGGTTTCGCAGAGACCGCAAAAGCAGGAAGCCGCCGCCGGCGATCATCAGCATTTCCAGCCAGAACACTCCTGCGAACCGGTCGAAGTGAAACGCCGTGCCCAGTGCGCCACGGAACAGAATGTCGAGGAAACGCAGCCCCATCCAACCGAAAATCAGCCACGCCGTAATGCGGGCTGCCTCGTCGAGAACGTCCATGTCCATGCCGCGCTTCCACGCCAGGCAACAGACCATGGTTGTACCGGCGACGCAGCCGAACGACATGTAAGCCGCAGCCCAGACATACAGCACCGGCAGCCAGGGTGTCTGCCAGAGCGGATGAACGCGTTCGCCGGCCAACAGCATCAACGCGCCCAGTGACGACTGGTGCATGCCCGGCAGCAAATATGCGGCTGCGATGATCCAGGGATAAAAATAGTGCAATCTTCTTTCGATCTTCTCCACCCCAGGCCGCAACCGGGAATCGAAGTACCACAGCCGCTCCAGCACCGGCGGAATATTTTCAACGGCCAGCGGAATCATGGCGTAGATCGACATGCAGATCGCCACCTCCGCCAGCGGCGAGTGCATGTTCCATCTCCATGGGAAAACAATCCAATAGAAGTTCCAAGGACGTCCGGCATCGATGCCGAGCAACGCCAGGCCGCAGGCATAGGCCAGGAAGCTGGTCAGCAAAGCCATGCGCATCAGGGCATGGAGTTTCTTGCGGCGGAAAACCCACGCTGCAATTCCCACTGCGAATGCACCCGAACCTAAGGCGGTCAGCACCATTACGTTGAACGTCTTCCAGATACCCCAGCCAAATGCGTCATTCATGCCGCTGACCGGGCCCAGCCCAGCCAGTTCGCGATACGCGGTCAGCACGAATGCCAGCAAAACCAGCGCCGACAGTACGACGAAGAATCCGTTGATGACGGGGAAGCCGTACACCGGCACGGCTCGTTCCCAGCGCTCGTTGTTTCGATCTTGGTTCCGGTCGTTCTCCCGAACGACGGTGCGATCGACATTTGCCGCTGTGCTGCTCATAGTTGCGCCCTCAATCCGGTCTGTTTCTCGCGTTCGTGCGCTTCCTCTTCATGTCCCTTCAGATTCTTGCGAATCACCTGTACCAGGCCCGCATACAGAACTGCTGGCAAGGCGAAGTATTGATAGAAGCGGCGCTGCCAGCGCAGAGTCTTCGCCGGAACCGACTCCGGTCCCAGCTCCGGCAGACCCAGCTTCTCGAAAGGAACATGGGAGAGATACAGAGCCTGCGTGCCGCCGTTATCCGTCTCGCCATACACACGGTTCTGGTAATAGCGGCCCGGGCTGTTTTGGATTCTGCGCTTCGCTTCCAGCAGTAAGACAGGGCGCGGCCCGAAGATTACGGCGCCGGTCGGGCAGACGCTGGTGCATCCCGGCTTCAGACCTTGTGCCAAACGATGGCTGCACAATTCACACTTGGTCACGCGTGGGTTGAAACCAACCCACTGGAAGCGCGGAATGTGGTAGGGGCAGGTGATCGTGCAGTAACGGCAGCCAATGCATTCGTTGGCTGACCAGTTAATGATTCCGGACTCCGGGTCCTTATGCAGGGCCTGGAACGGACACCCAGCGGCGCACGCCGGATCGAGACAGTGCATGCACTGCCGCTTCACGAACGAGAATTCTGAACCATCCTCCGGCTTGTACAGCTTGATGACGTTGCGGGTAAGGTCGTTCAAGTCCGAGGGCGCCTGATGCAGCGCATCGCGGCGCGTGTCGGGTGGAGTGTCATTGGCTTCGGCACAGGCGGCGACGCAGGCCTTGCAGCCGATACAGATGGTCGCATCGTAGAGCAAGCCGACCGCTGCGCTGGGAACTGGGATGGTCTCTGCCTTCAGCGCTTCGCCACCGACCGAAACGGCGACCGCCGCCGGCACTCCCGCCTTGGCGATGCCCGTGATCAGTTCTCGCCGAGTGATGGCCACGTCAGTCCTCTTTCTTGTCGTTAGGCTTTGCTTTCAATTTCTCTGCGTGCGCAATGTCGGCAGATATGCGCGCCACGCCCGCTTCCGTGCTGCTCTGGAAACGCTGCGAAGCCACCCAGGCTGCCCCTCCGACAGCTCCCGCAATTGCGCCCACCAATGCGGCCGCGCCGACTTTCAATCCGCCCGCCGTGCTGTAGATCGGTGGATACGTTTCCGGCGGCGTCGCCAGATGAATCGGCACTGTTTCCAACGTTCCCATCTTCCACACCACGTTTTTTTCCGTGCATCCCAGGCAGGGCGCACCGATTCCGATCGGCCACACCCCCGGCACCTCGTTAAAGTGGCGCGTGGAGCAGGCGGCATGCGTGACCGGCCCTTTGCAGCCGAGCTTGTACAGGCACCAGCCTTTGCGGTGTCCCTCGTCGCCGAAGGCGGTCGCGAATCGCCCGGCGTCGAAGTGTGCCCGGCGCGGGCAGTTTTCGTGAATCACGCGCTCATAGGCGAATTTTGGCCGCTTGAACTCGTCCATCTCCGGCAGCCGTCCTATGGTCACGTACTCCAGAACCACGGCCAGCAGGTTGTACGGATTGGGAGGGCAGCCGGGGAGATTAACGATCGGCTTGCCGGAAACCACCGAGTCCACGCCCACCGCGCCAGTAGGATTCGGATCGGCCGAGGGCACGCCGCCCCAGGACGCGCAGGAACCAATGGCAATCACCGCCGCGGCCTGCGAAGCAACATCTTTTGCCACCTCGATGGCGGGCTTGCTCGCCAGCTCCATGAAGACGCCATTGTCGTTGGCGGGGATCGCTCCTTCCACCACCAGCACGTACTTGCCGGCGTTGTCCTCAATCGCAGACTTGAGTGCCGCCTCGGCCTGGGCGCCGGACGCTGCCATCAGCGTCTCGTGGTAATCGAGCGAGATCACGTCCAGAATCAGGTAAGCGACGTCAGGAGCGGACGTGCGCAGCAGCGTTTCCGTGCATCCCGTGCAATCCTGGAAATGCAGCCAGATGACCGATGGCCGGCGCGCCTTCCCAATGATTTTCGCCACTTGCGCTGCCGTCGCTTTCCGCGTCAGGCTCAGGCCGACGGGTGCGGCAATCATGAGTTTTGTGCAAAGTTCCAGAAAACTGCGGCGGGATACCCCACTCTTTTGCAGATGAGCTGCAATTGTTTCTTTTTCGCCTGTCGACATAGACAGTCTCCCTCGCGGCGTGGCCAGCGCACGTCCTGGCCGTCGCGCTGTGGCGGTCACACTCTGGTTGTGATGGACCGACCGGAACACAGCTACGGAGTCTCCCGGCATTCCCGGAGAATGCCGCGGAGACGGTGCAACTGTTCCGGTCTTCCTGATTCGGCTGGATTGAGGAGCGTCGGTGGGACTCGGAGGGATGTCTGGTGATGGATGGACTATGAATGCCTATGAAAGTAAATGGTTACCAGTAGCGTACATGATCCCGTCTGGTCTTCCGACGCCTCCCTTCCCCGACATGCAATCGTCTGCTGGCCAGGCCAATCAGCCGAATGCAAACCTTTATGCTTGATTTGCAAAAGAGCCACAGTGACCAAAATCACATAACGGAGTGATTGGAAATTGCTCGCCAGCTCGGGCAAAAGGCTTCGGGCAAGGTCATCCCTCAGACGGGAAGGCGTAGCGGTGTAAATCAGCGGAGTATCTGCGGCGGTTTCCTACTCGCCGCCAACCGTAAGGCCGTCTACGCGGATCGTGGGACAAGCGACTGAACCGCGGAATTCCAAATCGTTGGCGATTTCGGAAATGTTGAAGAACAACTCTTTCAGATTTCCCGCCACCGTGATTTCCTCCACCGGATAAGCCAGCTCACCGCCCGAGATCCAGAGGCCCGAAGCCCCACGCGAATAGTCGCCCGTTACCAGATTCGCGCCGCTGCCGAGAAACTCCGTCACGTAGAGACCTTCTTTGATTCCGGCGAGCAGTTCTTTCGGCGTCTGGGCGCCGGGCTGCAGAAAATAATTTCCTGGACCGATGCCAGGCGTGCCCGCCAGTCCGCGGGCGGCATTGGCTGTCGTTTGCAGGCCTAGTTTTTTCGCTGTGTAGGTGTTGAGCAGGTACGACTTCAGCACCCCATTTTCGATGACTATCGTTCGTCGCGTGGGGATGCCTTCTCCGTCGAATGGACTCGTGCCAAATCCGCCGGGCATGGTGCCGTCGTCAATGACGGTCACGTTGTCGCCGGCGATCTTCTGTCCCAGCTTCCCCGCGAGAAACGATGCGCCGCGGTAGACCGAGTCTCCGTTGATGCCTTCGAAAATATGTTCGAGGATCGAGGTCGAAACCATCGGATCGAATACGACCGGAACCTTCGCAGTCTTCACTTTTCGCGCGCCCAACCGGCGCAGGGTACGTTCCGCGGCCACTTTGCCGACGTGTTCCGGCGCGTCGAGCTTCTTCAGCGTGCGCGCCACCGAATACCAGTAATCCCGCTGCATCGCTCCAGCTTCGGTCTGGGCGATCGGCACTGCGGCCACGGAGCAGTAGGAACGCCTGTACTCGCCGACAAACCCGTGCGAGTTGGCCAGAACTTTGTGGCCGGTGGCGGCATCGAACGATCCACCTTCTGAATTCTTGATTCGCGGATCAAAGTCGAGCGCAGCTTTTTCGGCGCGCCGCGCGTAATCAATTCGCTCCGGCCCGGGCAGCGAGTACACATCTTCGTGGTAAAGATCGAGATTGCCTGAGAGTTGCCCGAGTTGAGAAGCGTCAGGAATTCCGGCGAACGGATCCTCTGACGTAATTTTTGCCAGCTCCAGCGCCGACTTCACCATGCGGTCGAGGCCTTCGCGGGAAAAGTCGCTGGAATACGTGCTGGCTGCACGCTGTCCGAAGAAAACCCGCACGCCGATAGATTTCGATCCTGACTCTTTGAGTGTTTCGACTTGTCCGAGGCGAACGAGCGTTGAGAATTCGTCGCCTTCGCGCACGACGCACTCCGCGGCCGTCGCGCCACCTTTCATGGCGCGGGCCACGATGTCCGCGGCAAGGGATTTCAGGTCCGTCGATACGCTTTTCGTTTCGAGTTCAGCCGAGGGCATAGAGAAATCTTAAACCGCAGAGGGTGCGGAGTTCGCTGAGGAAATACATAGATCCTTCGCTTCGCTCAGGATGACAAGACCCTTGAAAAATTCCGTGAAAATCCGCGTTAATCCGTGGCAAAGAAGTTCACTGCATGAACGCGCCAGGGTCCTTCCGGGCCGTTCCGCCGACCGTCAGCCGGTCCACCTTCAGCGTCGGGATACCAACGCCCACCGGCACCGCCTGCCCATCTTTCCCGCACGTGCCGACGCCTTCGTCGAGCTTCAGATCGTTCCCGACCATGGAGACGCGCGTGAGCACGTCCGGGCCGTTGCCGATCAGCGTCGCGCCCTTGATCGGCGCGGTGATCTGCCCGTTTTCGATCATGTAGGCTTCTGACGCCGAGAAAACGAATTTCCCGTTCGTGATGTCCACCTGTCCGCCGCCGAAATTCACGGCGTAAATGCCATGCTTTACGGAACGAAGAATGTCCTCTGGATTGTCCGTACCGGCCAGCATGTACGTATTGGTCATTCGCGGCATAGGAATGTGCTCGTAGCTCTCGCGCCGGCCATTCCCGGTATCGGCAATGCCCATCAGCCGCGCCGAGAGTTTGTCGCTCAAATATCCCTTCAGAATTCCTTTCTCAATCAGCACAGTTTCCTGCGTCGGCTCGCCTTCGTCATCCACGTTGAGCGATCCTCGCCGCCACGGCATGGTTCCGTTGTCCACCACAGTGCATTTTTCGCTGGCCACCCGCTTGCCGACCAGCCCTGCAAAAGCTGACGTCTTCTTGCGGTTAAAGTCCGCCTCCAGCCCGTGTCCCACGGCTTCGTGCAACAGCACACCGGGCCAGCCGGGACCGAGAACAACTTCCATCTCGCCGGCCGGAGCTTCGCGCGCATCGAGTTGCAGAATGGCCTGCCGCGCCGCCTCTTTTGCAAAGAATTCCGGATTCTTTTCGCCGAAGAAAAAATCGAGCGCCACGCGGCCGCCGCCGCCGGAGGTCCCGCGCGCCGAGTTGCCCTCGGTCTTCGCAATGCACGACACGTTCATGCGCGCCAGCGGCTGCGAATCTTCCGCGTACGTTCCGTCCGAGGCGACCACAAGAATGTTCCGCAGTTCGTCGGCGTAGCTCGCGCGTACTTCCCTGATTCGCGAATCGTAAGCCCGCGCCGCTTTGTCGGCTCGCATCACCAGCTCAACCTTGGCGCTGATTTCCGCATCCACCGAAGGCAGCGTGACGGGATACAAACTGCGCGCCGCCGATTTTTGAAATCCCGCCACGGTCGCCTTCGCCGGAGCGCTCGCGATCAACGCCGCGGTCCGCGCCGCATGCAGAATGCGGTCCGCTGACAGATCGTCGGTGTAGGCATAGCCGGTGCGCTCGCCGGAGACGACTCGAACTCCGCATCCGGCGGAGATCCCCTGCGACGCCGACTTCACCATCGATTCATCCACCATCAGCGAGGTCGACGAAAGATATTCGAAATAAAGATCGGCGTAATCGCCGCCCGCCGAGAGCGCCGCGCCCAGATAACGCTCCAGGTCGCGCTCGGTCAGGCCGTAGTGCTCAAAGAAAAACCGCTGTTTGTCGCTCTTGTTCGCAGAAATATTCGCAGTGAAGTTCACAGGAAAGTTCACACGAGTTAGATGTCGCCCAGTTCAGCCGCGACTCGAAGGGTAATCGACCCGACATTGTAATTATCCCACACGCCAGCAGCCACGGCCGCCGCGCCTGCGTCTTCCACATACCTGCCGATTCCCAATGGTCACTCGTCACAGACAGTCCAGTCCCCTGGCGGGAGAATGGCCCCATGACGCCCGAAGCCCTCACGCGCACGCTGCAGGATTTTCTCGCTGAAGCTTCCGGCGCGGTCGTGCTCGAAGATGGGGCTGTCGTCTACGACCTTGCTCGGGCCAGGTATTCGATTTCCGGCGAGCGCAACAAATGCCTGCTGCACTTGTGGTCGGCCGAGCGCAACACGGTGCGGCGCGTGCTTGATGCCGAAATGAAAAGCGGCGCACTGCGGCTGGCCGTGCAGCGGCTGGGACAGTCGCGGCCGAGCAAACTCGAAATCTGCCGCGAGCGCGACCGGCGCTCGCCCTCAGCCAAAAAAGCCGCCCGCGTCAGTTATGAGCATAAGCTTCGCCGCGCGCTCGAGCGCCACTTTCCCGGCTTCGCCATCCCGCGCCTGACCAGCGGCGTTGACCTGGAAAAATCCTTCGGCCCCATTTACGCTCGCGGCCTCTTGCGCAAGGGCCAGTCGGCCTTTGCAGTTCTCGGCGTCAACGCTTCGGAAACGCAGACCTCCATCGACGCCGCGCTCACCTTCGGCATCCTCTGGCTCGACGTTTGCCGCAACTCCTCGGCCGGGAAGATGCTGGTCGAGGGCCTGCACCTGTTCGTGCCGCAAGGCAGTTCAGCGCTGGTCCGCGAAAGGATGGCCAATCTCAACCGCGCCGCCGCCAAGTGGAGTTTGTTCGAGTTCGACGAGCGCTGCGACGCGCTGGTCGAAATCGATTGCTCCGATCGGGGCAACGTCGCGACCCGACTCGTGCATGCCCCCAACGAAACGGCCGCGTTCCAGCGATACGCGGAGTCCATTGCGAAGATTCACGAGATTCTGCCCAACTGCGACGTCGCGGTGCTTTCGGCCGCAGAGCTCGCCTTTCGCTGGCGCGGACTCGAGTTCGCGCGCGCCCGCCTGGGCGCCGAGGCCGTGACCTTCCGCAGCCGCGAGGAAATCGTTTTCGGCGTTGGCGCCGAGGAGCGCGTTCTCGAGAATCGCAACTGGGCCTTCTTCGTTGAACTGCTCACTACTCTTCGCGACACCCGCCATCCTTACGGTCCACGCCACCATCCTCTTTTCCGCTTGCATCCGGAACGCTGGCTCGAGTCGCTGGTCGTGGCCGACGTCAGCGTGATCGACGAGCGTCTTGCCTCGACAACTTCTGCCTCACGATCGCTCTATTCCCAGGTGCCCGCCTTCTCGGCCGCAGATCGCGCCATGATCGACGTGCTCACCACTACTCGCGACGGCCGCCTCGCCGTCGTGGAACTCAAGGCCGACGAGGACATCCACCTGCCGCTGCAGGGTCTCGATTACTGGTCGCGCGTCGCCTGGCACCATGCGCGAAATGAGTTTCCGCGCTTCGGCTATTTCCCTGACCGCGAGTTGTCGACGGAAAACCCTCTGCTCTTCCTGGTCGCCCCTGCTCTGCGCGTCCATCCCGCCACCGACGTGCTGCTGCGCTGCATTTCGCCAGAAATCGAATGGGAAGTCGTTGGCATTGACGAGCACTGGCGGGAAGGAGTGAAGGTCGTCTTCAGAAAAAAGTCTGCCCAGCACCGTCGAGGTGGAGACTACCGAGACGCCGAATTTCGTCTGCCCATCGCCACGTGAACGCGCTTCGGGCCTCAGCTCTTCCAGGCACCCAACACTCGCCGTAGATCCACCAGCTGCCCCAGATGATACGCATTATGATCGGCCACCAGCAGCGCCTCGCGCAGAATCGTCTGGCCGTCGCCCCACGGAATGCGCGCGAACAAATCAGTGTTCGGATCTGCGACCAGTTTCTGCATCGCCTTCAAATCGCGGCGAAATTGTGCGACGCTCTTGCTCCACGCGGTTGGATTGGGTGGCGCCTCCGTCTTCGGCCAATAGCCGGCCGGCCATTGCGGAGAAACGTGCCGCGCGTTGCGGCTGAACTCGAGAATGTCCCACTGCGCAATGCGCAAGTGCTCGAGCAGCATCCACGGAGTATGTGGGGATTTCGCTGGCCTGGCTCCGCGCAGTTTCGGCGGCAGGCCCTTCACCACATCCGCGAACTTGGCGTGCGCCCCGCCGCCGCTAAGAAGATAGAGCACATGCTGGCGCAGGGACTCGTCGTTGTCTTTCGTCATCGGATTCCTCCGGGGTGGACGCTACATCAGTGTAGCCCCAACACGGAGGTTATCCGGATAGTCCCGCTCTTACTTTTGAGTCGACGCCGTCTGTGGCGTCGCCGCATCCAGTGAACTGCCAATCGCCTCGCCCGAAAGGATCAGCTCAACGCGGCGATTCTGCTGGCGGCCGTCCGCCGTGTCGTTCGACGCGATCGGTTCGTTCTTGCCGAATCCGCGGGCATCCACCGAAGCCGAAGGAATCCCCTGCTGCACAAAGTAATCACGCACGGCGACTGCGCGCCGCTCCGAGAGATTCTGATTGTATTCGTCACTGCCGATCGAGTCCGTGTGCCCCTCCACCGCGAGATGCAGACTGGGATACGCCAGCACAATGCCCGAAACCTTCGCCAGCCGCTCGCGCGCCGCCGGCAGCAACTCAAAGCTGCCGCTGCGGAACAAAACATCCGACATGTTGGCGATCAATCCGCGAGCCGAGTCGCGCGTGGCGAGAACCTGATTCAACTGCGCCAAGAGCCGGGCTCGCAACTCCTGTTTTTCACTCTCCGATTGCGCTGCTGCGGCCTTTGCTTTCTCGGCTTCCGCCGCAAGCACCTGCTGCTGCGCCACTGCTTCGGCTTTCGCCTTCTCCGCTTCTTCTTTTTGGCGCGCCGCCTCCTGCGCCGCCGCCAGGGCTTCCGCCTTCGCCTTTTCTGCTTCGGCTTTGGCCTGTTCGGCCTGCAGACGGGCCGCTTCTGCGTCTGCACGGCGTTTCGCCTCGGCTTCCGCATCCGCACGCGCTTTGGCTTCGCGCGCCGCCGCTGCCGCCTGCGCTTCTTCTTCCGCGCGCTGCTTCACCGCCATCAGGCGCGCTTCTTCCGCGGTCTCGGTCGCTTCCTTCGCTAACGCTTCTACCGCGGCCTTGTTCTGCTTCTGGCGGAAGGCGTCCTCGGCCTGCATCAGCTGCTGGCCCGCCTTCGACAGAATTGACGCCGCATACTTGTCCGCCGCTGCGATATGCGCAATGCGCACCGCATTGCGCGCTTCAAACAGTTCCAGCGGAGTCTTCGAGTCGATGCCGAAAATCGCATCCTGTATATGCGCGTTGGTCGACGAGTACGTGCCGCGCGTCACCAGTTCATATTTCGCCTCGATGTCCTGCGTGGCCGCGCCGCTGATCGACGCACTCTCCATCACCACCATGTTCCCCGGCTGCGTCACGGCAAAATACGGCTCAGCGGTCACGATCATGCCGAACGTCTGCAGATCGGTGAAGGCCTTGAGATGTCCAGCGCCGCTCTTGTCGAGCGTGACCTCACCCAGGTTCACCGGACGCCCCTGCGGCGAAACCGCCCACAACACGTATGTCAGGAATTCCAGCCCGAACTTGGTCGCGTCTTCCATCAAGGTAAATTTCACGTCGATTTCAAAATTCGTCTTCTTGCCTTCGACCTTGGCTTCGCCCGACGCCCCGCGCAACAGATCGGTTCCGCTGAAGTCCACCTTCGTCGTGCCTCCCTGCAGGCGGTAATGCATGGCCTTGGTCGTCCGCGATACAGTCGCGCCTGACGGCCTGATCGGAGTAACAGTAGTTTGCGTTTGTGCGCCCACGAAGCTCGCGGCCGCAACAAGAGCAGCGAGGGAAATAATGGCCAGAAATAGTCGTTTCACGAGAGTTCTCGATCTGGGGGAGACTTAGAGATTTCTAATCTTCTCTATGGTGAGGGATATGGTTGAGAATTCAAAGGACAGGAAGGGATGGAACTTTCGTAACCTCGTGCTCTGATCGCCGCGCCAACCTCACAGATATTGCTGCGACCTAGGGGATCAGCACGATCGAACCCTTTCTCCCCACGATCAGCGCTCCGCCCTCCGGAAGCGCGCTGACGGCGTTGAAGCTGAGGCCCAGCGTCTTGTCTCCGCCAATTCGCCGCGGATTCGCCGGCGGCCGAAATATGAACACGAAATCCTGCCCCACCAGAAAGAGCCTTTGCGGCGGCGCCGGTTTCACGCGGATTTTCTTTCCTGCCTTCTCCGTCTGTGCCTCTTGTTCCTCCTGCCGAGCCGCCTCTGCCTCTACCTTGCGGTCATACGCGACCGCCGAGAAGTACGCCTGCGGACGGATTCCCGACAGCTTCCACGTCTTGCCTCCATCCTCCGTAAACGCCAGATTCGGACCATCCTCGTCCGGACGCTTGTAGTCGCCGCCGGCAATCGCTCCGTGCAGCGCGTCGCGAAACGCGATCGAAAAGATGCCGGCCGAATCCACGCCATGCAGGATCGGAGTCTCACTCACCTCCCAGTTCTTGCCGCGATCTGCCGAGTGAAACACGCGCGCTACCTTGCCGCCCGTCGCGAACCAAATGTTGCCGTCAGACGCCGACGGCAGGACGGCGACGCAACTGTTCGAAGCCGCAAATGCCCCTTCTCCCTTCACCGCCGCCGGCATCTGACCCGCCGGAATCGGCCGCCAATTCTCGCCGTCCTCGGTCACCAGCACTTCAAATCTCAGCTGGCCTGACTCATCCGTGACCGGATCGCCCAGCACAATTCCGTGCGTCCGATCCCACAAGACCATCGAGTCAAAGAATCCGTTGGGATTGTTGTTGGTGAACTGCAACTGCCAGTGCGCGCCGCCATCGGAAGTGTGGTAGATGCGCGACTGCTCGCCGCTGCCCGCGGACATCAGAAACGCCTCATACTCCGAAAAGGCTGCCACGGCCCGAAAATCGAGCCCAGCGGCGTCAGGCACCTGCGCCGCGACCCACGTGCGTCCGCCGTCAATTGTTCGAAGATAAGTTCCGTGTGTGCCGCTCGCCCATGCCACTTCCCGCGATACCGCGCTCACCCCGCGCAGATTCTCGGTAGTGTGCGAAATCTGCACGCGTGGGGCAGATGCTTCGACAGAAGAACGATCGACAGAAGATGGATTGAGAAGTGAAGATCCATTCGAGGACAAATCAGCAGAAGATTTCGCAACAGCCTGGCGAATAGAGAACGACGCTAGACAGGCAAGCAACAGTACCAGCACCCGGCGCATGCGTAATTTTCGCAGAATCTGCGCCTTCGGGAACGATGCCGGACTATTTTGCCGTAAAGTCTGCGAATGAGGCGGTTTTGCCAATGTAGATGCGAAGAGTGCACCGCGCCCCCACATGGGCGAATGCCACTTCCAGCGTGTCGGTCGCGTCGACCACCTGCACCGTTTCCATCGCCCCACGGGCAATATCCTGCTTCTCATCGTAGGCCGCGCCCGGAGTCACGTTCTTGTTCACCGCGAGCGTCCAGTGGTCCTTCGCCGGAATGGGATACACCGAATACGCCCCGATCGGAATGGACGAACTGCCCAGCGTGAGTTGCGCTTCGCTGAAGAGCGTCATCGGCACTCCGCCGGGTGTCCACGGCTTCCCGTTTGCAATCTTCTCGGCCTTGCTAGTTGTCGCAGTGTACCGCACATAAACCTGGCGCCCGTCATCAAGATTGCATGTCGTCGTGGACTGACCGCCGCCGGCCTGCGCCGCCAATCTCGGCGCCCACAATAACGGCACCCAAAACAAAGATATGAGTACAGCTCTCCAAACCGTACGGGGCATGTTGGAAAGCCTCCGCGCAAAGTGTAGCGCCGGAAGGCCTTCCAGGGAAAGCAGTTTTGCCTTACTGGACAAGATTCCTCGCACCAAACCGTCTCCTTCGTGTGTTGGCCTTCGGTGACGTTTTCCGCCTTCCCGGCGGTTGTTACCGTCACTTCCAGGAGTCGCTTCGAAGACCGGCGCGTCAGACGTCAGCCCAGCAAGGAAATGGACCAATTCATGGCGAAAGCAAAACTGAGAGTTCTATACGGTGAAGGGGACGAGGAAACCTTAAAAGCTCAGGTTACGGCCTTTGAGAAGGCCGGCCACATCGTGCAGTCGGCCATCGGCCGCAAGGCTGTGCAGGAAGCCCTGAACAAGACCGTTTTTGATCTGGTCATTCTGGGATCCACACTCACCCGCAACGACCGGCATCATCTTCCTTACATGGTGAAGAAAGCCAACGCCGAGACCAGCGTCCTGGTCCTGCACGCAGATGGCAGCCGCCATCCCTACGTCGACGCCTGCGTCGATACCGGCACCAGCGTGGAACACGTGCTCACCCGCATCGAAGGCATGAAGATCGCCGGCATGATGCCGTCCGCCGCCGCCGCCGGCGCGGGCCGCTAGAAGCCTCATCCTTGTGGCGCGGGCGCTCCCGCCCGCGCAGGTTGGCCCACGTTTCAAGCCCGGTTGCCCCACCCTTGTCGCGCACTTTGCGACAGGGTGGGGATTTTCCATTCCGGGGCAGCAAGTTCCATCCTGCCGCGAACCATCCGTGCTACGAATCAGTAGGATTACCTGTGGGAGATTCGCGTCTGGGCCGCAGCGACGGCATCTTCTGGTCCGCTGTTTCCTGGTAAAAGTGGAATTCCCGGTCCTGCCCATGACCGCGCAAGACTCGGAATCTGATTAGTAAACTGTGGGAAATTCTGGACCATCTGACCATGATCTGTTCCATTCCAGCGGAAGATTCTAGAAAAAATCTGAAGGCCAGTGGCAAAACAGCGCCTCTCAACGGAACTTGCTCACGGGCACGTCAACTGCGCGGTGCCAACCACCCCACCGCAGGAGCCGCCGCAAGGCATTGCCTCTGTTCCGCACACCCCTTTGAAATCGGGATCGGGGACGAAGGCAAAGACCGTGTAAGTGCGAGTCGAGCCCGAAGAGCACTCCGCCAAGCCATTGGTGCCGATGGAGACTCCGATATTGTCGCCATCGGCGCCGCATGCGCCCCAGCTTGCAGGCGCCGGACTCACCGGCGATGGCGTGGTGTTGTAGAAGGCCGTGGCCGTGAATTGGACCGGACCGTTTGTAGCGTTGGCGGTCGCTGGACTAACGGTGACAGCTTCGGGAACGTGAGAAGATCCGCCACACGAGAGAGCGATGACGGCGGCAAGGATAAGCGGGGAAAAGACGAGGAGAGGGCCAAAGTTGCAGCGCATGGCAGACCTCCTGCACGGCTAGGAATCGAAGCGAATCTCCTGGGTTGCCCACCCAACAATTATTTTCCGCTATATATCCCGCGCAGGCTGCTCACGGAATGGTTCTGGGAGCCGGCCTCCCCGCCGGGGCTTGATCCTTGGGAAAGACCACCAGATGGCGGCGCATTCCTTCGCCCTCGCTCTCCGTATGCAGGTCGGCTTCGTCGCGCAACGCCAGATGCACAATGCGCCGCTCCCGTGACGACATGGGATTGAAATGATAGGGCGCTCCAGTCTTGCGCACTTTTTCCGCCGCCACCGTCGCCGCCGCCCGCAGTTCCTGAATGCGCAGCGAACGATGGTTCTGGCAGTCGAAACACACCCTCTCATGCTCGCCCGAAGGCAGGCGCAGCATCTCCAGCGCCAGCAGTTCCAGCGCCCGCAGCAGTTCCCCTCCGCGGTCCAGCAGCAGTGGCGTGTCGGGTCCGGCAAAATCCACGAGGATTTCCGGCTTCTCCCAATCGCGGTTCTCCGGCAGTGGAGGATCCACCACAATCCTGTATTTCAGCCGCAGTCCGCCGTGCGTCACGACGGCCTGCAGGAATTCGTTGATCCTCTTGGCGGCAGCGGGTTTGTCAGGTATGGGCATTGATTCAGCTCTCAAACTTGCATTGTCATCCTGAGCGAGCGCTTTTTGCGAAGCGAAGGATCTGGGCGAGCCGCGCGAAACGTCGCGCGTTCGGCTCGCTTCCTTTTGATCCACACTCGCGACTCGGGCTCAGGACTACCGACTACTTATCCTTCTTCCTCGCCCTCTTTTCCATCATCTCGCGCATCTCGCGGCCGAGCTTGGTCCGGTTCATGATCGCCTGCTGCGCAATCGAAATCAAATTAGCTTCCGCATAGTAAAGATTCAATCCGGCGGCCAGTCGGAAGAAGATGAAACCCATCATGAGCGGCATCATCACGTTCATCATTCTCTGCTGGGCCGGATCCATGCCCGCCTGCGGCGTCATGCGCTGAACCGCTAGCATGCTGACGACCATCAGCACTGGCAACACCCAGGGAAACGGCTCTGCCGCCGACAAATCATGAATCCAGAGCCAGTGGGCATGCCGCAGATCAATCGCTGCACCGAGCATGCGGTAATACGCAATCAGGAACGGAAACTGAATCAGCATCGGCAGGCATCCGCCCAGCGGGTTCACGCCCTCCTTCTTGTAGAGCGCGCTGATCTCTTCATTCATCGCCGCCTTGCGCGGATCGCGCAGACTGTACTTCTTGTATTTCTCCTGGATCGCCTTGATCTGCGGCGCCACGCGCTGCATCTTCAGCATCGACTTCATCTGCGTGATGCGCAGCGGCAGCAGGGCGAGCGTGATAATGAGCGTCTGCACCACGATCGCCCAGCCCCAGTTGGCGACCACATGATGGTACGTCCACTTCAGCCACACAAACAGCGGCTTGGCAATGATTCCCCACCAGCCGAAATCCACCAGCCCGTTCAGATCGTTGTCGGCGCCTGAAACTCCCGGCACCGGAATCTTCTGCAACACTTCCAATTCTTTGGGCCCGACAAAGAGCCGCTCCGATGTCGGCCCGTGTAGGTTGCCCACCGCCGTGCCCAGCACATCGACGTTGATCGTCTCCTTCGAATCCGGTTTGTCGGGATCCCGCGCAATCGGCAGAGGGTTGCGCAGCGTCACCATCGCCGCCGTCGACGGATCGTCCGGAATAAACACAGCGGCGAAATACAGGTCCGACGGCCCCGCCCAATGGAACGGGCCGGGAATCGTTGCCCCGCCGCTGATCGCGTTGCACTTCGAGAAAAGCGAAAGTCCGCACCGGATCGGCAGCCGCACAATGTCCCGGTTGAACTGGTAATTGATCAGCCCGGCGGCATAAAACGCCGCGTTCGCCTGGTCACCGAATCCCGAAGGCCACGCCGGCAACGCCACAACTGCCGCGCCTTTATATGTAACCGACGTTTCGACCTTCACGGCATATCGTTCGTCGAAAGTGAAGGTCTTCCGCACCGCCAGATCTTGGTCGGCGTATTCGTACGTTACCGTCGCCGGCGCCGTCGTCGTCGGCGCTGTCATCGGGCCTTCCTGCGTTGCCACATACAGGGCAGTGCTCAACCGGTTGCGCAGCGTCTCATCGTAGGTCCACAACGAAAGTGGATAGCCGTAATGCTCTGCCGCCGCAGTATTGACCAAGTCGAGCGGCCCGTTCTGCGCGTCGTTGTTGTAATTTTTCAGAATCCACGACTTGACCTGCGCGCCCCTGTTCGTAAACGTGATGCGATAGAGATTGTTCTCGATAACAGTTTCAGTCTCGCTGGCCGCTTGCTTGGTCACTCCGGCGGGCGCGCTCACTGCTGGCATCGAAGGAGCGGCAGCGGTTGCGGCAGCGGCTTTCGCAGGTTCGGTCTGGGTCTGCTGCTGCGGCTGCGCGGGCGGCTGGGGTAGATACTTTTTGAACAACGGCTGGAACGCCAGCATGACCACGAAGACCACCAGAAAGATCAGCAGCAGTCGCCGTTCGCTGCCCGGTTCCAGTTGTGGATTTTGATATTCCGCCAAAGTCTTACACTTTCCTCAAATCTCGCTGATCCGACGAGCCATGCAGAAACAGCCGCCCTCGTTGCTTGTGTGGGTCCGGGTCTTAGACCCGGACAGGCCGAGCGTAGCTGGCAGCAACGTGGTCTTGCTTCGATCGACGAATAAGCTTGTCATTCCGAGCCGCCTGCAGCCGCGGAAACGCGGCGGAGGCGTGTCGAGGAACCTGCTTCCCTTACCTCGCAGCTCGCGTCCTGCCTCACCACCGGATCGTATCCACCGTGCGCCAAGGGATGGCAGCGCAGAAGCCGCCACACCGCCATGACTCCTCCCCGCAGCACGCCGTAGCGTTCGATCGCTTCCATCGCGTATTCCGAACACGTTGGAACATAGCGGCACGCCGGCGGGAACAACGGCGAAATCGCCCACTTATATCCCCGCAAGACCTGCAACACGACGATTTTGGCTAACTGCCGCATCCGATCATTCCCCGCCTTAGTGAGCGAAGTCACGCTGAGCAAGCGGTAAGGATCGCCGTGCGATCCTTACCGCGCAGTCGAAGCATCCCTGCCCACCTTCTCCTCTATCACTACGAAGGCCCGCCGCACTTCGTTCAACACCGCCTCGAACTCTGCCGTCTGCAAGGACTTCTTCGGGTTGATGACCACGTCCACCGGCACTTCCATCGGCGGACGCGCCAGCCGCACCGCCTCGCGCAGGCGCCGTTTCATCCGATTACGCTCGACGGCCCCGCCTAGCGCACGGCCCACGGTGAATCCCACTCGCAAGCCCGGATGCTCCGGGTGCCCCGTTTCTGCCGCGCTTTCCGCGGCAGAAGTGGGGTTCTGTTCCCTCGCCGCAACGCGCGCCAAATAAAACACGGCCATGTTCGCGGAAAAATGCCGCCGTCCCTGCTTGTACACACGCTCGAAATCCGAGTGGCGCAACAACCGCCCGCTCCGCGGAAATGCAAACTTGCGCGGCGCACCTAGCCCTGGTTTCGCGTCTCTTGCGAAAGCGGATGGCGACCCCGGCTTGGCACTCTGATTCGATGCTTCAGGCACACTGCCAGTCACAGGGCCTCGAAATTCCGGATCGCTGATTTCCTGAATGGAGGTTTCAGCATCGCTCGGCGCCGGCCTCGGGCCGCGCCGCTGGACTATTCACGAAAACCGGGCTTCACCGAGACCCGCTTGCGCCCCTTGGCGCGGCGGCGCGACAGAACTTTCCGGCCGCCCTGGGTCCTCATGCGCACGCGAAAGCCGTGCTTCTTCGATCGCTTGCGCCGGTTGGGTTGGAATGTACGCTTGGGCATGAAATATAGCCGCTCCTGATTCGTTCGTCGGTCTTAGGGCAAACTGTAAGTATAAATCAGCGCGCGGATTCCTACCAACCGGCCGCCGAAATGTGGAACTCAGTAACAGGAAATTGCGTGCCCACGTTTCGCCGCTTTTGCGAGACGTGGGATTGACTGCAAACTCTGCACCTTCTCCGCGACAGTTACTATCGCGGCACTTGACAGTCCACGAATTCCAGTGCTGAATAGGAGTTCGCGGAAAAATTCCAGCCGAAGTTTTCCACACAAGCAAAAATTTTGTGCTAGTATGCCGGACTGATTCTGCTTTCAAAATCGTTTTGTAACCGCGCCCGCCACGACGAGCGCTTTCCGCAGTAAAATTAGCCGGTTCCACTGCATTCGCGAAACCGACACTTAGAAATGGCGCTCTCATACCAGCCGCCTGAGCGCCGCGGCGAGCACTTCATATATGTCAGTTCCCGGAACAACTCTTTCCCCCAATCCGTGGGCCCGCATCCTGGATGCGCTGGAAAAGAAAATCAACCGCCACTCCTACGACACCTGGCTGAAGCCAACGCGCTACAGCCACGCCAGCGGCGGCGTCCTCTTTGTTCGTGTTCCCACGGTCGAGTTCCGTCATGCCGGCGACAAGTACGCCGACCTCATTCAGGAAGCCATCGATAACCTTGGTCTCGGCTTCAACGATGTGAAGTTTGTCACGCCGGAAGACGATCCCGCCGCAACCACCGTCCGTCATGATGGCGGCCTGTCCGCTGCGGCGGCCACCGCCCCATCCCAGGCCCGCTTCGACTGGGACGGCGCCGCGCAGCTCAACCCCCGCTACACCTTCGATGCCTTCGTGATCGGCAGCGGCAACCAGTTTGCCCACGCCGCCTGCCAGGCCGTCGCCGAGCGTCCGTCCAAGGCCTACAATCCGCTCTTCCTCTACGGCGGCGTCGGCATGGGCAAGACTCATCTCATGCAGGCCATTGGCCACGAGATCAAGCGCCGCCAGCCGCAAACCGCCATCTGCTACGTATCCAGCGAGAAGTTCACCAACGACATGATCAACTCGCTGCGCTACGACAAGATGACGACCTTTCGCGACAAGTTCCGCAATGTCGACGTGCTGCTGATTGATGACATCCAGTTCCTAGCGCAGAAGGAACGAACGCAGGAAGAGTTCTTCCACACCTTTAACGCGCTGCATGAGTCTATGAAGCAGATCGTGATCGCCAGCGATCGCTC
>CAYOUY010000310.1:0-16788 GCA_964407245.1 uncultured Acidobacteriaceae bacterium
GGTCGACGACAGGTTGCCGTCGAAGGTCTCGTACTGGTTATCGTCAAGCAGCAGCGCCAGGCGTGTGCGGGCGTCGATCCGGAAGTGCTTGCCGCACTTCGGACAGACGTTCATATTCTCTTCCAGATCCTTTTTCCAAATAATTTGCCGGCAGTTTTCACACTTCACCCACAACCCTTCAGTGCGGACTTTCTTCTCGCCCGAAGTGTCGAGTTCGCCGGATTCGCGCTTAAACCAAGCCATAAGACATTGAGGAATTGGGTAATTCTGTAACTTAGTAATTTAAAACAATAATCGGGGGTCAGGTTTCAAATTATCCGATTACCAAATTCCCCAATTACACAATCAGTATTCGATTCCCCTCTGCGCCATCACGCCCTTTTCGTAGGCGTGCTTCACCTGCCGCATTTCGGTCACAGTGTCTGCGATCTCCACAATTGTGGGATGCGCGTTCCTGCCCGTCAAGATAACGTGGACCATCTCCGGCCGCGTCTTGAGCGCCTCAACCACCCTCGCCGGGTCCAGCATGCCGTAGCTGATGGCATAGTTGATCTCGTCGAGCACCACCAGATCCCATTGACCCGACTGAATGGCCTGCTGAGCTTCGGCCCAGGCCGCTTCCACCATGCGCACATCTTCCGGGTCGGGCTTCTCTGTTCCCACCTTCACGAAACCGCGGCCCATCTGCTTCATGACGAACCGGTCGCCGAAGGCCTGCACCGCGTCCAGCTCGCCGTAGTGCCAGGAGCCCTTCAGGAACTGCAGCATCAGAACCCGCATGCCCTGCCCGACCGCGCGCAAAGCCGTCCCCATGGCGGCCGTGGTTTTGCCCTTTCCCGGCCCGGTGTTTACGATGACGAGACCACGACGGATGTCAGCCATGCCAGTGGGACGCTTGATTCTACTAAATACTGACTGCCGAGTCGCCTGCCGGACTTCCTAAAGTGACTCAAACTGAGACGGCCGTGTTCCCCAAGCCCAAGAAAAATCGCAACGGATCGCCGGTTGCCAAGGTCATACACTGCATTAGGAATCTTCCGCCTCCCGGTTGTGGCATGCTGTTACCAGTCGTTGTATCGGTCAAGGAATCTTTGCGCAGTGGCGAACTTTTCCACGGAACCGGGGCATCCAATGTTGCGTAGCTCGGTCAGGCGCATCTCTGTCTCCTCGCGAACCCGCGGAGGTCTAGTCGTGCTCAACCGTCTTGCGGTCTTGTTGCTCTCCACCGTGTTGGCTGTTCCCGCGTTTTGCGCGCAAAAAGTCGCCAACAACCGCCCCCAATCCACCCTGGACACCGGCGACCAGGCCGCCATCCGCGAAATTCTCGATCTGGAGCGCCAGGCGCGCGACGCCAGCCTCCACCGCGACGCCGACTTCTCGCAACGCACGCTCGCAGAAGACTACGTCGCCATCACGCCGCTCGGCCAGGTGACCACCAAGCAGGACACCATTTCCGCGCGCAAGAGCGGCCAGCTTCGCTACGACGAACTTAACGTGAGCGACATGGTGGTGCGCGTCTATGGCGACACCGCCGTCGTGACCGCCCGCGCCGACGTAAAAGGCCACCAGCTTGGCGAGGACTTTAGCGGCCCCTACCGTTACACGCGAGTCTGGGTACGCCGCACCGGGAAATGGCAGGCCGTCAGCTACCAGGCCACCGTAACGCAGTAGAGATTGTCCCTCGCCACCTGCAAAGTGGGCCTTTCCGATGCCGCAATTTGAATTTCGCACACTACAAAGGCGTCATCCCGAAGACTCGCGTTTTCGCCGGCGGGCCGAGGGATCTCCCGTGAGAGGTCCGTGTGCCGGGAGATCCTTCGCGCCGCCTGAAGAACGGCTTCGCTCAGGATGACTTCAACCCACGAGGGCTTTTAGGCGCGTCAATGCCCCGAATGGTACGGATGCCCTTTCAGAATCGTGAACGCGCGATACACCTGTTCCAACAACACCACCCGCGCCAATTCGTGCGGCAGGGTCATTTTTCCGAGTGAGATTGTCTGCTGCGCTGCAGTACGCGTCTCGCTGCTGAATCCGTCGGCGCCGCCAACAGCCAGCACCAGCGGCAACGGGTTGCGATCCTGATAATCCCCCAGAAATTTGGCAAAGCCTTCGGAAGAAAATTCCTTGCCCCGCGAGTCCATCAGCACCAGCGTGGACTTCGCCGCGCTCTTTGCTCCGGTCCGGGCTCCCGCCCGTCCGCACATTTCGACCAGCGCCGCCTCGTCGCGCAGAGCAACGCCTTCCACCTGAGCATAACGTGAGATTCGCTTGAGATATTCCTCAGTCAGCGCCTGAATCGCCGTTTCCTTCGTTTTGCCGATCCACGCGATCTTGATCTTCACGGCGCGCCCTTCACTTTTTCCCCGAAGCTAGTACGACCGTCGCGCCGAACGCCACCTGCTCGCCATCGGAATATTGCCGCACCGCAGCATGAATCTCCGCGTGAATCTGCGGCCACTTTTCTGCTGGCACGCGCTCCAGCATCGGACGAAATGGCACTGCGACGGCCTGTGCCTGCTCCCAGACTTCCTCGACGGGGCCCGGCCAGGTCCAGGGCAAAGTTCTGGTCTCCTCCTGAACCGCGCTGAATCCTGCCGCCCGCAGCACGCCCGACAAACTGCCGGGCTGCGAAAACCGGAACGGATCCGTTGCGCCCGGCGCCAGCAGCGGACCACCGACATGCCGGTGCACCACTCCCATCATCGTCTGCCAATACGGCTGCTCGAACGGACCCCAGGCCAGAAAACATGCTCGCGCTCCCGGCCGCAACACGCGCCGCAGCTCGCCGAGCGCCGCGACCGGATCGCGAAAGAACATCACGCCAAAACGCGAAGTCGCGAGATCAAAGCTGTCACCGGGAAATGGCAGACTGTGCGCGTCCGCCTGCTGCGTGGTGAAGTTCGTGAGCCCACGCGCCTCGGCCCGCTGCGCTGCCACGGCCAGCAATTCCGCGCTCACATCCAGAGCCGTGACATGACCCTCGGCTCCCACTCGCACCGCCAGGCTGATGGCCGGTTCGCCCGTCCCGCTCGCCAGATCGAGTATCCGCATTCCCGGCTTCGGCTGCGCGTACTCAACCAGCGCGTCCGTCACCGGCTGGCCCATCGCCGCCGACTTGGTTTTCCACTTCTCCGCGGCCACCAGGCGAAACTGGTTTCCCCAGGCCGGTTCGGAGTTGGTTGCAGCTGTCATGGACTCTAGAATTTCACTCGTAGAGGAAGCGTCTTGATCGCGCGTTCGAGAAGAGCACGACTTCAGTCGTGCCACCGGCAGAACCAAGAAATCAGCAGGGCTTCAGCCCCTGAGAGCCGATCGAGTGCATACGCATGCGAAATGCCCCCTACGCCGTCTTCCGCTTCCGCTTCTTCTTCTTCGCCGCAGGTGGCCTGGCTTCGGCCTTCCGCTTCTTCGGCGCCGCTTTCAGATCCCCGGGCTCCAGCCGCGTGGCCGTCTTCCACAACCGTTCCAGATCGTAGAACTTCCGTGCCTTCTCCGAAAACACGTGCACGACGAAGTCGACATAATCGATCAGAATCCACTCCGCCTGGTTATAACCCTCAATGTTATTCGGACGAACGCCCGCCGCTTTCAGCCGCATCTCGACCTCGTCGGCAATGGTCTGAATCTGCTTGGGATTCGTCCCGCTGCACAGCACAAAGTAGTCGGTGAATGCGCCCGACCCTTTCTCCATTTCCAGGATGCTGAGTTCTTCGGCCTTCTTGTCCAGGCAGGCTTGAATGGCTGCGGAGACTTGCTTTCTCAGTTCGCTCTTCTTCATTCAGGATCGTCAGTGGTCGTTGGTCGTTAGTCTTTCGTCGTTGGTCGTCAGTCGTTCGCCCCTTGAGATGAGGTCAATGATCGCGCCTGCGGCAGCGTGGAATTACTTGGCAGACTTCTTCGCTTCGGCAGCTTCGCGCTCGCGGATCGCAGCCATCGTGGCCTGCGAGGGATCCTTGCGATTCTTGTTCTTGTTCCGCCGTTTGGGTTTGGTGGAGTAATGATTCTTCGCCATGAAAACGTTCTCCTGTTAGTCGCTAGTCTTAAGTCAAAGCCTTAATTGTAAACGAGGAGAGCGTCCAATCTGCTATGTGGCGCAAGGCTGCGGCCTACCTTGACCTCATATTTCGCACCAAGTACACATACGTCGCCGCTGAGATTGCGAAACCAAAGGTGATCCAGACAGCCTCGTTGGTTTCGTCCCGAAAAAACGGACCGAAGCGATGGTGCCTGTAGTTGTAGTGCGACGCCACATCCAAGACCACAAACAAAAAGAGTATGCCGAAGAGAGTCGTCCCAGCGAGTGCCACATATCGAAGAATTCGCTTCATCGGTGCTGCTCCCGTCCATTCTCGGAGGACCGACCAACGGCCCTACTTATACAGCCGCATTTTCCGGATGTACTCCGCCACCGGCGCGTCAAGAAACCGCCCCAGCGGCTTGCCTGCTGCGGCCGCCTCGCGGATCGCCGTCGCCGAGGCCGGCTGTTTCAAGTCTCCCAGCAGGTGAATCGTCGCCCCGGGCAGCACCAGATCGCCCGTCGCCGGCTGCTTATGAAACGGCTTGGTCACTTCCACTCGCGGACGCAGACTTTCCGGCAGCGCGTTGGCCACGTCGGCCAGCGAATATCCCGGTCGGCCCGCCACCACGAATTCGCACTCGCGAAAAAGTGCCTCCGCTTCGTGCCACTTGGCGATGTCGGCAAAGGCGTCCATCCCGATGAGCAGAAACAGCCTGTCGCTTGCCTTGAGCGATTGCTTCAGCCGACGCACGGTGTCGATGGTGTAATTCGGTTTGTCTCCGCGGGCTTTTCGGCTAAACTCGCTCTCCTCCGGTGCCTCGAGCAGCGACGGCACGAATGCCTTCTCCTCCGCCGTAGCCAGAGCCAACATAGTAAACCGGTGGAGAAAAGGCGAAAGCGGCTGCCGCTGCTTGTGCGGAGGCACATTCGCCGGCACAAAATGAATGCGCCCGAGCTTGCAGCGCTCCAGCGCCACACGCGCCAGCGCCAGGTGCCCGCGATGCACCGGATCGAACGTCCCGCCAAAGAGTCCAATATTCATGCGTATCCGGGAGTACCGGCTAGTGTCCCGATTTCCCCCAGAAGATGCAAGTCAGAGACAAGCCCCGGACCTCACGATTGTCCCACCATCGTCCGACCGGCCCCTCCCCAAATGGAAAACGGCCACCCCCGAGCGTCCCCTTCGCCAAGCCGGAATGAACTCCTGTAACTACCGCCTTTCCCGTTCTGGAACTAGAGTAGTGACATGCGAGTAACCCTCCCCCTACTTCGCATCCCGCCTGCCCGCGCTCCCATTCTGCGCTATGGAGTCGCTGTCCTCAGCACAGCCCTGGCGCTGATTCCGACGGTCATGCTCGTGGACGTGTCCGAGAGCCGCCTGGTTCTGTTCGGCGTCGCCGTCATGGTGAGCGCGTGGTACGGCGGTTGGAAGCCGGGCCTCGTGGCCACGTCCTTCGCACTGACCCTCAGCGCCTATTTCTCGCTCGCTGGGGAGCACACCGCCGCCCAGGCCCGCACCGCCATCATCCGCCTGTCGCTGTTCTTTTTTGTCGCGATGCTGATCTGCTGGCTGAACGCGGCGCTGCGCTCCGTGCAGGAAAACTTGCGGCGCTCCGAACAGAACTTCCGCTCCCTGATCACGAACGCCCCTTACGGCATCTGCCGCTGTGACGACACCGGCGAAATTCTCGACGCCAATCCGGCGTTTCTCGAAACGCTGGGCTACGACGCGGCCGGGGAATTGATCGGATTGCGGATTCAGGGCCTGTACTCCGAGGCTGATCATTGGTTCGAGTTGGCTGATTTTCTGCGCACCTCATCTCCGTTCAAAGGACTGACCGCGGAGTGGAAGCGCAAGAACGGCACCACAACGGTGGTGCGTGTCTCCGGCCGGTCGGTAAGCAATGGCCAGGGAAATGGCGTGGTCTTCGAGCTGTTTGCGGAAGACGTCACCGAGCGCCGCGCCCTTGAGCAGCAGCTGCGCCAGTCGCAAAAAATGGAGGCCGTCGGCCGACTCGCCGGCGGCATCGCGCACGACTTCAACAATCTGCTCATGGTCATCTCCGGCTACTCCGAGTTCCTGCTCGAGCGCCTGAGCGGAATGCCGGAATTGCGCTCGCCGGCGCAGGAAATTTCCAGCGCTGCCGAACGTGCCTCCTCGCTCACCCGCCAGCTCCTGGCCTTCAGCCGCAAGCAGATGCTCGCGCCGAAGATCGTCAACCTGAACAGCATTCTCACCGAGAACATCAAGATGCTGACCCGCATGATTGGGGAAGACATCGATCTGGTCATGGACCCAAATCCCTCGCTCTGGCTGGTGCGCGCCGATGCCGGCCAGATCGAGCAGGTCATCATGAACCTTGCGGTCAACGCCCGCGACGCTATGCCCTCCGGCGGAAAACTCACTATCGAGACGGCCAACGTCACGCTCGACGCCGACTACGCCCGCTTTCATGCGCCCCTGCAGCCCGGCGATTACGCCATGATCGCCATCAGCGACACCGGCGCCGGCATGGACTCCGAAACGCAGTCCCATATTTTTGAGCCATTCTTCACCACCAAGGGAACCAAAGGCACCGGCCTCGGACTCTCGACCGTCTACGGAATCGTCAAGCAGAGTGGCGGATACATCTGGGTTTACAGCGAGGTGGGCAAGGGCACTACGTTCAAGATCTACATGCCGCGCGTTGTCGCCTTGGGCGAAGCCGCGCAGCTCGCCGCGCCCATCAAGATCCAGCGCGTCGAGCCGGGCACGGAAACCATTCTGCTGGTGGAGGACGAAGCCAACCTGCGCTACCTCGCCCGCCAGTTCCTCGAGAAGCAGGGCTACAAAGTAATCGAGGCCGCCGACGGCGCCGTCGCCATGCAG
The DNA here is from genome assembly GCA_964407245.1 of uncultured Acidobacteriaceae bacterium. GTDB lineage: Bacteria > Acidobacteriota > Terriglobia > Terriglobales > Acidobacteriaceae > Sulfotelmatobacter. Next base: position 6,888 of record CAYOUY010000310.1, read on the forward strand.
ATTGCGGTTGCGCACGAGGGCATGATTCATCTCCTGCTCACCGATGTGATCATGCCCGGCATGAACGGCCGCGAACTGGCGCAGCGCATCTCGGAGATTCGTCCCAATGTGAAAGTGCTTTACATGTCCGGCTACACCGAAAACGTGGTAGGACACAACGGCATGCTTGATGCCGGTGTCCGCCTGCTCCAGAAACCCTTCAACCTTCGCGACCTGAGAAGCATTGTGCGCGAAGTGCTCGATGCAAGCCCAACTCCCCCGGAGGTCGCCATGCCCGTGCAGTCTGTAGAATCACGCCCCGCAGCACCGCCGCGCGCGAGCGCGCCATCCCGCGCCCAGCGCTTCCAGCTTCATTTGCCGTTGCGCTACCGCCGTCTCGGCGAGAAAAGCTGGCATGACGGCAAAACCGAAAACATCAGCCGCTCAGGAATGCTCTTCCAAGCCGACGAACCGCTGCAGCCGAGCGCTCAACTGGAAATCAATCTTGTTCTGCCCGCCGAGATCGCCGGCTTGTCGGCTACGGAAGTCGTCTGCCGTGGCGAAGTCGTACGCACGATCGAGCCTCACGGAGAACATTTAAGCCCGGCGCTCGCGGCACGCATTCTGCAATATCACTTCCAGCACGGCCCACTGCCACGAGCGTAATACGGCCGGGTTGCCCCACCTTGTCGCGTGGTTTTTGTAAAAAATGCCGCGACAGGGTGGGAAACCACAGACCATCGCGCCGATGGTCACCCCTGGGATTCTGATTAACGCCTGGCTTCGAGGGCTACAAGCAGGACCATGAAACAACGCAGGGCTAGCCCTCTCATCTGGTGGACGATCTTGTGCTTGCCTTTCTTCACGGTCGCACAGGAGGGTCAGATCTCGTCAGCCGAGAGCGAACGCCTTCTAGATGGACAGTTCAAAATTGTATGGAAGACGGACGGCATTCCGGCGAGTCTGAAGCAAGCATTTTCCAAAATTACGCGGCAACGGTCGTTTGCAATGGCCGACCCGGGACAGAAATTTCAAGTCACTGACGTCGTCCTCGATAACGCGCTGCCTTCTAGACGACTCGTGTTTGCGGGGACTCAAGGCGACACGTGGTTTGTTCATTACGAGCGTGGGGGCTACGCGCACAGCTATTACGTGATCGCGCTGAAGTTAATCCCTCATAGCGATGCAGAGTTCCAATGGGGCTGCTCGGTACCAGGCGTCGCAAAGTCTTTAGAGCAACTCCGCACCTTGGTCGCCGCCTGTCGGCTTGCGAAGGCAGACAGTTATTGGTGAGGCGGGTGATCCAGTCCTTGAACAGCCGAGACCACTAGGACGGAGGGTGCCCCATCCTTTCGCGGTTTTTGCGAAAGGGTGGGAGAGTGCGAACCTCAATTTTTTCTGCTAGAACCCCTTGAGAAGTACGCATTCGAGATTCCCACCCTTGCAAAAACCGCAAGGGTGGGGCACCCGCCTTCTGCCAGTCGCAACCCTGCACTGTCATTCTGAGCAAGCGCGAGCGATAGCGAGCGCGAGTCGAAGAATCCCTACCCGCAGCACTGCAGGGGCGGAGACGCCGAAAACATGCTGGCTCTTGAAGAGCGCACACGGACCTGCTCTCGCCGTGGAAGAGCGGCGCTTCAGCGCCGCGTCACGCAGTTGGAAGACACTCGGGCTTTAGCCCCCGCGCGTTGATTTAGGGTCGTTCAGATGCCGCCTTCGCCAAATCCCTCTCCCGCAACTGCTCCACTTCCTTCGCCATCGCGTGCTTCAATTCTTCAATCCCTTTTCCCGTGACGGCTGAAATCTCATACAACTTTAATTTCTTCTTCTTGCAGTACTGTTTCAGCGCCGCCACTTTGTCCTTGTTCGCCACATCGATCTTTGATGCGACCATGATCATCGGCTTCTCTTCCAGATGCGCCCCAAAGCTGCTCAGCTCGCCCATGATCACTTCCACATCCTTGACCACGTCATCGCGCCCGCTGCCATCAGAAACATCCACCAGATGCACCAGCAAACGCGTGCGCTCGATGTGCCGCAAGAACTGGGTGCCGAGCCCCGCGCCCGTGTGCGCGCCTTCGATCAGCCCAGGAATATCGGCCACTACAAAACTTATCTCGTCTTTCGCATCGCCCACCATGACCACGCCGAGATTCGGCTCCAACGTTGTAAACGGATAATCCGCAATCTTCGGCCGCGCCGCTGAGATACGCGAAATCAGCGTCGACTTCCCCACATTCGGATATCCCACCAGCCCCACATCCGCCAGCAGCTTCAATTCCAGCCGGTACACGCGCTCCTCGCCCGGACGCCCCGCCTCATGCTCGCGTGGCGCCTGATGCACCGACGTGGCGAATCGCGCATTGCCGCGCCCGCCGCGCCCGCCGCGCGCAATCACGATGCGCTGGTCGGGCCCCGAAAAATCAAAAACCTTCTCGCCCGTCTCGTCGTCGTAAACGATCGTTCCCACCGGAACCTTCAGCATCACGTCGCTGCCCTCACGCCCGGTTTTGTTTGATCCTTCGCCGTGGCGCCCGCGCTCCCCCTTGTATTCGGGATTGAATCGGAAATGCACCAGCGTGTTATGGCGCTCGCTCGACTCCATTACCACGTCGCCACCCTTGCCGCCGTCGCCGCCTGAAGGCCCGCCGCGCGGAACGAATTTCTCCCGCCGGAACGCCATGCAGCCATTCCCGCCGTCTCCAGCCTTCACCCGGATCTTGGCTTCATCGATGAACATGAGAACCGTCGTAAGTCGGTCGTCGTTGGTCGTTCGCATAGTCGCTCTGGCCAACGACCAACGACTAACGGTCAAAGAAAAAGCCTCGCCTGGAGCGAGGCAATGTTGGTCCGGAGGGCACGCGGGCGAGAGCGCTACACGTAATTATGAGATCCCTCGCTCCGCTCGGGATGACCGCAGCGGTGCTTGGACGCCCCGCTCAACGCGGTCACTTCGCTTCCACCGGCTCAACCATCACGAAGCGGCCCATCGAGCCCTTGTCCATGAACTTGATGCGCCCGGTGATCTTGGCGAAGAGCGTGTCGTCTTTGCCGCGGCCCACGTTGAGCCCCGGTTTCACCCGCGTGCCGCGCTGCCGCACGATGATCGTCCCGCCAGGCACCACCTGCCCGCCGAATGCCTTAAAGCCAAGCCGCTGCGAATTCGAGTCGCGGCCGTTTCGTGAAGTGCCTTGTCCTTTTTTGTGCGCCATGAAAAATCCCTTTAGTCAGAAAATGTAGGGACAGCCGCCGTTCTTGAGCCTGCCCTGACCGATCCCGAGGAACGAGGGGAGTCGAACGGGGCTGTCCGGCCGAGCCAAGCTCGGCCAACGCTTATTTTTTCTTCGCGGCCGATTTCTTCGCTGCTTTCTTCGGAGCGGCTTTCTTCGCCGACGTCTTCGCCGTCTTCGCTTCCTCAGCCGGAGCCTCCGCTGCAGCCTTCACCTTCTTCGGCTTCGCTTCCTTCTTCGGCAGCTCAGGAGCCTTGAAGCTCTGTCCACCCGCCGCAATCTCCGTGATGCGCACGGCCGTATATCCCTGCCGATGCCCGCGCAGCTTTTTGTACTGCTTCTTGCGCTTGTAATGGAAGACCAGCACTTTCGCGCCGCGCCCTTCGCCGACTACTTCTCCCACCACCCGTGCACCCGCTTCGTTGGCCACCTGGCCCTCTGTCGCTGAAACTGCCAGCACCGGGAACTCCACCTGGCCGTCGGTGCCGGTGCCCAGTTTCTCCACTCGAATCACATCTCCGGGCGCCACCCGGTACTGCTTTCCACCGGCGCGGATAACCGCGTACATACCTCTGCCTCCGTCAATCCAAATTCGTAATGCGGAATTTCGTTCGCGAATTTCGCTCGGCCGAGGCACACGGGCAACACACGCATGCAGCCGAGGGACACGCCGATTTTCCTGTGCTTGCTGTGTTTTCCGCCGCGGCGCTTCCGCCGCCAAGGCAGGCCTCCCCAGAACGGGTCGGCCAGTACAGGCAAACCTCATTATTCTAGCGTGTAGCGCGGAGAAGGGTCAAACTTGAGGAGTTTGCGCGGCGTGAGCGAATCCGGGGTCCCCGGCACGCACGCTCTTAGCGTCACGGGGGTGGGGAGCGGGAGCCTGCTGCCGAAATCCTGAGCGTAGCGAAGGATCTCTATTCCTCTTCTTCTGGCTGTTCTCCCCGTTCACGTTTCGACTGTTCGATAATCTTCTCCTGCAATTGCCCGGGCACGATGTCGTAATGATGCATTTCCATGTTGAACGAACCGCGGCCCTGCGTCATCGAGGTCAGTTCCACGCCATACGTCAGCATCTCGGCCATCGGCACTTCCGCCTTCACGATCGTGTTGCCGGCCTTGTTGTCCATGCCCTGGATGCGGCCCCGCCGGCTGTTCAGATCGCCCATGATCGAGCCGGCAAAATCGTCCGGCACCGTGATCTCAACGTTCATGATGGGCTCGAGCAAAGTCGGCTTCGCTATTTCCATCGCCTTGCGGAACGCGATGCGCCCCGCCAACTGGAACGACAGATCGTTCGAGTCCACATCGTGATACGACCCGTCGTACAACACGACCCTGAAGTCCACCACCGGATATCCCGCCAGATACCCGCGCGCCGCCGCGTCCTTGATTCCTTTCTCCACCGCCGGAATAAAGTTCTTCGGAATGGCCCCGCCGAAAATATCGTTGACGAACTCGAAGTCTCCGCCGCGCGGCAACGGCTCCATCTTGATCTTGCAGTCGCCAAACTGCCCGTGGCCGCCGGTCTGTTTCTTGTGCCGCCCCTGCACATCGGCCTTGCCGCGAATCGTCTCGCGATATGGCACCTTCGGCGCCTTCAGATTCACCTGCGTGTTGTAGCGTTTCTTCAGCTTCGAAACTGTCACTTCAATGTGCTGCTGGCCCGTGCCCGCGATCAGGAATGCCTTCGTCTGCGGATCGCGGAAGAAGCGCAGCATCGCACCTTCTTCCATCAGCTTGTGCAGGCCGGGGCCGAGTTTGTCTTCATCGGCGCGGCTTTTCGGCTCGATGGCAAAGGTGATCGCCGGCTCGGGCAGCTTCACCCGCGGATATTGAATCGGCGCAGACTTGTCGCCCAGCGTGTCGCCCGTGAGCGTGTCCTTCAGTTTCGCCACCGCGCCAATGTCGCCGGCATGCAGCTCGGTCACCGGAATCGCCGTCTTCCCCTGCATCGCGGAAATGTGCGACAGCTTCTCCAAAGTATTCGTGCGGAAGTTCAGCGCCGTCCCCTCGTTCTTCACCACGCCCGAGAAGACTTTGAAATATGAAATCCTGCCCGCAAACGGATCCGATACCGTCTTGAACACATATAAAGAGACCGGCTCCGCATCCGTCTCGTGACGCTTCGGAGCATCGCCATTTCCGCCCGCAGTCTCTCCCTGCACCCACTCATGCTCCGACGGTGCCGGCGTGTAATCGACAATGAAATCCATCACCCGGTCCGCGCCGATGTTTCCCAGCCCCGAGCTGAAGATCACCGGGAAAATCTTGTCTTCGCGGATCGCGTTGTGCAGCGCCGGCACCAGATCTTCCTCGCCCAGCGTTCCCGCCTCGAAGAACTTTTCCATCAGCTTGTCGTCGCCCTCGGCCACGAGCTCCACCAGCCGCTCATGCGCTTCCTGCGCCTGATCCTTCAGGTTCGCCGGAATCTCGGTCTCTTTCCCTTTCCCGTTTCCGCCGAGCTCGTAGGTGTACGCCTTCATCCGCACCAGGTCGATCACGCCCGACAGATTTTTCTCCGCACCAATCGGCAACTCAATCGGCACCACGCTGCGTCCGAACGCCTTCTGCACCGACTCCAGCACGCGTGCCGCATCAGCCCGCTCGCGATCCATGCGGCTTACCACGATCAGCCGCGGCGTGTTGTACTCCTCGCAGTAATTCCACACCCGCTGCGTCACCACTTCCACGCCGGCCACGCCGTCAACCACCACAATGGCCGCGTCCACCACCGGCAGCGCCATCTTCGCCTCGTGGACGAACATGTTGAATCCGGGCGTGTCGAGAATGTTGATCTTCGTCTTGCCCCACTCCACCACGGCGGTGCCTGTCGAAATCGACATCTGCCGCGCGATTTCTTCATCGTCATAATCGGTCGTCGCCGAGCCGTCATCCACGCGCCCCAGCCGCTGCGTCGCGCCCGACGTGTACAGCATCGCCGACACCAACGACGCTTTGCCCGCGTGCCCGTGCCCCACCAGCGCTACATTACGGATGTTTTCTCCCGAATAGACTTTCAAGTTAGGCTCCTTGGGCAGGCGCGGGAAGGTGCGGCCGATCGAAGCTACGGCCAATCAAAGCTGCGGCCGATCAAAACCGACGGGCCGCTCTTGAAGATAAGGCCAGGTACAGGCCAGCCCGACATCATCTGCCAAAACTAAGGATGCTACCACGCGGCAAGTGTGCGTCTCAACCGGAGCGGGATCGTTAAGCTGAGCAACCGCGCGAACATACCGCACGATGCGAAGCTCAAGCGGCGTCATCCCGATCGCGCGCGTTTTCACCAGCGCGCGGAGGGATCTCGCGTGGAATCGTTTCGACACCAGCCACAAACGCCCCGTCCAGTAACGTGGAAGAGCGGCGCTTTAGCGCCGCGTCCGCCCGCGAAAGAACGAGGGCTTTAGCCCCAACCCGTAGTATCATCCCGGCATGCTTGGTAACCGCACATCCGAGCAGTGGATCGCGCAATATGCGACCAGCCATCAGCATCCCGTCAACCGCTTCTGCCATACCTTCGGCATCCCGCTGATCCTCGTCTCGCTCGCGGTTTTCCTCGCCGGCTTTTTCTTCCATCGCCTCTGGATCTACGCTGCCGCACTCTTCGTCATCGGGTGGATTTTCCAGTTCATCGGCCACGCTTTCGAAGGCAAGCCGCCCGAGTTTTTCCACGACTGGCGATTCCTCTTCGTCGGGGTCCGCTGGTGGTGGGCCAAAATCAACGGCAAAGCCTAGAATTCTTCTCGTTCCAAAATCGTTTGTCATTCCGAGGAGCGCAGCGACGAGGAATCTGCTGCCCTCCTTGCACGCGCGAACGATTCTGTTATACCCTATGCGCGATTGGGGTTCCGTTTCACCGAAACCAGATGCGGCGGATCACTGCCCAGCTCCTGTTGCTGTTCGCGCTCGTCGGAACTTTCCTTCCGCTGGCGCTCGCGGCCACGACTGACCCGCCCCACGCCTGCTGTCTTCGCAAAGGCACCCATCAATGCCACGGCTCGGCGCCTGCCACATCAGAAAAGCTTGCCCTGCGTGACGCCGGCTGCTGCGACCACGATTGCTGCCGTGCAGTGACCACTGCCCAATGGGCCAATCCGCAAGTCTGGTCCCCTTCAACCTTCGCGCAGGGCGTTGCCGGCAGCGTTGCCGAATCGCCCTCGATCACTCCACTCGCGCAGTTCTCTGCGTCGCAATCCACTCGCGCCCCGCCCCGCCCCGCAATCGCATAAACGCGACTGGGAAGGGCACGACTCTAGTCATGCCGCCCCAACGCTCTAATGACTGCTGGGACCCGCTCTGGGTGGCAGCGCTTTCAGCGCTGCGATAAAGCCGCTGAGGTCATTGATGGGCTTTAGCCCTTGGGTCTTGGCCTGCATGGCGTTTTTCGGAGAACTTTATGCGCTCCACTCGCATTCTGCTGCTCGCTGTCCTGCTCACACTCGCCGTTCCTGCCTTCGCGAACGTCTTTGGCGCGATTCGTGGCGTCGTCCACGACTCCAGCCACCGTCCTATCGAAGGCGCCATGGTGATGCTCCGCGCCAAATCATCAGACTGGAACAAGACCGCCTATACCGACGCCGGCGGTCAATTCCAGTTCAATGCAGTGCCTCTCGGCGACTACACCCTCAGCGTCGCTAGCCCCGGCTTTGCCCAAACTGCAATGGATGTCACCGTGATCTCCGGCACCGTCCCCGTCGCTCACTTTCAACTCAAAGTCGCCTCGACGCGGGAAAGCGTCACCGTTTCCGCCGAGCAGACCATCGTCCCCACCGACACTGCCACGCCCGTCACTCTGGTGGACAAGGAAGACATTCAGCGCACGCCCGGCGCCGACCGCTCCAACAGCCTGGCCATGATCACCGATTACACTCCCGGCGCCTACGTCACCCACGACATGCTGCACATGCGCGGCGGCCACCAGACCACGTGGTTGCTCGATGGCATCCCCGTCATCAACACCGCCATCGCACAAAACGTGGCCCCGCAATTCGATCCTAAGGATCTGGATTACGTGGAAGTCGATCGTGGAAGCTATGGCGCAGAGTTCGGCGACCGTACTTACGGCGTTTTCAACGTGGTCCCGCGCACCGGCTTCGAGCGAAACAACGAAGGCGAAATCGTCCTCAGCGCCGGCAACTTCCACCAGACCAATGACGCCGTCAGTTTCGGCAGCCACACCGATCGCTTCGCCTACTACGCCAGTGCCAACGGCAATCGCAGCAACCTCGGCCTGCAGCCGCCCGTCCCGCAGGTCGTGCACGATGCCGTCAATGGCGTCGGCGGCTTCGGATCATTCATCTTCAATAGCGATCCTTCGAATCAGCTCCGCCTGGTCACTTCACTCCGGCGTGACTATTTCCAGATCCCGTACGACCCGTTCCCCGACGACATCGAAAACAACCCCGCCAGCGGTCAATACACACCCAGCATCGGCCTACGCGATGGCGAACACGAAGCCGACGCCGGCATCCTCTTCACCTGGCTGCACACCTTCAATTCTCATTTCATGACCGGCGTCTCGCCCTTCTACCACTACAACAGCGGCGACTACGCCAGTAATCCCAACGACGTTCCCATCGCCACCACCGAGAACCGCTCTTCCACTTACGCCGGAGGTCAGGCCAGCGTCGCCGTCAACTACAAGAAGAACGATCTGCAGGCCGGATTCATCAGCTTCTACCAGAGCGACAATCAGCTCTTCGGCGCGATCTTCAACGACGGCAGCGGAACTCCCGCCATCAACGACGCCGAACATCCCAACGCCAACCTCGAAGCCTTCTACATCGACGACAAACTCAAGCCGATCCCGTGGCTCACGCTCTCCGCCGGCATGCGGCCAACGCGATTCTCCGAAGGCAACTTCGCCCCGAACTCCGCTCCGCCAATTTCCGAATCCGCCATCAGCCCGCGCTTCGGCGCGACCGTGACCATCCCCAAGCTGCGCTGGACCTTCCGCGCGTTCTACGGCCACTACTATCAAGCCCCGCCCATTGAGACGGTCTCCGGGCCCGCCCTCATCAGCTACACGGGGCAGCAGGGGCTTGGCTTCGCCTCACTGCATGGTGAGCGCGACGAAGAACATCAGTTCGGAGCGACCATCCCCTTGCGGGGCTGGGTGCTCGACCTCGACAATTTCAAAACCAACGTCCAGAATTTTCTCGACCACAACAACATCGGAGCCTCCAGCATCTTCTTCCCCATCACCGTGTCGCAAGCCGTGATTCGCGGCTGGGAACTCACGCTCCGCTCTCCGCGCTTCGCCCACCGCGGTCAGCTGCACCTTGCGTATTCCAATCAGATCGCCGAAGGCAGTGGCACGATCACCGGCGGTCTCACCAATTTTTCGCTCTCTCCCGGCCTGACCCCGCTCGACCACGACCAGCGCAACACACTCAACGTTGGCGGCGACGTCACCCTCCCCTGGCGCGCCTATGCCGCCGCCAATGTTTATTACGGCTCAGGATTCAGCAACGCATTCCCAGGCGCGCCCTATCCTGGTGACTATCTGCCGCAGCACACCACCTTCGATCTCTCACTCGGCAAGGACTTCGGGGAGCGCTTCACCGCCTCCGTCACCGCGCTCAACGTGGCCAACCGCCGCGTCGAGTACGACAACAGCCTCACCTTCGGCGGATATCATTGGAACAATCCCCGCGAAATCTATGCCGAACTGCGCTACCGCTTTCACTTCTGAA
>CAYOUY010000311.1:0-1511 GCA_964407245.1 uncultured Acidobacteriaceae bacterium
CTCGAAATTCTCGATGCTTCTGGAAAAGTCATCCGCAAGTACCCGAAGAAAGAGGAACCCTCCGGAGCCGACGACGAAGACTTCTTCTTCCGCGCCGGCGGCCCAACCAACCTGCCGGCAGAAGCAGGCCTGAATCGCTTCGTCTGGGATTTGCGTTCCGAAGGCTCGACCCCGGTGCCGCACGCGCCGCTTTGGGGCGGCGGCAACGACGGCCCAGTCGCGCTGCCCGGCAAGTATCAAGTGCGGCTTACCGTGTTGGGCAAGGCTTACACCACGCCGCTCGAGATTGAGCCCGATCCACGGCTGAAAATCACTCAGGATGACTTGGCCAAGCAATTCGATCTGCTCATCAAGATTCGCGACAAGCAGACCGAGACCGACGACGCCATCATCCAGATCCGCGATCTGCGCGACCAGATCACGGCTGTCAACAAGCGCATGAAGAACGATCCGCGTGAGAAGGCCGTCGCCGATCAGGGCAAAGCGCTCGACAAGAAAATGACAGCGGTCGAAGAGGCGCTGATCCAGACAAAGGCCAAAAGTGGCCAGGACGTGCTCAACTTCCCCGTGCGCCTGAACAATCACTTGGCTGCGCTCGGTGGTGTGGTGGAAAGCGCTGACACGGCTCCCACCAAGCAGTCCTATGAAGTCTTCGACCTGGTCAGCAAGCAGGTGGATGAACAGTTGGCGAAGTGGAAGGAGATCGTCGCGACCGACGTCGCAGCTTACAACAACTTCGTCAAGCAGCAGGATGTTCCCACGCTCATTCTGGCGCAGCCGGAAGCTGGGAAGTAGAAGTGCTCATGGGTGCCCCATCCTAGCCGCGTTCTTTGCGGCTAGGGTGGGATTCGCCGCAATAGCCCGGCGCGGTTGGCTCGCATCCACGTAAATGCAACTGAGGCGCTGGTACCAGCGCTTCAGCAGCATCCCATCTTGACCTCGCCCGTTGCCGTGAGTGGGGGCCCAAACGCCTCCTGCGGCGTGGGCGCGCCGTTCATCACGGCGATCCACCGCCGTACCGCGTCGAAGACGACCAACACCACGCCAACGATAAAAATGCTCATCAGAACCGAATCGAGATAGCCAGTGAAAACCTGTCCCGGCTTCGCGGTGAGCGGCCAGAAAATGTTCTTGATCGAAAGCACTCCCGCGGTCACCGTCGTTACGCCCACGAAACACATGGGCACGAACGTAATCCACGCATACTGGCGCTTGCCCATGTTGATGAGGAACGTCGTCGTCACCGCCAGCGCGATCGTCGCCAGCAACTGGTTGCCCGTCCCGAACAAAGGCCAGATGGTCGAAATATTTCCGGTGTAAATCAGATATCCCCAGCCCAGGACGACTAGAAAGCTGGTGACCAGATTCCCCGGCCACCAGGCGCTGTTGCCGAATGGCTTGTGCACTTTGCCCATCAGTTCCTGCAGCACATAGCGGGCGACGCGTGTGCCCGTGTCCACCGTGGTGAGAATGAATAGCGCCTCGAACATGATGGCGTAGTGATACCAGTA
>CAYOUY010000312.1:0-2736 GCA_964407245.1 uncultured Acidobacteriaceae bacterium
GCTGGCCTGGGGGTTAACCGAAGCGACCAAAGAGTTTCCCCAGGAGTATGAGAGCGTCACCGTAGTGACTGCCGACGGAAAAGAAATCAAGGGAGTGACGCTCAACGAAGACAGCTTCAGCGTGCAGATCATGGATACGAACGAGCAGATCCATCTTCTGGAGAAAAACAAGCTGCGGTCATTTCACAAGAGCCGCGAGTCGGCGATGCCGCCGTACAACGCCGACATTCTGAGCGACAAGAATCTGGAGGACATCGTGGCGTACCTGATCAGCGTGGGGGCGAAATGAGAATGCGCGCGGGCTTTGCTTCGCGACAGCGGATGGAACTGCATCGGACTTCAGCTCCCGCGTGGAAGAGCGGCGCTTTAGCGCCGCGTCCAGGCGACCACGAGGCCAAGGCCTTCGGGCCCGGCGCGGCGCGGGGGCTAAAGCCCGCAATTTTCTTAACGACTTTACGCGGCGCTAAAGCGCCGCTCTTTCACTTGGTGGTTAAAGCGCGTGCGATCGCTCTACTTGTCGCTCTAGTCAGTGGGATCGCAATCACCGCGCAGGCTCAGGTCACTCCCGACCGCCTCCTCAACTCTTCCAAGGAACCGCAGAATTGGATGACCTATTCCGGCGATTATTCCGGCAGGCGGTTCAGTTCGCTCGACCAGATCAATCTCGGCAATGTGCGCACGATGCAGGCGAAGTGGGTGTATCAGACTGCGGCTACCGGAAAGCTCGAGACCACTCCACTCGTCGTCGACGGCATTCTCTACGCCACGGCGCAGGATAACCGCGCCTTTGCCCTCGATGCGCGCACCGGGCGGCCCATCTGGATGTATCAACGGCAACTGCCGGGCGACATTCGTCCCTGCTGTGGACGAGTCAATCGCGGCCTGGCAATCCTGGGCGACAAAGTTTTTTTCGGCACGCTCGACGCGCACGTGATCGCGCTCGACGCGAAAACTGGAGCCGTTGTCTGGGACGTCGCTGCAGCCGACTATCGCACCGGACACAGCTTCACCGTGGCTCCGCTGGCGGTGAAGAACCTGATCGTGATCGGCATTTCCGGCGGCGAATATGGCGTACGCGGATTCATCGACGCCTACGACGCCGATTCCGGCGCGCGCAAGTGGCGCTTTTACACCGTGCCCGGGCCGGGAGAGCCGGGACATGAGACGTGGGAGGGTGATTCGTGGAAAGTCGGCGGCGCGCCCGCGTGGAACACCGGCACGTACGATCCGGCGACGAATCAGATTTTCTGGCCGACAGGAAATCCTTCGCCCTCGAATCGCGGCGAGGGCCGGGCCGGCGACAACCTGTACAGCAATTCCCTGCTCGCCCTCAATGCCGACACGGGCAAGCTGAACTGGTATTTCCAGTTCACCAAACACGACGAACATGACTGGGACGCGACGCAGGTTCCGGTCATGATCGACCTGAAAACGATCGACACGAAAACGTCCGATGCCGGCGCCAAGCATTTGATCGCGCAGGCCAACCGCAACGGGTTTTTTTACGTGCTCGATCGCACGACCGGCAAACTGATTTCGGCGACCGCGTACGGCAGGCAGACCTGGAGCGACACGAAAGACGGCGTGGGACGGCCGATCGCGAACAAGAACGCCTCGCCGACGCTCGAAGGGCACACGGTGTGCCCGGGTGCGCTCGGCACGACCAATTTCATGGCGCCGACTTACGATCCGGTGACAGGATGGTTTTATGTCACGGCCCGCGATCAGTGCGACACGTTCTCGACAGCTCCGCAGCCGTATGAGGCGGGACACGCGTTCTATGGCAGCGCGTATTTTCCCTCGGAGGAAGCCGAGCCGTATCTGGGATTTCTGAAGGCGATCGATCCGGCGACCGGCGAAGTGAAAGAAAAATTTCAGCACACGTCCCCGACGTGGTCAGGCGTTCTGTCGACGGCAGGCGGCCTGGTGTTCAGCGGAGACGCGGAAGGAAACTTCATCGCCTTCCAGGACAAAACGCTCAGGCCGCAGTGGCACTTCCAGATGGGCGGCGCGGTCTATGCTGCGCCGATAGCGTTCGCCGTCGATGGAAAAGAATACGTGGCGATCGCGGCAGGGAGTGCAATCTACGCGTTCGGGCTGCCCTAGTGCGGACGCTGTTACTTTCGGTGGTACGCCACCTTCGCGCGATTGACGCCAAAGCGCGTTTCGTACTAATCTGCGCTTACACCGGAAAGGAGGTGGTCTGATGACAAGTTCTGAAGGCAGTAGTTGGGGTTTCAAAAGACCAGGTGAGGTGGCTGAGACTTAGGGCAGGTCGCTCTAAGCGGGGCTCCGGCAAAGCCGGAGCTACAGCCCGCACACTACCGGTGAGTAAAAGGATTGATTCCACCTGACGCAGGTCGGTCAGGATCGCTGGCAAGACGAGTCGTCTTTCAGCAACCCGGAGTTGCCGTAGAGGCCACGTAGAGTGACCACCTCTTGGTCAATCCCAAACAGTCCACCGGACAAGGGGTTTAGGTCTGACGACTTAGACCCCTTTTCGCTTTGTACTCCAATGGTTACGATAGCCGCCTGATTTGCCCACCCTGCCGTTTTACCATCATCTGCGCAAAATTGGATAGGTCTTTCTGACCTATTTCTGTGACCAAAATTGTGACCCGAAACCCAATTTCTTAGACTGACGCAAAGAGTTGCAGGATGGGTTCGAGCCCTGCCATGGTGGCTAGGCTGAGCGGGGCTGAGGTTCAAGGTGCGGTGATTCCGTTCCGAAGCGTC
>CAYOUY010000313.1:0-2367 GCA_964407245.1 uncultured Acidobacteriaceae bacterium
TACCTTGCTGGCGACGACCTCGCGTATCTCGTTGCGTTGTTTTGCTGCGTTCAGCATGAACTCTGTGCGGAACCGATGACGGCTAGGAACCACCGTCACCACGCACTTACAGCTTTCCGCATCGAGCCTTCCTTGAGTGAAAATTGATAAGCGCGCGAGTCTACTCCCTGGCCATTCCACGCGTCAACACCCTCGGCAAGCGCCGCGCCGGAGCGGTTCCTATTGCGTTTGCCATAAAGGGAGCTTGTGCTGGTCCAGAATGATGGGTGCTTCGCCGGTTCCGCTTCGATGCGCAGCCGTTCTATGCGGCTAAACCTGTTACCTCGCCAGACGAGTGGCAGCGTCGCCCGAAGTTCCTTGGGCAACGGGAGGAGATTGCATTGGAGCGGGAAGGTAAGGGCCTTGCAGTTAGTCCGGGACCACGCCGTTACAGGGGTTCCAATTCGTCAGCGTCAACCTGCACGGCAACACTTTTCATGATGAGGTCGATGCTGAGGACCACCCGCAGGCCATCGTCTTTGCGTACCACGATGCCTTCCAGCCCGGCCAGGGGTCCGGAGCGGATGCGGGCGCGAACACCGGTTTTCACATAAGGGTAGGGATCGACTTGCCGCAGGTGCAGTCCCGATCGCAGCGCCTCGATCTCGCCATCCGGAAGCGCCATCTCTTCGCGCCCGTTGCCGATGATCGAATGCACCATCGGGACCTTCAGCACGCGGGCGCTATCCCGGGGCAGAATCTTCACAAAAATGTAGTTAGGAAAGAGCGGCAGTTGCAGCCGAACCGTCGTGCGGTTCTTCCATCGCTTGGTGGCTGAGTAAAGCGGCAGAAAAACTTCGATCCCTCTCCGACGTAGTTGTTCCTCGATCTTCTTTTCGTGGTTCGACTGGGTGTAGAGCGCGTACCAGCGAAGACCCACGTCCGTGGGCGAGTTCAACGGGCAGTCTCTGGCCGCGGCAAACCGCAGCGCACTTTTTCTACGGACATGATTTTCCACTGATGGCAAAGGCAACGCTCCGCGTTTCCGACTTAGCAGTCGGCGTTTTCCACAGAGCTCGCGTTGCTTACGCTGCCTGATGAAATTGACTAGTATTCGGGCCGACAGACAACGTGCGCGGCGAATACGCGGGTTGGCTGGTTTCGGGAATCTCTCGCTGCGGTAGTTCCCGTGCCTTGCGCGAGCAAGTCGCTGGAGCACAACGCAATGAGAGGCGAACGCACGGAAATCTTAGCTGCAGTTGAAGTTGGTCTCGTTTTGCAACTGGAAATTCTGCGCTGCAGACTTTGTCACGGCCAAGTGAAATTCACGTTAAAACCAGGTTACGGGGTGCGCGCCTGCACCGTTGCCGGCGACAGTTCGACAAGTTGCGCGAGGAGATAAAGAAAATTACAGACTTTTTCTTCGTGGGCTTCCTCAGCCATTGCGCGCAACGTGGCTGTGTCGTGATGCTCGATTGCGCTGCGTATCTTTTCTTTTTCAATCATATGGAGTTCCCCCTGGCGACCCTGGTGAAGTGTCTGCAGCCTGCCATTCCGGCCGTGGGCCAGAACAAGCGGGGATTAGATTCCGTGTGTTTCAGAATTGTTGTGGGGGTGTGAACGTCTTGTGAATTCGCTTGCCGCACCCCCTGGTACGCAGTCGGGTCGGGAAGCGACAAGGAATCCGGCGAATCAGTCTCGTCAAAGCCACCCGCCAAATCGAATCCTTATAGGAAGCGACGTGTAAACTGGCACGCGTATGGCCACAGAATCGAAGCAATCTGAAATGGCGCTGTTCAGCTTGGCGCAGGCCTCTGAGCTCGTGCGGGCGAAGAAGCTCTCTCCGGTCGAGCTGACCGAAGCGTGCCTGGCGCGGATCGAGGCGCTCAACCCCGAGCTGAACGCGTTCATCACCGTGACCTCCGAATTAGCACTTGAGCAGGCGCGCGGCGCCGAAGCCGAAATCCAGCGCGGCCAGTGGCGCGGTCCCCTGCACGGAATTCCGCTCTCTCTCAAAGACTTGATCGACGTGGCCGGCGTGCCCACCACGGCGGCGAGCAAAGTTTTCGAGAACCAGGTCCCGACTGCAGATTCCGAAGTTGTGCGCCGGCTTAAGGCAGCGGGCGCGGTGATCGTCGGCAAGAACAACCTGCACGAGTGCGCCTACGGCGGCAGCGGCCTGATCAGCCGCTACGGCCCGGCGAAGAATCCGCGCTACCCGGGCAGAATCACCGGAGGGTCGTCCTCGGGATCGGCGGCAGCGGTTGCGGCCGAGCTGTGCTATGGAGCGATTGTCAGCGATACGGCCGGCTCCATCCGTCTGCCGGCTGCGTTCTGCGGAATCGTGGGATACAAGCCAACCTACGGCCTGGTGAGCGCGCGCGGCGT
>CAYOUY010000314.1:0-5681 GCA_964407245.1 uncultured Acidobacteriaceae bacterium
CGCGGAATCCAGGAATCCTTGTTCGTGCTGAGCATTTTGAAAAAATCTTCGGTCGACTCTTTGCTCAGGAGCTTGCCGCGATAAATGGCGTCGAGCAGCGCCATCATTTCGCGGGGCGTCGAGATGTTCTCCCTGCCCTGCTTGGCCGCTTCCAGGTCCATCATTTTGCGGCGCAGGCGTGTGTGCGTCAGGCCGAGCGAATCGAGCATGGCATTCACATTCGCCATGCCCACGCGGTCGATCAACACATTCGTCGCCGCGTTGTCGCTGACCGCGACCATCATCGTGGCCAGGTCGCACAGCGTCACGCGCGTCACGCCCGGCGTCAGCCCATTCATGATGTCGCTGTCCGGAACCAGATCGGATGCCTGCACCGTGTACAGATCCGTCAGCTTAAGCTTGCCCTGCTGCGCCTGCAGGTACAAGTTGGCCAGGACCGTGATCTTGATCGAGCTGGCCTGGGCGAAGACTTCGTCTTCGTGAAGAAAAAAATGATCGCCGGTGGCGAGGTCTTCAATCGCCACGCCCATCACGCCGTCGAGGTGCTGGTCTATCTCGTTGATCTGTGTCTCGAGCTTTTGCCAGAGGACTTTCTGCTTGCCCGAAGACGGCGCTGGTGCCGTAGTCTGGGCGAAGCCGATCGTGAGCAACAGGAGGCAACCGAGCACAGGCTTCGAAATGGATTTCATAACGGGAGGGATTCTAGCAGGAGAAACTTCGCAGGAAAGCTCGGCACGCTTCGACTTCGCTTAGGGCAGGCTTAGTGCGGGTCACGCAGAGAAAACTTAGCGAGGCCCGTAGGGACGGCACGAGGTCTCTCACCCCTCTATCTTCGCTTCTCTCAGCTGCTTGACCGCCGTCTCCGAACTCACCGGCGAGTAATACACTTCCTTGAACGTATACGATCGCGCCTTCGAGCCCACCACCGGCAGAATCTCGATATGCCAATGGTAGTCGTCGTCGATCGTCTTCCAGTAACCCAGGTTCTTCGACGGATGAAGGCTGCTCGGCGACGTGTGTAGCACAAGATGAAATTCCTCGGTGATCGTTCGTACTCGCTGCAGCGTCCGCCGTAGGAGCGCGGCCAGGTTCACGCGCAGCCCCGGCCGGTTCAATCCCGTGCGCTCGAACGAGGCTTCGTGGTTGCGCGGCAGAACCCACGTCTCGTACGGAACCCGCGGCGCATACGGACAAATCGCCAGATAGTCTCCGCGCGCCTCCACCACGCGCAACGCCTGTCGCTCTTCCTGCTGCACGATATCGCAGAACACACAGCGCTCTTTGGCCACGAAGTAGTCGCGCCCGGCGCGCAATTCGTAGAGCACGCGGCGCGGCACGAACATGGTCGCGGTGATCTGCGATGTGGGATGGCTGAATTCCTGGCCCGCGTTCTTGCCGTAATCCTTGAACAGGCTGACGTATTTAATGCGCGGGTCGCGCTTCAGGTCGAGAATGCGCTCGGCGGCGAGACGCAGGAAATGTCCGATCTCTTCGTCGCTCGCGTTCCACAGATGCCGGTCATGGCGCGGATTTTCGACCAGCACTTCGTGCGCTCCCACAGAGTGCATGCGGTCGTAGATACCGTCGCCACGGCGGCCGGGCTCGCCCTCGATGTGATACAGCGGGTTCGGGTGGACAACCGCCCGCGCCGACCACGCCGCACCGGGAGTGTTCGGACTGACCGCAATCACCTGCGCTCCGTCGGCGCAGAACCGGCACGGCGATTCCGGGCTTGGCCTCGCTTCCGCGGCCTCGTCCCCGGTAATCACCCAGGAGCGCGTAATTGGATCCTTGCGCAGTTCCACGGCACAGGAGAACATTCAGCGCGAGCGTGAGTCAACTACATTTCGTGCTGAAAATTCTCGGCGCAGCATGCGAAATGCCGCAGAGAACCCCCGCCACGCTTTGTTATAATCCGTCCAAGTCCGCCCAAACGATGACCGAGTCGTCCACTCCGCTCATGCGGCAATACGCCGCCGTCAAGAAGGAACATCCCACCGCGCTGTTGTTCTTTCGCCTGGGAGATTTTTACGAACTTTTTTTCAACGATGCCATCGTTGCCTCCAAAGAACTGCAGATCACGCTCACCTCCCGCAATAAAGAAAAAGGCATGGCCATTCCTATGTGCGGCGTGCCTTATCACGCGGCCGAAGGCTACATCGGCAAGCTGATCCGCAAGGGATTCAAAGTGGCCATCTGCGACCAGATGGGGGACCCGCGCCTGGCCAAAAAGCTCGTGCGCCGCGAGGTGACGCGCGTGGTCACGCCCGGGACGGCGGCAGATTCTTCTCTCGGCTCCGACGAGAACAATTTTCTGGCAGCTCTGGCGCAGGTCGGCGATCGCGTCGGGTTCGCCGCCTTGGATCTCTCCACCGCCGAATTTCGGGCTACGGAGTTTAGCGGCGAAGGCGCACTGCGCCGCGTGCAGGAAGAATTGGAGCAGCTGCGGCCGAAAGAATTGCTTTATCCCTCGGCGGCGCCCCTGTTTGAGAGCAAAACCGGCGTGGGTGCCCCACTTCTGGCCGGTTTTGCCAGAAGTGGGGATGTTCGCCTGACGTCTTCTTGTGCTGACACCCCTCTCGACGACTGGATTTTCTCTCCCGATCACGCCATCCCCCTCCTCGAGAATCATTTTGGCGTTCTTTCTCTCGAAGGCTTCGGATTGGCAGGCAAGACCGCCGCCGCATCCGCCGCCGGCGCCATCCTGCACTACGTGCGCTCCACCCAGCGTGGCTCGCTCGATCACGTCGACCGCATCGGATGGTACGAGCGCCAGAATTGCCTGGTGCTCGACGCCGTCACCGTGCGCAACCTCGAATTGATTGAGCCGCTGTTTGCGGGTACGGACGCGGGCGTCACGCTCTTTCGTGCGATCGATGCCGCCGTAACGCCCATGGGCAAGCGCCTGCTGCGAGCGTGGCTTCTGCGTCCATCGCTCGATCTCGCCGAAATCAACGCGCGCCTCGACGCGGTCGAAGCCGGGGTCAAGGATCTCATCGCGCGCGAAGAATTGCGACGCGCCCTCGACGGCGTCCTCGATCTCGAACGCCTGCTCAGCCGCGTGACGCTCGAAACCGCCAACGCACGGGACGTTCTGGCGCTCGCCGCATCGCTGGCCAAGATTCCGGCCGTTAAAGCAGCCGTGGCGCGCCTGACCGCCAACCGCCTGGTGCAGCTCAATGCCTCGCTCGACGAACTCACCGACTTGCGCTGGCGGATTGAAAAGACAATCGTCCCCGAACCGCCGCTCACTTTCGCGGACGGCGGCGTCATTGCCGTGGGCGTTGACCACGATCTCGACCTGCTACGCGAACTCTCGCGCAACAGCAAACAGGTTCTCGCGCATATCGAGCAGCGTGAGCGCGGCCGCACCGGCATCACCTCGCTCAAAGTCAAATTCAATTCCGTCTTCGGCTATTACATCGAAGTCTCAAAACCGAACCTGCACCTCGTCCCACAGGACTATGAGCGCAAACAGACCCTCGTCGGAGCCGAGCGATTCACCACGCCCGAACTGAAGGAATACGAAGTCAAAATTCTCGACGCGCAGGAAAAAATCGTCGAGATCGAGCGCCGCCTGTTCACCGAACTGCGCACGGCCATCGCAGCCGAAGCCAGGCGCATCCGCCAGACCGCGCTCGCACTTGCGGAAGTCGACGTGCTCGCCTCGTTCGCGCATCTCGCTGCGATGCGCAATTACTCTCGCCCGCAATTCGTCGCCGACGATGAAGGCGCGAATCGTACCCCGCCAAATGAGGAACCCAATAGCGGTTTTCAAGAAAATGCCATCGAAATCATCGCCGGACGCCATCCCGTCATCGAGCAGCAGGAAATGTCAGGCGGCGCCGGGGCAATTGCTGGAACAATAAACGACCGCTTTGTTCCCAACGATCTTTACCTGAACTCGACCACGCACAACATCCTTCTGCTCACGGGACCCAACATGGGTGGGAAGTCGACCTATTTGCGGCAGACCGCGCTCATCGTCATCCTCGCGCAGATGGGATCATTCGTGCCCGCGGGTTCGGCGCGCCTGAGCGTGGTTGACCGCGTTTTCACCCGCATCGGCGCCAGCGACAATCTGGCCCGTGGCCGCTCCACCTTCATGGTCGAGATGACCGAGACCGCGGCCATTCTGCACACCGCCACGCCGCGCTCGCTCATCCTGCTCGACGAAGTCGGCCGCGGCACCGCGACCTACGACGGCCTGGCCATTGCCTGGGCAGCCGTTGAATTTTTGCACGCCCGCGTGCACGCGAAAACACTCTTCGCAACACACTATTTCGAGCTGACCGAACTGGCCGAGCAACTGTCGGGCGTAAAGAACTACCACGTCTCAGTAAAGGAAACCGGAGGCGGTATCGTCTTTCTGCGCAAGGTTGAACCGGGCGCGGCGGATCGCAGCTACGGCATCGAAGTCGCCAAGCTCGCCGGATTGCCGCAGGAAGTCATTACACGCGCGCGCGAAGTTTTGATTGAGCACGAATTCGCGGAGCAGCAGGCAACAGCGCATCTTTCACCGGGCGCCAGTCCACCACCCGCGCAGCTCACGATTTTCACGCCGCTCTCGCAGCCGGTGCTGGAAAAGCTGCGCGAAGTAGATTTGAACCGCCTGACGCCGCTGGAGGCGCTGAATCTGCTAGCGGAACTGAAGAGGCAAATCGAGTGACTGAAGAAACGCAAGCCTCCCGGCACGGGCGAGAGCTGACTGTGGACAGTGATTGGATCACCACGTTCGGAGCGGTTGCACTTTTCATCATTTGCCTAATGTTCCTCGCAGCGGATGCGAGAAATTTGATTTGGGGTCATCTGAGAGGACCGGTGCTTATCCACAAAAGCTTTTGGAGCATTTGGAATAAAAGTTTTGAGACCATCGCATCAATCTATTTGTTTATCCTCGCTTTCAACATCCCACAGAAAGCGCTCAAGGTTGCGTGTGCCTTGATGGGAGTGAGGCTCGCGAGCTTCGTCCTGCTAAGTCTGTTCAACATTTCTGCCGGCGTTCGGAGCTACGCGGCTGTGATCGGAACGATCATAAGTCAGATCGCACTCATTATCTTCTGCGTGGCCATCGCTCAGTGGATCAAGCGCGTAGTTCGATGGAGCGCTCCATCTCAGCCTCAGGGGGGTGGCCACTGACGGATCGCTCGCCCATACACAAAACCGTCGGTCAGCTCCTCATCATCGGCTTCGACGGCACCGAGATGACGCCTCGCCTCGAATCTCTGCTCACGCGGCTGCAGCCGGCAGGCGTCATCCTGTTCACGCGCAACATCAAAACGCCACAGCAAACCTGGACCCTGCTGCGCGATTGTCAGAAGTGGGTAGCCACGCCGCTTTTCACCTGCGTCGATCTCGAAGGCGGCACCGTTGACCGCTTCCGTGACGTCCTCGGGCCCGCACCTTCGGCCGCTGAGGTTTTTGCGACAGGCAACCGCAAACTATTCCGCAAACATGGAGACATCATCGGCGCCAACTGCCGCGCTCTCGGCTTCAATGTCGATTTCGCGCCTGTTCTCGATCTGGCCTTCAAGGCCTCACGCAGCGTGATGACCTCCCGCACCGTTTCCGCGAACCCAGTGCAAACTGCCCGCTACGCCCGCGACTTCCTCGGCGGCCTGCACTCGGCTCGCGTGCTCGGCTGCGGCAAACATTTTCCCGGACTGGGCGAGGGCACACTC
>CAYOUY010000315.1:0-1800 GCA_964407245.1 uncultured Acidobacteriaceae bacterium
GTGCCGCCTTCACCCGAGAAGCCAAAGGGCAATTGGCTGGGATCGATGAAGGGGAGCTTCGACATCGTAGGTGACATCGTCTCCCCCGTGATTGATCTCAGCGACATTGAGGCGTTGCGCGATTGAGGCTTTTGCTCGACACGCATATATGGTTGTGGAGCAAACGTGAGCCGGATCGTTTGTCGCCGCGCATTCGGCGTGCGCTAGCGGCGGCTGAGAATGAGTTGTGGGTCTCTCCCGTGAGCACGTGGGAAGCTTTGTTGCTGCACCGCAAGCGTAAGATCCTTCTGCACGACGATCCCGCCGAATGGCTCAGTAAGGCCACGGCCGGCACGCGAGAAGCGCCGCTCACTCATGAGATCGCATTCGCGGCGCACCAGCTGTCCTGGCCGCATTCCGATCCGGCCGACCGCTTTCTTGCGGCCACGGCCAAGGTGCTGGACTTGACTCTGGTTACCAGCGATGAACGGCTGCTCGCGTTGAAGGAAATCACTACCCTGGCAAATCGCTAACGACTCAGCGCAGGCTGTTCTCCACTTCGGTGAGCCATTCCGGCTTTTTGAGCACCTCCCGCGGCTTGGGACCGTCGGGGCTGCCCACGATGCCATCTTTTTCCATCAGGTCGATCAGATGAGCGGCGCGGCCGTAGCCGATGCGCAGCCGGCGCTGCAGGAGCGAAGTAGACGCCTTGCCGAATTCGATCACCAGCCGCACGGCATCTTCGTAGAGATCATCGTGCTCGCCGTCATCGGAGCCCCCGCCGGGTTCGCCGCTTTCCTTTTCTTCCTTCGGCGCCTGCAGGAATTTCTCTTCGTATTGTGCCGCGGCCTGTCCGCGCCAGAACTCAACCGCAGCTGCGATTTCCTTTTCTGTGACGAAAGGCGCGTGCAGACGATGAACGCGGGCCGAGCCCGAAGGCAGATAGAGCATGTCGCCGCGTCCAAGCAGCGACTCGGCTCCGTTGGCATCGAGAATGGTGCGCGAGTCGACTTTCGTTGCTACCCGGAAGGAGATGCGCGCCGGGAAATTAGCTTTTATTAATCCGGTGATCACGTCCACCGACGGCCGCTGCGTGGCCAGAATCAAATGGATGCCCACGGCCCGCGCCATCTGCGCCAGGCGCGTGATGGATTCCTCGACGTTGCCCTGGTCGAGCATCATCAGGTCGGCCAGTTCGTCGATGACGATAATCATGTAGGGCAGCCGCCGTTGCTCTTCGCTTTGTTCGTCGAAGAGGCCGGGCTCGTCGTCATCGAACAGACGGTTGTACTGGTCGATGTTGCGGACGCCTTTTTCGGCGAGCAGTTTGAGCCGCCGCTCCATCTCGCGAACCGCGTTGCGCAGCGCGTTGGCCGCAAGCTTCGCCTCGGTGATGATCGGCGTGTAGAGGTGCGGCACGCCTTCGTAAACACCCAACTCGAGGCGCTTCGGGTCAACCAGAATCAATCGTGCTTCGTCCGGCGTGGCTTTGTAGAGCACGGACATGATGAAAGCATTGATGGCCACGCTCTTGCCTGAGCCGGTCGAACCAGCAATCAGCAAGTGGGGCATGCTGGCCAAGTCGGCGGTCACGGTGCGCCCATTGATGTCCTTGCCCATCGAAAGCGTAAGCTTCGATTTCGAGGCCGCGAACTCCTGCGACTCGATGATCTCGCGCAGCCAGATGGTTTCGCGCTCGCGGTTCGGAACCTGAATGCCGACGGTCGATTTCCCGGCCATGCGCTCGATGAGGATGCTTTCGGCGCGCAGGCCGAGGCAGAGATCGTCGGCGAGGCTGGTGATGCGGCTGTACTTGATCCC
>CAYOUY010000316.1:0-17175 GCA_964407245.1 uncultured Acidobacteriaceae bacterium
GCGGCGGGAGACAACGGCAGATCTGTTGCGGGCGGAAAAGTGAACTTCCGGATCGTTGTGCCGTGATGTCCCGCTTTCATTACAATAAAGCCATGACGGACTCATTGATTATTGCTGGCCGTGAGTTCCGTTCCCGGCTGATTGTGGGAACGGGAAAATACAAATCGTTTCAGGAAACGGCGCGCGCGCTCGAAGCGAGCGGCGCCGAGATGGTCACCGTCGCCGTGCGCCGCGTCAATCTCGATCGCAGCAAGGAATCGCTGCTCGATTACATCGATCCCAAGAAATTTTTTCTGCTGCCCAACACCGCCGGCTGCTACACCGCCGATGAGGCGATCCGCGCTGCGCGCCTGGGCCGTGAAGTCGGTTTGTCAGATTGGGTAAAGCTCGAAGTGATCGGCGACCAGGCCACGCTGTATCCCGATGTGCAGGCGACGCTCGAAGCCACACGCGTGCTGGTAAAGGAAGGCTTCACTGTGCTGCCCTATACGTCAGATGACATTGTGTTTGCCAAGCGTCTGCTTGATGCCGGTGCGGCCACTATCATGCCTCTCGGCGCGCCGATCGGCAGTGGCATGGGAATTCAGAACCAGGCCAACATCCGCATCCTGCGCGAGATGATGACCGGCGTGCCGCTGATCGTGGATGCGGGCGTGGGTACCGCCTCCGACGCTGCCATCGCTCTGGAACTCGGCGCGGACGCAGTGCTGATGAACACCGGCATCGCCAACGCGCAGGATCCGATATTAATGGCGGAGGCCATGCGCAACGCTGTGCTGGCCGGACGGCAAGCGTATCTCGCCGGCCGCATGGCGAAGAAACTGTATGCGACGGCGAGTTCACCGCTGGAAGGTGTAGTGCGGTAGCAGCAAGGGAATCTGACACCGACTCCAAAAAATCGGGCGGCCCGCAGGCCGCCCGTCATTTCGCTGGAATCTCTTCCACCTCAACTCACAGCATCTTCACGCTTCCAATTTTGATGGAATCGTTGGTGACGGTGCCGGTCACTGCCAGGTGATGCCCCTCATGCCCTTTGAGGGCATCAGGATTCGACACCTGGAGCACCTTGTTGTCGCCGTCGGTAACGATCACCATTTTAGCGCCGGCAGCCAGGCATTTCTTGGTGCAGGCTTCAGCCGCGGCGTTGGCGCCCTTGGCGCCGCATTTGTCGTCGACAGCCCACCCGTTTACGGTGGTGCTCTTACCCATGTCGTCGAACGCGGCGGCCGAGAGAGCGAAAACGAAACTCGCAGCAAGACAGATCAGCAGCACTTTTCTCATGGCTGGTTTTCTCCTTTTCGATTCCTGATGCGGCCCCACGCCGCGGTGCGTCACAGCAGAGTCCCCGCAGGGAACCGGGAATCCCTGTCCAAATTTTGAAATGGCAGGGGGAACTATATCACAGCGCGGCGGCGCAATTGTCAGATAGGGCACTCGCAGGAAAGAGTCGAAGGTTTCACTTCTGCGCTGAGCGATTCGCCGGCGGTGCAGGCTTGGCCGGAGCGGGCGCGACGTAGACGTATTCTCCCGGCCGGGCGTAGCCGAGCTGCTCGCGCGCTTCTTTTTCAATAGCCTTTTCGTCGCTCTTCAGTCCCTGGATTTGCTGCGTGCGGCGGTCATTCTCCTGCTGCACGCGCTCGATCTGTTTTTTCAATGCCTCATACTCGGCGCGCTTCTGCCGGTAAACCACCATTCCATTGGCGCCGAACATGACGTGCACGAACAGCATCCCGGCCAGCGTGACGATCACGACCGTCGCGATGCGGCGGCGCAAAGCATAGAGCCGCATGAGCAGCGGCCGGGCCCGCTCGATCCGCGCCCGTTCGATCCTTGCCTGTTCGATCCAGGACGCGGCGAGAGCTTCCGCCTGCCGAGCGCGCTCGACGACGGCGCGCAGACCGTCCTCCGGACTGGGAATGCGGGCGATTCCGAATGAGGATCTCACAGAGATATTTGTCCGTCACTTCCGCGAAAATATTTATTCGAAAATCCAGTGCTTGGCTGCGGTGCTCAGCTTCTCCAAACCCTTTTCACTGCGCGCTTCCGAGTAGACTCGCACCACGGGTTCCGTGCCCGACAGCCGGTAACAGACCCACGAGCCGTCGCTGAACACCAGCTTCAGGCCGTCGGTGCGAACGGCCTGATCAACCGTGTGTCCGCAGAACTCCTTCGGATCAACCCGCAGCTTTTCAGTGAACTTCTGCTTGACCTCGGGCGTCAAGCGGAAGTTCTCTCGTTTGGGAAAATAGGAACCAACTTGGTTACACACCGCCTTCAACTGCTCTCCCAGCGATTTGCCGCGTCGGGCGACCGCCTCGCAGCACAGAAGTCCGGCCAGCACGCCATCTTTCTCTGGCACGTGATGCCGGATGGAGAGCCCGGCGCTTTCCTCGCCGCCAATCGCGATCTTATCCTGCATAATCAGTTCGCCGATGTACTTGAAGCCCACCGGCGTCTCGTGCAGCTCGACACGGTGGTGGTGGGCCAAGGCGTTGATGAGGTTCGTGGTCGCAACCGACTTGGCCACGCCATTTTTCCAGCCGCGGCTTTCGACCAGATAGTCGAAAAGCAGAGCGATGACGTAGTTCGGCTGCAGAAAAGTGCCATCAGCATCGACGATACCGAAGCGGTCGGCATCCCCGTCGGTGGCAATGCCGACCTGCGCTCCGGTCTCACGCATTTTCTCGCGTAGGTTGTCGAGCAGATGATCGTCCGGTTCGGGCGCGTGGCCGCCGAAAAGGACGTCGCGGTAATCGTGAACTGTGGCCACGCTGATCCCCGCCCCGCCCAGCAGATCATCGGAGTATCCGCGAGCTGCGCCCCACATGGCATCAAAGGCCACGCGCAGGTTGGCTTTGCGAATCGCCGCGAGGTCAACGATTTCGCTGAGGCGCTTGAGATAGGCAGGCTTCGGGTCGAGGTTTTGTTTCGGTGCGGCTCCATTGCTGCTAGCAGTTTGTGCCGTCACGGAATCCCCTGCCAGAATTTCTGCTTCAATCTTCTTCGTGACTTCTGGCAGGGCTGGGCAGCCATCGGGCGTGGAAAATTTGATGCCGTTGTATTCCGGAGGATTGTGCGAAGCGGTGAAGTTGATGACGCCGTCGGCTTTGTCCTGAATCACGGCGTAGGCAAATGCGGGCGTGGGCGCGGGTTCGGCAACGACCAGAGGTGTGATTCCCTGCGCCGCCAAAATATCGGCGGCCATGGAGCAGAAGGTCTCGCCCAGAAACCGAGGGTCGCGGCCGACGATCACGCGCGCACCCTGTGGCTTCTGCAAGGCTACGTAACGGGCAATGCCCCCGACAGCGCGCCGCACGTTCGCGAACGTGAACTCCTCGGCCATCACCGCGCGCCAACCTGATGTGCCAAACTTGATCTGCGTTAGCATGAATACCTCATTCCGCTCGACCGATTTCGTCTCTGCCCGAGGAACAGACGAAGGAAAGTAACGGCTGATTTTATATGACAGACAAACGAATCGTCCTCTCGACCGCGGGTTCGGAAGAGGAAGCAAGAAACATCGCAAACCACCTGGTTGAGTCGCGGCTCGCCGCCTGCGTAAACATTGTGCCGCAGATCGAATCCGTGTATCGCTGGCAGGGCAAGGTGGAGTCGGGCCGGGAGTGGCTGCTGGTGATCAAAACCAGCGCAGAGTTATTTCCAGCGGTTCGGCACGCAATACGAGAGATGCATTCCTATGAGTTGCCGGAGTGCGTGGCGATCGTTATCGAAGACGGGAGTGCGGAATATCTGCAGTGGCTGGCGGATTCGCTGAGATAAGCAGCCGGGCCTCAATGATCGCGCAAGTCAGCGTCCAGATTATCCGTGCGAATCCGCGTAAATCCGTGGCCAAGGAATTTCTTAGATCGCGCTCAGCGCCTGATCGAGATCGGCAACAATATCGCCCACGTCCTCGATGCCAACGGAGATTCGCACCATGCCGTCGGTAATCCCGATCGCCTTGCGGCCTTTTTCGCCGAGCGCGGCGTGAGTCATGGTTGCCGGATGCGAAATCAGTGTCTCAACCCCGCCGAGCGACTCGCCCAGTGAACACACCTGCAATTTCTTCAGCATCTTGTTGGCATTCTTGAGCGATCCGGTCTCAAAGGTGATCATCGATCCGAAACCGCTCATCTGTTTTTTTGCCAGGGCGTGCTGCGGATGATCCTTCAAACCCGGATAGAAGATGGCCTCAACCTTCCGGTGGTTCGAAAGAAAGTCAGCCACTACGCGCCCGTTGCGGTCATGAATCTCCATGCGGGCGGCCAGCGTCTTCACGCCGCGCAGCACCAGCCAGCATTCGAACGGGGACAAGATCGCGCCCACTGCTTTCTGCAGGAAGGCGAGCTTTTCGTCATGCTCGGGATGAGCGCAGACGACCACGCCGCCGAGTCCGTCGCTATGGCCGTTGAGGAATTTCGTGGTCGAATGCACCACCAGATCCGCGCCCAGAGCGAGCGGCTGCTGAAAATAGGGCGACATGAACGTGTTGTCCACCACCAGCGACACTCTGCGTCTGCGGCAGATCGCGCTGATGGCGGCAAGATCGCTGATGCGCATCAAGGGATTGGTCGGAGTCTCGACATAGACCATGCGCGTGTTCTTGCGGATGGCGCGGTCCACGTTGGCGGCGTCGGTTGTGTCGACGTAAGAAAATTCGAGGCCGAGATCGGCCATAACTTGGTTGAACAGCCGTGGCGTTCCGCCGTACAGATCGTTGCCGCAGACCATGTGATCGCCAGACTTCAACATGCTCACAATCGCGTGGATCGCGGCCATGCCGCTGGAAAATGCACGCGCCGCGACCCCGCCTTCGAGGGCAGCGAGATTCTGTTCGAGATGCGTGCGGGTGGGATTCGAGACGCGGGAATACTCGTATCCCTTGTGCTCGCCGATGCCCTGTTGAACGTAGGTCGAAGTGGGATAAATCGGTACGGTCACTGCTCCGGTGAGAGGATCGGGCTCCTGTCCGGTATGGATGGCACGCGTCGCAAATCCGAGTGAATTGTCTTTTTTCATGGACCTAGACCTTTCGGATTCTGGCCCGCGTTACCTCAGGGGCTAAAGCCCGCGTCTCTTGCGGGCCGGACGGCGCGGCTGGAAGCCGCGCCCTTTCAAATCTAAATTCCGCCTTCGAAAATCTTCTTCGACAAATAGCGCTCGGCCGAATCCGGGATGACGGTCACCACGCGTTTCCCCGGCCCCAGGCGCCGGGCTACTTTCAACGCCGCGAACGCCGCTGCACCACCGCTCGACCCGGCCAGCACGCCTTCCTGCGCCGCCAGCAGCTTCACGGTATCGAAAGCTTCATCATCCATCACCTTGATGACTTCGTCGCACACCGTGGGGTCGAACGTTTGCGGAATAAAGGTGTTGCCGATGCCTTCAACTTTGTGCGCGCCCGGCGGGCCTCCGCCCAGCACCGAGCCTTGCGTTTCCACCGCAAAGGCCAGAGTTCTTGGAGTCTGTTTCTTCAGGTAGCGGGCAACACCCGTCAACGTGCCGCAGGTGCCGCAGCCAATCACGACGGCGTCGATGCGGCCCTCCATCTGTTCGAAAATTTCGTGAGCCGTTGTCTCGTAATGGTAATCGGGATTGGCAGGATTTTCGAACTGACCCGCCATGAACGCTTTGGGATCGCCAGCTGCCAGTTCTTTCGCGCGGCGAATGGCACCCAGCATGCCCTCGGCTTCGGGTGTACGGGTTACGTCGGCGCCCAGCGCGCGCATGATGGTGACTTTTTCCTCGGAAAATTTCTCAGGCACAAACAACTTCACCTTATAGCCGCGATTCACCCCGATCAGCGCAAGTCCAATGCCGGTGTTCCCGGCCGTTGCTTCCACGATGGTTGCTCCGGGAGCGAGTTTTCCTTCCTGCTCGGCGCGCCGAATGATGCCGATCGCGGCCCGATCTTTCAGGCTGCCGCCGGGATTCAGGTACTCGAGTTTGGCAAATATATCCGCCGAGCCGGCCGGCACCATCCGCTTCAACTGCAACATGGGAGTTTCGCCGACCAGTTGAGTGATGTCGTCGGCAACGCGCAGGCGGGACATTTCAGAATTTTTGAGACGCACCCTACAGAGTACGGGCGGCAGGCGGAATCGTCAATTCCACAAGCGCTGCTTAGACGTACCGGCGGTAACGGCTATAATGAGCCGCCATCCAACCGGAAAGGAAACTGCTCATGCGAGGCCTTGCCGCCGTGCTGCTCATCTTGACCCTGAGTTTTCCCAGTGTGGCTGTGGGCGCGGACGAAGCCACGATGCGGGGCTACTCGCCGCGTTCCAGCCAGACCGAACGCGATTGGGAAACGAAATTCCGCGCCATTCCCGATCCCGCCAACCTGCGCGAATACATGCGCCGGCTCAGCGCTCGGCCGCACCACGTCGGGTCACCTTACGACAAAGACAATGCCGAGTGGATTCTCGCTCATTTCAAAGAGTGGGGACTCGACGCACACATCGAGACCTTCGAAGTGCTGTTTCCAACGCCAAAAGTCCGGGTGCTCGAAATGGTCGAGCCCGCGAAGTTCACGGCGAAGCTGGATGAGCCTGTGGTTGCAGTGGATCCAACTTCGAATCAAAAGTCGGAGCAGCTTCCATCTTACAATGCGTACTCGATTGACGGGGACGTGACCGCGCCGCTGGTCTTCGTCAACTATGGTCTCCCGGAAGACTATGAAAAGCTCGACCGGCTCGGCGTCTCGGTGAAGGGCGCGATTGTGATCGCGAAGTATTACAGATCGTGGCGCGGCGTGAAACCGAAAGTTGCGGCTGAGCACGGGGCTATCGGATGCCTCATCTACTCGGAGCCCAGCGACGACGGCTACAGCGTGGAAGACGTTTTTCCCGAAGGCCCTATGCGTAATCCGAACGGCGTACAGCGTGGCAGCGTGATGGACTTCGCCTCGTCGAATCCGGGCGATCCGCTCACTCCGGGTTATGTCCATAGCCCGGAGCATCCGCGCTTATCGTTGAAAGAGGCTAAGAGCATTACCAAGATTCCGGTGCTGCCGATTTCCTACGGTGATGCGCAGCCCCTGCTGGCCGCTCTCAAAGGACCAATGGAGCCCTATGAATGGCACGGCAGTCTGCCCATTCCCTACCACGTCGGTCCGGGACCTGCAAAGCTTCACCTGAAGCTGGAGTTTAATTGGGACATTAAACCGGTGTACGACGTCATTGCGAAGATTCCCGGCAGCGTCGCACCCGATGAATGGATCGTCCGCGGCAACCACCATGACGGCTGGGTCAACGGCGCGCTCGATCCGGTTTCCGGCCAGTCGGCCTTGCTGGAAGAGGCACGGGCCCTGGGTCAGCTTGTGAAGCAAGGCTGGAAACCCCGCCGCACGATCATTTACGCAGCGTGGGATGGCGAAGAGCCGATGCTGCTGGGCTCAACCGAGTGGGCCGAACAGCACGCCGACGAATTGCGCCAGCATGCCGCGGTATACCTCAACACCGAC
Organism: uncultured Acidobacteriaceae bacterium; assembly: GCA_964407245.1. Classification (GTDB taxonomy): domain Bacteria; phylum Acidobacteriota; class Terriglobia; order Terriglobales; family Acidobacteriaceae; genus Sulfotelmatobacter. Next base: position 7,466 of record CAYOUY010000316.1, read on the forward strand.
AGCAACAGCCGCGGAACGTTCTTCATGGGTGGATCACATAGCCTCGAACAGTTCATCAACGGAGTCGCGCGCGACGTAGAAGATCCTGAGACGAAAATGACCATCTGGCAACGGCGGCAATTGTCCGACATCGCCGAAGCCCACTCCGCCGACGCTCGAAACGAGTTGCGCCAGCGCGCGGATTTGCGCATTGAGGCGCTCGGTTCAGGCACGGATTTCACCACGTTTCTGGATCATCTCGGGGTCGCGTCGATGAATCTCGGCTTCGGTGGCGAGGACCCGGAGGGAATCTATCACTCGATTTACGACGACTTTTACTGGTACACGCATTTTTCGGACACCGATTTTGTGTACGGCCGCGCCATGGCGCAGACGCTGGGCTCGTCGGTGATGCGGCTGGCGGATGCCGATGTCCTTCCTTTTGATTTTGTGGATTTCGCCGACACGGTCCAGACATACACGAAGGATTTGAAAAAGCTGCTGGCTGACAGGCAGGACGAGATTCGCGAACGCAACAAGGAACTGGAAGAAGGAGTATTCAAGGCCACCTTCGACCCTCGGCGGCCGACGGTTGCACCCCCGAAGGAAGAGGTTCCTCCGCATTTGAATTTCGCGCCCATGGAAAACGCCGTCGAATCTCTTACGCACAGTGCCGAACATTACAAACACGCTTTGCAGAGCGCGCAGGCCTCGCTGGGAGAGCGCTCGGCCGATTTCCTGCGTGCGGTGAATGCGCAGATCATCGAGACCGAGCGTAAACTCTGCAACGACGACGGTCTGCCGCGGCGTTCGTGGTACAAGCACTTGCTCTATGCACCGGGAGTCTATTCCGGATACGGCGTAAAAACCGTACCGGGCGTGCGGGAAGGCATTGAGCAGAAACGATACGCCGAGGCCGATCAGGAAATTGGGCGCGTGGCCAAGGCGCTGGAGGATGAATCAGCGGTCATAGAATCAGCGGCGCAAATGTTGGAAAAGCAGTGAAAAAACAGGGGTCAGGAGTCAGGGGCTGGAGGTCGGAGGTGAATTGCCGATCCCTGGCCTCTGACCCCTTGCTCCTAGTCCCTGGTTCACTTGCTCGCCGATGCCCCCGGCTGTCCGCCGGCGTAATAGCCGCTCTTGGTGCGGACCATCAGTTTGCCGTGTCCCTTGGCCTTGGCTTCCACCTTTACCATGCGGAAACCGCCGTTGGCGCGTGAGTTGGTCGGCTTATAGCCGATCGCGTACTGGCTCCGGATGTCTCCGGCGATGGTCCGGCTGATCGCGTCCACTTCATCGAGCGTCTTGGGGAAAAATGCAATGCCGCCCGTCCGCTGCGCGAGAATCTCCAACGCCCGTTTGGCCCGCTTGGGGTGTTCTTCCGCGCCCAAGATTCCGATGGCGTACACCGACGGACTGTTCTCTTCTTGCAAATCCTTCACCGCCTTCTCCAGGTTCTCGCTGCTGGCGTTGTCTTCGCCGTCGGTCACAACGAACAGCACTTTTTTTTCGAGCCGCGCATTCTTCTTCAAGTGATCTGCCGAAGCCACCACCGCATCGTAGAGCGCCGTGCCCCCGCGAGCGTCGATCTTCTCCAGGGCCTCTTTCAACTTGAGTAGGTCGTTGGTGAAATCCTGGTCGAGGTAGTACTCGTCGTTGAAATTGACGATGAAGACGTCGTCCCGGGGATTGCTGGAGCGCACCAGGTTCAGAGCCGCCTGGTTTACTTTGGTGCGTTTCTCGCGCATAGACCCGGAGTTGTCGATCACAATGCCCATCGCCACCGGAATATCCTCGTGGTGAAACGAGAGAATGTTCTGCGGCTTGCCGTCCTCGAACACGGTGAATGCATCGCGGCCAAGGTCCGTGACAATATGCTGGTGGTCGTCGATCACGCTCGCGTGCAGCAGAACTTCATCCACATCCTTGCGGAAGACGAAAACTCCCTGTTCGCTTTTGGGGTTCGGCTCCTGCTGCGCTGGTGCAGAACTGGCCGGAGTACCGGCCTGGGACGGACTTGACGACTGCGACGGGGCGGCTTGGGAATTGCCGGGAGCTTGGGAGCTGCGCGTGGCGGGTGCCGCTTGCGGACGGAGAGGAATCGCGTTGAGGACTACGAGCGCGAGGAGGAAAAGAAATTTCGTGGCCCTATTCGGCAGGTGCGTAATATCCCGTCCTGGCATACACGCGGAGCGGCGGCAGTCCTTTCGGTGGCAGCAGCTTCACTTTTATCTTACGCCATTTGCCGTCGCGCACGATTTTGCTGGGCCGGTACCCCAGAACGTATTGGTTGCGCAGTTCGATGCCGATCTTGGTGGCCACGTCGCCCAAGTCGTTGGGGTTGTCGATGGTGAAGGCGCGGCCTCCGGTCAGTTCGGTGATCTCACTGAGCAGTTCCGGTCCCAGCCGCTCTTCCTGCGTGGCAAAAAAGTGGTCGTAGATGCCGATGGCGTAGATCATCACATCGGCTTCCTTCACCACCGACTTGATCTCGTTTTCGGTGTAGCGGCTGTGATTGTCGCCGCCGTCGGAAATGATCAGCAGCGCTTTCTTGGCGTACTTGGCCTGCCGCATCTTGCTGACGCCCATGTAAATCGCGTCAAGCAGAGCAGTTCGGCGGCGAGGTACGGCGAACACCAGTTTGTTCTGGATCTCGTCGACGGAACTGGTGAAGTCGCTCACTTCTTCCGGTTCGTCGGAGAACGTGATCATGAAAAACTCGTCCAGGGGATTGGCGGTCTTGAAGAATTCCATGACCGCCTCTTTGGCGCGATCCATCTTGCTGGTCATGCTGCCGCTGGAATCGAAAATGACACCGAGCGATACAGGAGCATCTTCGCTGGAAAACGTCCGAATCTCCTGTTGCGCGTTGCCTTCGAACAACTGGAAATTTTCCTTCTCGAGTCCAGTGACCAGCCGATTCATAGGATCGGTAATGGTGACCGGAACCAGCACCAGGTCGACGTCCACTTTCAGCGGGCGCACACGCGCGCTCAACTTGGAATTCGTGCCGAGTAGATTCTGGCCGCCGTCGTTTTCCTTGGGAACTTCTTCCTTGGGGATATCCTTCGATTTCACCTCGTGCGGCACGATGTGAACGTCGTTCACGTCGGTCTGTGCGAAAGAAGCGACGGCGATAAGCACGAACGCGGCGAGGGCGAGAACGACTGGCAGACCCATGCAGGTCGGCAGGGAGCGCTTGCGAGAGGATTTATTGCGTATCGCCGCCGCAATCGGATCCCCAAGCAGATCCGCGCAGGTGTTACGGACTAGGGCCTTCGGGCAAGATGACCGGAACCCGTGATTCGGGCAGGCCATACGTACCTCTCTGCCGCGGATGTTAGCACAGCTTTCGCACGCGAGGGTCGGGTTTTTTGTCAAAAATCCGTCACAGGTTCCCGAAGTCGCACATTCATGTCATCGCCGCCGAAAGCGCCCACAGCGGGGCCAGCTTACAGGCTTCGGCGAGCCACGTCGCCGTCTTATAGCAACATCATCCTCTTACGCGCCATCTTGTTACAATCAAGGGTTTCCTATGGCCGATATTCTTCCCTTTCGCGCGTTTCGCTATGATCTTGCACGCGTAGCCGCCTCGCAAGTGGTTACCCAGCCCTACGATAAGATCACTCCCGCCATGCAGGATCGGTATTACGCCGCCAGCCCTTACAACCTCGTACGAATCATCCTGGGCCACCACGAGGCCGGAGACAATCAGGCGAGCAATGTGTACACCCGGGCGGCGGAGTACGGCCGCGCGTGGCGAAACGACGGAATTCTGCTGCAGGACGACGCTCCTTCGGTGTACGTCTACCGGCAAACGTTTTCGGCGCCTTCAGGAGCGAGTTCGGAGCGTCGCGGATTCATTGCCCTGGGCCGCGTGGAAGACTATTCGGCCAAGGTTGTGTTCCGCCACGAGCAGACACTTTCCAAGCCCAAGGCGGACAGGCTGGAACTCTTGCGCGCCACACGTGTGCATTACGAACAATTGTTTTTGTTGTATGAGGACTCGGGCGGGATCGAGGCGCTGCTCTCGCCGCAGGCTGCCGGCACTCCTGCAATTGACGTTGACGATGAATACGGCGTCGGGCATCGCGTGTGGAAAGTCTTCGACCCGGCCGTCATCATTTCGCTGCAAAAACAGATGGCTGACAAAAAGCTGGTGATCGCGGACGGTCATCACCGTTACGAGACGGCGCTCAACTATAGAAATGAATGCCGGGCAGCGGCCGGTAACTCAAATCCGCAGGCCCCGCATGAATTCGTCATGATGACCTTCGTCAACATGAACGATCCTGGCCTGCTGATTCTGCCCACACATCGCGTGGTGCATTCTCTGGAGTCATTTTGGGGGGAGGACTTTCGGAAATCCTGCTCGGAATTTTTCGAGATCGAAGAGACGAAAGCCTCGATCGAAGCCAACTGCGCCACCTCACTGCTTCGTGAGCCTGGCGGAGCGGGAACGGCTCTGCTGGCAGTCACGTCGAATCGCGCATTTGTGTTGCATTCTCCCAAAGCAGCGGCTTCGCAATTTCTGGCTGGACTCTCACCGCGACAGAAGTCTCTCGATGTCGTGCAGTTGCACAAAGTCATCCTCGAGGGAGTTCTGAAACTCTCGGAGGAATCCATTCGCAACCAGCGGAATCTGTCGTATCTGCGGGAAGCTTCCGAGGCTCTCGCCCAAGTTCGTAATGGATCAGCCAACATCGCGTTCCTGATGAATCCCTGCCCGGTGCAGCAGGTGCGTAACGTGGCCTTTGCCGGCGAAGTCATGCCGCAGAAATCCACCGATTTCTACCCCAAACTGCTGAGCGGTCTCACCGCCTATGCCCTGGATTAGCCGCACCCGCCGATCGCAGCTTGCCGCCGTACTGCTTCTGAGTTGTGCGTTTCTGGTTTCCGGGGCCGCGCCCGAGAAACACTTGTCTGTCTATTCCGTCGCCGCCAACTATTCGCTTCCGCTGGTCCCGCACGAGGGCCACGATTACGTCGGCCTGCTGGAACTGCTTGAACCTCTGGGCAGAGTCAGCGCGAAGTTCGACGGCCAGCGCTGGCGTCTGCGCTACAACAATGTGCAAGGCGAGTTCCAGGTGGGAAAAACCCGAGCGCGCCTGCAAGGCCGCGACGCCGACCTGGGCGGGACGTTCGTGATGCAGAACAATCGGGGTCTGGTTCCGCTGGCGTCGCTCACTTTCCTGCTTCCGCGTATTCTCGGCGGACCGGTCACGCTCCATGAGGCCTCGGGGCGTTTGTTCATCGGCAGCGCGGCGACGCATTTTACGGCGTCGCTTGCCGGAGAGAATCCGCCGCGCCTGGTTTTCAATTTCACAGCCCCTGTCAACCCCACGGTCGCAACGGAACCGGGTGCGCTGCGAATGACGTTCTCGCATGAGCCCGTGGTCGCCCCGGCGCTGCCCACTCTGACTTTCGGCAACAAATCCATCCCGTCCGCCAGCTACAGCGAGGGCAATGGAGTGGCGATCGTGACTGTGAACTCCACCATTCCAGTGATCGCCACGTTTACCAACGGCGGACGAAGCATCGTGATCACCCCGACATCCGCGGCTCCGAACTCCAACGTGGCGCAGAATGTGCCACAACCAGTACCCGCGGCCTCTGCCCCCGCAACGGCGCCCGCCCCATCGCCTGCGCCCGCGGCCAGCGCGCCATCCACGCCTCCGGTCGCGCGCCGATATTTTGCCGTGGTCGACGCCAGCCACGGCGGCGACGATCATGGCGAGACTCTCAGCTCGACGCTCGTGGAGAAAGATGTCACCGTCGCCCTGGCCCGCAGCCTGCGCCAGGAACTCGAGAGCCGCGGCATCACAACCCTGGTCTTGCGCGACTCCGACGCGAACCTGTCGCTCGACCAGCGCGCCGCGTTTGCCAACGCCGATCACGCCGCCATCTACATTGCATTGCACGCAGCTTCGCACGGGCGGGGCGTTCGCCTGTACACGGCGCTGCTGCCTTACGGCGAGGACGACAGCGGCCAGTTCCGTTCGTGGACGACTGCGCAGCATGCCTGGCTGCCTTTGAGCCTGAGCACGGCAACTGCCGTCGCTGCCGAATTGCAGAAGCGCCAGATTCCGGTTCGCACTCTCACCGCGCCGCTACGCCCGCTGAACAATGTCACGGGGGCGGCCATCGCAGTCGAAGTCGCGCCGCAAGGCTCGGACCTGTCGCAGCTAACCGCACCGGATTACCAGCAACTCGTGACCAGCGCCGTGGCCACGGCGATCGCCGCCGCAAAGAATCAACTCGGAGCCGCGCCGTGAGGACGACTACGTCAGGGATGGCGACCCAATTATGATTCCGCGTCAACTGTTGATCGCGATGGTTGTGCTGTTGCTCGCGGTGACCGGAATGAGCATCTACGCCTGGCGCATGCGTAAGACCGCGGCGACTTCCGTCGCGACGAACGACACCCGTCCCCTCGCGCCACCCGTGGCCGGCCCGACCGAGCGCGTGACTCTGTTCGTTGCCTTCGATGAGGACGGCAGCCTGCGGGCGGAGTCGGCGCAGATTCCCATGCCTTCCGGGCGCCAGCAGCGTGCGGAGGAATTGCTGCGGGCGCTGCTGTCGATCTACCTCGACAAGAACTCACCCCACGTTCTTGGTTCGGGCGCCGACGTGCGCAGCGTGTTTCTGGTCGACCCCGGCGTGGCCGTGATCGACGTGAACGCCGCCTTCGCCGACACGCACCGTTCCGGCGTTCTGGTCGAAGAACTCACGGTCGCGTCGCTCATTCACACCATTTCAGTCAACACGCCGGGCGTCTTGAAGGTGAAGATTCTGGTGGACGGCAGGCAGCGCGAGACGCTCGCCGGCCACGCCGATGTTTCCGATTTCTACGACGTGACCGCGCTGAACCAGCTGGCGGCGCAGCTGCAGTCGGGACAATAGATAGCCGCACTCCTTGTCATTTCGACCCCGAGCGAAGCGAAAGGGGAGAAACCTGCTGTGTGCCTGAGGCGGCAAAACAGCAGGTTCCTCGTCGCGTCGCTCCTCGGAATGACAAATTGGATAGTTACGACGATTTTTCCAGCGCCTCGATCTCGAGCTTGGCCCGCTCCAGAATTTCGCGCAGCTTGTTAATCTTGCCCGAGTCGTTATAGTGGCGCGAGGCGACTCGAAGGGCGACTTTCATCACAGCCGCCGCCGGGCGAGCCATTTCGACACCTTCCGGCCCAAATACCCAGCTGCCCGCTTCCTGGGCGCGAAACCAGATTCGCTTGACCGTTTCGGCTTCGCGCTGCAGTTCAGCCTTGCCCGCGTCAGTGAGCGAGTACTTCCGTTTTCCCTCCGACTGATCCGACGTGACCAGGCCTTCGTCTTCCAGTTGCTGCAGCGCAGGGTAAACGGCTCCGGCGCTGGCTTTGTAAACGCCGCTCGACTTCGATTCCAGCTCTTTCATCAGTTCGTAGCCATGCTTGGGGCCGCTTTCGAGCAGGGAGAGTAGCGCCAGGCGAATTTCGCCCGGGCCAAAGAACCTTCCCCAGCGGCCTCCGCGGCCCCAGGGAAATGCTGCGCCCACAAACGGCGTAGACAATCGACCACCCCACCAACTTCCACATCTTCCGTACATTGTTTCGAACTCCTTTTCTTTCGATCCTTCGTTAAATATATCTAACGATATATCTACTGTCAATAGTTGGATTCCCTTTCTTCTCATTGCGTTACAATCCGAGGTCATGTTCTATCGCTCGGATAATCGCTCTCCGGACCAGCTCCGTCCCGTCACTATCACGCCGGGGTTTATCTCTACGGCCGAAGGCTCGGTGCTCATTGAAGTGGGCAACACGCGGGTGATCTGCACGGCCTCGATCGAAGAAGCCGTGCCCCAATTTCTGCGCAACTCCGGCAAAGGATGGATCTCGAGCGAGTACAGCATGCTGCCGCGCTCCACGCTGACCCGCACGCCGCGCGAGGTCGCGAAAGGCCGGCCGAGCGGACGGACGCACGAGATCCAGCGCCTGATCGGGCGCAGCCTGCGCGCCGTCACCGATCTGGCGCGCCTCGGCGAGCGCACCATCTGGATTGATTGCGACGTGATTCAGGCCGACGGCGGCACGCGCACGGCCTCGATCACAGGCGCGTTCGTCGCGCTCGGGCTGGCGCTCGAAAAATTAGTAGAAGCGGGAACGCTGACCTCGGTCCCGTTGAAGGATTTCGTGGCCGCCGTGAGCGTGGGAATTGTGGACGGCGAGATTCTGCTCGATCTCTGCTACGAAGAAGACTCGCGCGCCGATGTAGACATGAACTTCGTCATGACCGCCGGCCACAAGATGGTCGAAGTGCAGGCCACGGCCGAGCATCAGGTCTTCGACGAGCAGCAGTTGGCGAAAATGCTGGCGCTGGCTCGGCAGGGCGTGCAGCAGTTGATCGCCAAGCAGCAGGCGGTGCTGAGCGGGATGACGCTGAGGCAGTAAGGAAGTTCGACTCGATGAGCGCTGCGGCTTCCAGCGTTCCCATTTTGGGCTCATGTTGGATCGGGAATCAGCAGCGGTTTACCCCGTTAGAACTCGCTAAGAAACCTTTACTCCTGCGCCCACCCCCGCTACCCTGAAACCAGCGATAGGCATTGCGAGTCCAGGTATCTGACACGAGCTGGACCATTGCGCCGCTCCCCAACCAATCGCCTGGACGTTCGCAATCGCCATTCGCAATCGTTCTTCGTGGTCGCCGTGAGCTAGTAGTCGCCGTACGAAATCGGGCTGCCCGCGAATACGCGCCAGTGATCGCTCGCGGGCAACTCTGCGAATTCAGGCCAGCCTTGCAGGCCAGCTTCGGAGATTTGCATGATTGACCGCCGGCACGAACCCCGCTTCGACACTGATGTAGAGCTCGTCGTGTGGGGAGTTGATACTCACGGCGAGTGCTTTATGCAGCCAGCGCGCGCTCGCGACATCAGTCTGAGCGGAGCTCTTCTGTCTGGAATCGACACAGATCTGCAGTCCGGCGATCTGGTGGGCATTCTCTACGCCGGAAAAAAGGCACGCTTCCGTGTCGTCTGGGTGCGCTATGACGGAGCCGGCGACAGGCTGCAGGTTGCGGTTCACCGCGTTGCCGCCGATAACTGCCCGTGGCTGGATCTGGTGTCGGAGGCAGCGCCGCCCGGGCCGACACTGGCCAAAGCGCAGGCAGACGCGGAGGCTCCGTAACTTCCAGCGCGACCACGCCCGGCTCGCCGAAATGCTGAGTCCTCTCCCCTACGCGACCCACACCGTCTTCGCGTTTAAGAACTCCCGCATCCCGACTGCGCTCAGCTCCCGCCCATGGCCTGAGGCCTTCACCCCTCCGAAGGGAATGCGCGGATCTGACGCGACCATTTTATTGACGAACACCATCCCCGCATCGATTTCGTTGATGAAGCGCTCGCGCTCTTTCTCGTCGTTCGTCCACACGCTGGCGCCGAGGCCGAAGCGGACGTCGTTGGCGATGCGGATCGCTTCATCCTGATCTTTCACCCGGAAAATCGAGGCCACCGGGCCAAAGAATTCCTCCCCATACGCCGGCGAGTTCTTCGGTATATTCGTCAACACCGTCGGCGCGTAGTAATTCCCCGGACGCCCGAGAGGATGCCCGCCGGTCAGCAGCTTGGCTCCGGCTTTCACGCTCTTTTGCACGTCAGCATCGAGGTCTTTCACGGCATCGGGCGTGGAGAGCGGTCCCAGTTCGGTTTTCTCGTCGAATGGATCTCCCACCTTCAGGTTCTGCATTTTCGCCACAAA
>CAYOUY010000317.1:0-15122 GCA_964407245.1 uncultured Acidobacteriaceae bacterium
CACGATCAAGAACACTGAGATCGTGAAGGAGCTGTCGCTGCCGCCGGTGAAGATCCATTGCTCGGTGCTGGCGGAAGACGCCATCCGCGCCGCGATTGGAGACTGGAAGAAGAAGCAGGAAACGCCGAAGCCGGTCTCAGCCGAAGCAGCGAAGTAGCTGCACGCTTCGAGCCACGAGCTGCGAGCAGCTGGGGTTACTCGTAGCTCGAGGCTCAAAGCCCGGGGCTGAAACCTTATGACGACCGCAACAGAAAATACAACCACCGCCGCCAAAGGCATTGCCGTGACCGACAAGGCGATCGCCAAAATTCGCAGTGCGATGGCCAAGGAAGGCATTTCGCCCGAGCAAGGCGGCTTGCGGCTCGGGGTGCAGGGAGGCGGGTGTTCGGGTCTGAGCTACAACATCCGCTTCGACACGCAGCCGCGCGAGCGCGACCGCATCTTCCAGTTCGGGGACGTGCGGGTCTTCGTGGATCCGAAGTCGTTTATCTACCTGCATGGCATGACCCTGGATTATCAGGAAACGCTGATGCAACAGGGCTTCGTGTTCGTAAACCCTCAGGCGACGAAATCCTGCGGCTGCGGGACCTCGTTCTCGGCCTGATGTCTGTGTGGCACGGACACTCCTGTCCGCGCAACGGCACGCGCCACCGGACAACCTGGTTTCTGTACAGGCTCCGGCCTGCGCCGAGCTGGTGTGAGGATTTGCAACTGGGATTTCGAACTGGATTCTAAGAATTAGGTTCTGAAAACGAAATGACAAAGTCTGCTCTTACCGCGATCGGTCCGAAACCCTTGCCGGAGGGAACGCACACCTGCTGGTCGTGCGGGTCCATGCGCGCCGCGCACTTCTGCGAGTCGTGCGGCAAGGTGCAGCCGCCGGCTCCGGTGGATTACTTCACCTTTTTCGGGCTGCCGCCCAAACTCAATATTGACGTCGCTGCGCTGGAAAAGGACTTCTACGAACTCAGCCGAAGGCTGCATCCGGATCTGAACGCGCGCGCCGGAAGCCATGAGCAGGAATGGAGTCTGGAACAAAGTTCCATGCTGAACGACGCCTACCGCACGCTGCGCGACCCGATCAAGCGGACGGAATATCTTCTGCACCTGGAGGGCGTAGCTCTCGAAGAGCAGTCGAAGAGCGCCACCGAGCAGGCCCGCGCCACGGGGGAAATCAAGAAGCAGATCGTTCCGCCGGATTTGCTGGAAGAAGTCTTCGAACTCAACATGCAGCTCGAAGAACTGCGCATGAACAAGAAAATGGGCGAGGATGATCCCGCGCTGACGGCGGACATCGGCAAGCACAAACTCGCACTTGAAGCCAAGCATGAAGCGTTGCTGCAGGAGCTGCAAACATACTGGACCGACTGGGATAGCCTCATCGAACGCAACCACGGCTCCAAAGCGCCGGCCGAAGAACGCGCCAAGATCACCGCCAAGATGGTGGACGTTCTGAACCGCCGCAGTTACATCCGCAACCTGGTGAGGGATGTGAACGCAGCGCTGGAAGATTGAAAACTAAAGGATGGCAACCGGACACATCGTCGGCATCGACCTGGGAACCACGAATTCACTTGTGGCCTTCATGCAAGGGGATACCCCTGTCGTCATTCCGGGCGAGGACGGGTCCAATCTTGTGCCCTCGGTCGTGGCACTGGACCGCGGCAATCAGCCGGTCATCGGCAACGCCGCCCGCAACCTGCTGATCGAAACGCCCGAGCGCGCGGTTTACTCGATCAAGCGCCTGATGGGACGCGGCATCGAAGACATTCAGGAAGAGTTGAAGCTTTTTCCGTTCCGCCTGGCCGAAGACTTGCAGCCGGGCGAAGTGCTGCGGATTAAGCTCAGTGACAAGACCTTCACTCCGCCCGAAATTTCGGCGCTCATTCTGCGCCAGCTCAAGCGCAACGCCGAACGCTATTTCGGCGGCCCGGTCACGAAAGCCGTCATTACCGTTCCCGCGTATTTCAACGACGCGCAGCGGCAGGCTACGAAAGATGCCGGACGCATCGCGGGACTTGACGTCCTTCGCCTAGTCAACGAACCGACGGCCGCTTCACTCGCCTACGGCCTCGACAAGAAACAGAACGGCATCGTCGCCGTCTACGATCTCGGCGGCGGCACGTTCGACATTTCGATTCTCAAACTTCACGACGGCATCTTCGAGGTCGTTGCCACCAACGGCGACACGCATCTCGGCGGCGACGACATTGACAACCTGCTGATCACCATCGCGCTCGACGACATTGGCGGCGACCTCGGTCTCGATCTTCGCCGCAACGCCGAAGCCGTGCAGGCGATTCGCAAGGCCGTCATCGAGGCCAAGATCGCGCTCTCGTCGCAGCCGTCCGTCAAACTCGACGTCGAACTGCCAGGCGGCAAGCGCTATCAGCGGGAAATTACCCGCGACCAGTTCGAGCAACTCGTTCAGCCGATCATCGACCGCACGGTTGGCCCGTGCAAGCAGGCGTTGAAAGACGCAAACCTCAAGCCGGAACAGATTGATGAAGTCGTTCTGGTGGGCGGTTCCACGCGCATTCCGAAGGTTCGCGCGCTGGTGAAAGAAATGTTCCGCCGCGAGCCGCACGTTGATCTGAATCCTGACGAGGTTGTTGCTCTCGGCGCCGCCGTGCAGGCGGTCATTCTTGGCGGAGGGTCCCAGGCCACACAAAACATGCTGCTGCTCGATGTGACTCCGCTGTCGCTCGGCATTGAGGTCGCCGGCGGCGTCACTGACAAGATCATTCTGCGCAATTCCACGATTCCGGCCTCAGCCACGCAGTTCTATACGACACAAATCGACGGCCAGGCTAACGTCGCGATTCACGTGTTGCAGGGCGAGCGCGAACTGGCCAAGGATTGCCGCTCTCTGGCTCGCTTCGATCTGAAGGGCATTCCACCGATGGCGGCGGGAATTCCTCGCGTCGAGGTCAAGTTCCTGATCGACGCCAACGGCATTCTCAACGTTACCGCACGCGAGCAGCGCAGCGGAAAAGAAGCGGAAATTCAGGTTCAGCCCAGCTACGGCCTGACCGACGATCAGGTCGAGAGCATGATTCTTGATTCTTTCGACAATGCCGAGGAAGATTTTCGCCGCCGCCAGCTCATCGAAGCGCGCAACGAAGCGGCAACCATTCTGGCAGCGCTGGAGAAGGGCAAGAAATCTGCGGCCTGGGGGCAGCTCACAAGCGACGAGAAAAAGCAAATCGCCAAGATGGAAAAATCACTCAACGCGGTGAACGCCGAAGATGACTATCCGGCGATTCGCAAGGCCATCGACGCACTGAACCAGGGCACGATGCGTCTGGCTGAACTGATGATGGACACGGCAGTTTCGTCGGCGCTCAAGGGCAAGACCATGGACGAGACAGATCCGGGCGAAGACGTGACGGCGCCGCATCCCATGGCGAAAGCGGAATTTAAGTGATTTGTTCTGTCATCCTGAGGCGCGCATTTTGCGCCGAAGGATCTATGCAACTGGCCGGGAGCTGCATAGATCCTTCGCTTCGCTCAGGATGACAAGGGGAAGACATTTGAGGTAGAAAATGCCAGAAGAAAAAGCACAAGGCGCTGGAGCCGCTACTGAAGACGCTCCCGGCGAAAACCCGATCGGCGAAAATATGGTGCAGATCACGTTCTTGCCCGAAGGCAAAACGGTGCAATTCGAGCACGGAAAACTGCCGTACGAAGATCACGGCAAAGAGGAATCGATCCTCGACATTGCCCTGAATTTCGGCATTCCGCTCGACCACGCCTGCGGAGGCAATTGCGCCTGCACCACGTGTCACGTCTGGGTGAAGGAAGGCGCCGCGAATCTTTCCCAGATCGATGACGACGAGGCCGACCGGTTGGACATGGCAGCCGATCTCCAGCTAAACTCGCGTCTCGGCTGCCAGGCGCAGATCGTCAAGCCGGGCAAGGTCGTTGTGGAGATCCCCGCCTGGAACCGGAATTACGTTTCTGAGGAACATCACTAGGAGGCAGGTTTCAAAGTTTCTAGGTTTCAATGTTCAAGGTGAAAACGCCAGGCTGTTCCCTAGCAACCTTGCAACTTTGCCACCTTGCCACTTTGCAACCTCAAACACTATGCCGAAATCACTGACCTGGGACGACGCCGAAGATATCGGCATTCTGCTTTCTGAAACTCACCCGGAACTCGACCCGCTGGCGGTCCGGTTCACCGACCTGCATCGCTATGTCACCGAACTGCCCGGCTTCGCTGGCGATCCCAAGGCCTCAAACGAGGCCAAACTCGAGGCCATTCAGATGGCTTGGCACGAAGAGTTCCAAGATCGTACGCAAGCCTGATCGCACTCAAGCATGACCGTACCCCGGCGCGAAGGCGCTGTTTGATTCCTTACGAGTACTGGGTCAACGATCAAGGCGACGGCCCGATACGCCTGCAAAACTGTCTGCTCCCCTGATTGCAAGCCTCCAGCCAAGTTTTTACATTTTGTTGACAAATCCGGGGCCAGCTCCGCTTATTCTGCCTGGTAAGGGCCCTTCAGCTGTAGGCCCTTCTCTCTCTCCGGCCACAATGGAACGGGCACGGCCTCTCACGCCGTGCCCCATTTTATGGCTTCCAAGATTTCTTCTAAACCGCTCAGCTCACCGGAGCCGGTTGCGATTCTTCCACGTTCGCCTCACGCAGGAATTTCGCCGCTTCTTCCGGCGGAGTCGGGTTGATGTAGAATCCCGTGCCCCACTCGAATCCCGCCGTCTTGGTGAGCTTCGGCATGAATTCAATGTGCCAGTGATAGTGGTCGTTGGTCGGGTCTTGCACCGGGGAACTGTGGATCACCAGATTGTACGGCGGATTGTCGAGCACGCGGTCGGCGCGGCCGAGCAGGTTCTTCAGCGCCCGGGCCAGGTTTTCGAACATGTGCGACGACGAATTCTCAAACGCCGATTCGTGCTGCTTGGGCAGAATCCATGTCTCAAAGGGGAAGCGCGGAGCGTACGGCGCCACCGTAACGAAGTTCTCGTTCTCGCTGACTATGCGACTGCCGCTGTCCATCTCCTGTCGGATAATGTCACAAAATACGCATCGTTCTTTATAGAGAAAGTACTGCTTGGCTCCTTCGAGTTCCTGGGTCACGTTGATCGGAAGGATGGGCAGGGCGATGAGCTGGGAGTGAGCGTGCTCCAGCGACGCCCCGGCAGCCTCCCCGTGATTCTTGAAAATCAGGATGTATTTGAACCGGCGGTCCTTTTTGAGATCGAGAATTCGGTCCCGGAAGGTCCAGAGAATGTCTTCAATTCGTTTGGGAGGCAGGGTCGCCAGACTGGCATTGTGGTCGGGAGTCTCGACGATGACTTCATGCGCCCCGACGCCGTTCATGCGATCGAACATGCCCTCGGCCTGTCGGTTCAGATTGCCCTCGATCCCCAGGGCAGGGAATTTGTTGGGCACAACGCGGACCGTCCATCCTGGGGTATCCCGCTGTGGCGCTCCGCCATTCGAACTAGGGCGGTAAGCCTGGATCTCGGGAGGCGTCTTGCTCTCGTTTCCGTAACAAAAGGGGCAAAAGCCGCCCTTGATCTTCATATTCTCGCGGACAAAATCTGTCGGTCGCTTGGCCCGGTCGGTCGAAATAATGACCCAGCGGCCAACAATCGGATCTTTTCTCAGTTCCGGCACGTACTAAATCCTTTCGATGGAGTGCGCAAACTCTGTATTTTACGCCGCTAGGGAGGCATTCCGAAACACGTCAATCTGCGGGCGGACCGCTCGACCGTCATAGTATACGCTCACGATATCGAATCGCCACTGGCACAATGGTGGCGAGTGCCGCAGGTACTCCCGTGCGACTTCTGCGACCTCGCGGCGCTTGTGACGGTCCACCGCAGCCTCGGGCGGCTTCACATCGCGTGAAGTTCTGGTCTTGACTTCGATGAAGCAGAGGACATCGTCATCCCAGCCGATCAGGTCAATTTCTCCGCGGCAGCGTGGTGAACGGAAGTTGCGCGCCACGATCGCGTAGCCGAGGTTTCTCAGGTGGAAGTAAGCCTCTTCCTCGCCTTGCTCTCCGATGCGTTGCCGCCTTGTCCTCTCATCGTCCGGGCCCACTCGCTGGGTGATGACGTCCAAGCCGCGAATGATCATTCGAGTGAGAGGAGCAGGGAGCATAGGAATCACGATTTCCAGTTAATGGGAGGCTAGCGTCAGAATCGGCACAATGATGTGATTCGCCTCACACGCCGACGAGATTCGAGCCGTTCACTGTTCTGGAAAGGGAAAGCAGGAGTAAGTAACGGGACGGGTGGAGTGGCCCCACTCAAGTCCTGCCCTTGGCTTTAGCCGGGAGTTAGCCGTTTGCCCGACCGTTTCCGCGTTCTGTCGCGGCAGGGCGGGACAAAAAAGCCTACGGACTAAGCCGTAGGCTGGGTCGCCATCCTCCCCCGCGGAGGCGGCAGACAAATTCAATCCCGTCCAAATCTTGAATTTGCGGAGCGCGCCCTCTCGCACGCTCCGCACTTTCACCGCACTATTGGGCTGCGAAACTCCCGACAAGTTTCGCCCCAAGCGAGGTGAAGTAAGGAGCTAAACGTCGGTAACCGAATCCACTTTCCACCCAGCCCGCCGGAATCGTCAATTCACCCCTCCAGCAAACGTAGTTCACGTGCTAAATGGCGCTCCATGAGAAAGATGCGCGCGCTTCTCACTCGGAAAGAGGTGGTGGTCGCACCGCCGAAAGTGTTACCCGACTGGCACCATGAGGCGATTTCAGCCCGGTCCGACCGATGCTAGACTCCGGTCCGAGCCACCAGGAATCATGCAAACGGCCCCACAAAGCGACGGCATCCTCCAATTCGGACGGTTCGAGGTCGACCTCCGCCTGGGCGAGCTACGAAAGGGTGGGGTCAAGGTCAAAGTTCAAGAGCTGCCGTTCCGTGCATTGCGGCTGCTCCTTGATCACCCCAACGAGGTGCTGAGCCGGGAGCAGCTCCGCCAAGCCCTCTGGCCGGAAGGCGTTTTTGTGGACTTCGACCACGGCATCAGCAGCGCCATCAACCGGCTGCGGGATGCCCTCGGTGACTCCGCCGACAACCCGATCTTCATTGAGACGGTCGAGCGCCGGGGCTATCGGTGGATTGCCCCAATTCAGGTCGCGTCGCTCACGCTCAACCCCGGGCCGGTTCTGGTCAAGACGCAGGAAGAAAAGGCGCAAGAGGAAAAGCCTGCCGGAACCACGCCGAAACCGAGGCTGCACCTGCGCTGGTCTCTGCTCTTTCCAGTCGCAGCAATCGCTCTGGCTGTTTGGGCCATCTGGCCCGGGCACCGCGCGGCCAAAGCTGGAACCGCGAAGCCGCCGGCCGCGACGGCAGCCGCTCCCGAGCTTCAGGTCCGTTCGGCCAGAGCCGAAGCAGAGCAGTTCTACCTGAAGGGCCGCTTCTACTGGGAAAAACGCACTCCCGATGCCCTGAACCGCGCGCTGGACTACTTCACACAGGCCATTGTTCACGATCCAAACTATGCTGCGGCCTATGTCGGGCTGGCCGACTGCTATAACCTGCTGCGCGAGTACACGATGATGCCAGCCAGCGAGGCCTACCCGCGGGCACTGGCGGCAGCGCAGCGAGCAGTCGAGTTGGATGATCAGTCTTCCGAGGCACACGCTTCCCTGGCCTTCGCCCTGTTTTGGGGAAATTGGGACGCGGCCGCGGCGGAACGCGAATTCCGCCGCGCCATTGAACTGAATCCGAGCAATGCCATTGCTCACCACTGGTATGCCACCTACTTGTCCACGGTGGGTCGCCATCCCGAATCGCTGCTCGAAATTGAACGCGCACAAACTCTCGACCCGGCATCGAAGGCCATCCTCGCGGACAAGGGCAACCTGCTGTGCGCGGCCGGCCGATGTGACGAAGGAGTTTCGCTGTTGAGGCAGATGGAAGGGACCGAACCTGATTTCATCTCACCGCACCGCTATCTCAAGGAAGTCTATTTCCGCGAGGAGAACTATGCGGGCTACCTAAAGGAGTGGAAGCTGGAAGCGACTCTCGTGAAAGACAATCCCGCCCTGAGGTTGGTCGATGCCGCCGAGAAGGGCTATGCCGAACGCGGCGCTCGCGGCATGCTGCAGAACATCCGCGCGCTCGAAACCAGACTTTACCAGGACGGTTCTTTGTCGCCGTATGCACTGGCGCAAACCGACGCCCTGCTAGGAAACAGCCAGGAAGCGCTGCAGTTCCTGAAACTCGCCTACGACCGGCATGACGAGTTGGTCGTCCAGGTCAAAGGCGACTCTGCATTCAACAGCCTCCACAACGAGCCCGCATACCAGGACCTTGTTAAGCGGGTAGGTTTGCCCGCAAGCAAATAAGCCGGCTCAGGAGAAAAGCGGCTACCCAATCCTGGTGGACTGTCCCAAAGAAAAGAAAGCGTGAGCAAGCAATGTAGGGGGCGGACGCATTCGTCCGCCCCGCCGAGCGCAGCGAGGCGTGACAGCACCAGAGTCGTCTTACGCCCCGACTTGCTTGATGCACTCCTCGAGCACATCCACTGCAACGTCAGCCTGCTCCTTCGTGACGACCAGCGGCGGGCAGATGCGAATCGTGCTCGGCCCGCAGCCCAGGAACAACACGCCCCGCTCGAAAGCTCCTTCGACAATGCGGTCGCGCTCGGCGGCGCCGTATTCCTTGGTCACCTTGTCCTTCACGATTTCGACGCCGATCATCAGGCCACGCCCGCGCACATCGCCTACCAGCTTCAATTTCTTCGGCCAGTCGGCCATGCGCTGCAGAATGTGATTGCCCACGCTGGTCGAGTTCTCCAGCAAATGCTCTTTCTCGATCACGTCGAGCGTAGCCAGCGCCGCGGCAATGCAAATCGGATTCCCACCAAACGTCGAAGCATGCGAACCCGGCACCCAATCCATGATTTCCGCGCGAGTCAGGGTGATGCCGAGCGGCATGCCGGAAGCGATGCCCTTGGCGATGCAAACCATGTCCGGCTCGACGCCCGTGTGCTCCACCGCCCACCATTTCCCCGTGCGGCCCATGCCGCTTTGCACTTCATCAAGCACCAGCATGATGCCGTGACGGTCGCAGATTCGCCGCAGTTCCTGCATAAAAATTTTCGGAGCGATGACGTAGCCGCCCTCGCCCTGTACCGGCTCGACAAAAATTGCTGCCACTTCCTCCGGCGGCAGCGTGGTCTTGAACAATTTTTCCTCGATGAAGCGGGCGCAGCCGAGCGCGAAATTGTCGGCCTCCTGCGCGCCGCCGACGCAGCCGCGATACACGTCGGGATAACGCACGTGCGTTACGCCCGGCACAAGCGGCGCGAACCGCCGCCGCTGCTGCGGCTTCGACGCCGTCAGTGACAGCGCGCCCATGGTCCGCCCGTGGAAGGCGCCGAAGAATGCGATCACGTTCTGCCGCTTGGTGTGATAACGCGCGAGCTTCAGCGCGCACTCAATCGCTTCGGCGCCCGAATTGCCGTAGTAAACGCGGTGCGGGCCTGCCATGGGAGCAATCTTCGACAGCCGTGCGCCCAGCTCCACCATGCTTTCGTAGTAGAAGTCCGTGCCGGACATGTGGATGAGTTCGCCCGCCTGCTTCTGAATGGCGGCCACCACGTCGGGGTGGCAGTGGCCGGTCGAAGTCACGGCAATGCCGGCGGAAAAGTCAAAGAATTCGTTGCCGTCCACGTCGGTCACCACGATGCCACGGCCGCTCTTGGCCACCATCGGGTAAGAACGGGTATACGACGGCGAAACGTATTTCTGATCGCCCTCGAGCACGCGCTTGGCGTTGGGGCCCGGCAGAGCGGTCTTGATCTTGGGACCGATCGTTCTTGCAGTCCTGGTTTCGTTAAGAATCGTTCCGGTAGTCATGGGATTCTCCGTTTTGGGAAGGACACGACTTTCAGTCGTGCCGTCTGCGGCCAGTGATCTTTGCGGGCTTTAGCCCCTGAGGGTTCCGCGTTCTGATCAGATTGCCGGTGGATCGGACCTCGGGAGCAGCTCTGGTTCAAGCGTGCCGGTTCGGAAGACAAAACGCCGAGGCGGAGTCAGCGGAGGAAACAGCTAGTCGCTACCGAAGAGGTTGGGACGAAGGCGCGATGGCAGATTGGCGCGATATCGCCGCGGACACACCAGACAATGCAGCCAGCACTCAGGCCGGCGCGGACTCTGCACACGCGAGTTGGAATGATTCTGCAGCATCGCACACCGTCAACATCACGCATTGATTATAGCTGGAAGCCGCAAGCGGCGTAACCCCCTTTGGTAACGGAGGGACTATAATTCCAGGGGAATAAGGGAGCGGAGCGATGCGCCTTTTTTCGTTAGCGGCATGCCTCCTGCTAGGTTCGCCTGGTGTTTTGGCTCAGACCTGCCCGCCCGTGCCGACTTCGCCAGTGCGGATCGGTAACATAGTCTTCATCAATGCTGGCTTACTTCCCGCTGAAACGCAGGAAGAGATTTCGACCAAGTTGCGTGAAGAAGCTGCGTCGATAATCGACGGCCCGATGGAGTTTGCCACCCAGGCTGATCCGGATCAGGGAGCTACCAATCTCGTCGATGAGGCTGCTGAGCGGGTTCGTGCGGCTTACCAAAATGCCGGTTACTTCAAGGTCCAAGTCAGCGGCGAAAGGCGGAGAATCAGCGCGGATTTGTCCCCCCGCTACGACATCGTGGTCCAGGTTGTCGACGCTGGCCCGCAATACCGCCTCGGAGACCTTAATATAGTCGGTGCGCCGCACTTTCCGGCCCAGCAGCTCCGTGATTTATTTCCGATCCAGCGCGGCGATATCTTCAGCCGAGAAAAAATTGCCAAGGGCTTGGAGGACCTCCGCGCCTTGTACGATTCGGATGGCTACATCAACACGACCCCCGTGCCCGAGACGGACCTCGACGACACTGGAATTGCAAACCTCACAATTGACGTGGACGAGGGAAGGCAGTTTCGCTTGCGGAGTGTCGAGATTGTCGGAGTGGACCTAGAGACCAAGAGCCGCTTACTCGAGGGATTTCGAGTGAAACCCGGCGATCTCTACACCGGAGAGATACGGGAGCTATCGGTAGCGGGATCTCGCTCAGTCGCGCACGTTGAACAGAAACTCGACGAGCGCGAAGGCTGGGTGGATATTGTTGTGGATTTTAGTCAATCCAAGCCTTGCCGGACCGCGCGGCCTGACCTACCTCAAAATTAGGACTGCAATAAGGCCCATCATCTTTAGAATCCAATCCGGCGCCACGTTCGTCTGATAGGGTGTAGTTTCGCCTGTTCTTCTCCGACGGCAAATGCACTCCGCACAGCGCCCAAAACGGTGGATGGTGTTTCTCGCCTTCGGTCTGGTCTATCTGTTCTGGGGATCGACCTACCTCGGCATCGACATCGCGGTACAATCCATCCCGCCGGCGCTCATGTGCGGGCTGCGCTTCTCGGTGGCGGGCGTGGTCATGCTAGCGGTCTGCGCCGCTACCGGCCACAAGATTCTTTACCCCCCGAGGCAGATCATGCTGTCTGCCATCGTCGGTTTGCTCCTGCTCATGGGCGGCAATCTCACTCTCTCGTACGCCGAACTCTCGGTCTCCTCGGGACTGGCGGCGCTGATCATCGCCATTACGCCGTTGTGGTTCCTGGTGCTCGATTCGCTTCTGCTCGGCGACCACCACATTTCCGGCCGTGGCAAGGCAGGCCTGGCCCTCGGAATCGTCGGGCTGTTTGTGCTGGTCTGGCCGCAGTTGCAGGCAGGCTCGCTCGGTCGCCGCGAGTTGTGGGCATCGCTCAGCCTGATCGGCGGATCATTCAGCTGGGCCCTCGGATCGGTGCTCTCCAAGCGCTGGCAGTCAGGCATGGACCTGTTCGGTGCCACCGGCTGGCAAGTCACCGCAGCGGGGGCGGGGAATTTCATCTTCGCGCTGCTCAACGGCGACCTCTCGCGCGTCACCTGGACCGCCCGCAGTCTGGGCGCCGTGCTGTATCTCGTCGTGTGCGGCTCTTGGATCGGCTACACCGCCTACATCTGGCTGCTGGAGCATGTCCCGACGTCCAAGGTTTCCACCTATGCCTACGTCAATCCCGTCGTGGCCGTATTTCTCGGCTGGCTGATCCTTCATGAGCGCGTGGATCGCTTTATCCTGTGCGGCAGCGCGATCGTGGTGCTGTCGGTCATTCTCGTTACCAGCGCAAAAGTGAAAGAGAGAACTGTCGCCGAGGAACTGCCCGCCGTTGAAGCGGCAGGCGACTAGGGATTTCAGATTTGAGATTGCGGATTTCGGAATAAAACCCGCAACCAGGGCGCAATCAAATCTGCAATCTGAAATCTAGAATCTGCAATCAGAAGTCACTTCACCCCTTCTTCCTCTTCCCCTGCATCGTTCACCACATCCGCCGCGTGCCCACGGATGGCAAACGTCTGCCTCGCGCCACCCGCCGGCTCAAAACTCACTCTCACCGGACCTCGCTGCCACGACGGTGCCGGACAGGCCGAATCGGGCGCATCGCCACTGACGCCCTCGTCCGACAGCGGTTTCTTCAGCACCGGTTTGCGCCGGCTGATCTGCGCTACGATCGCATATGTTCTCTTTCCGTCGTCCGACACTCCGCAATAGGCGACATAGTCGCGATACCAGCTCGCTGCGGAATAAAACACGTCGAACTCGGGAAGACTGATCGGCGAAATTTTTCCCGTCACGCGATCCACCAGCAACCACCCGCCGCGCTCCCACTGCCAGTGCGGCACCGTTTCCTCGGGAAGGCTGTCGTTCAAACGAAACACGCGCCGCACCACAAAGAGCCGGTCGGTCACATCGTGAGGCGCGCCCAGCGTGTACTCCTTGATGCGCTCATCTACGATCAGCGGTCGAATCTTAAGCAGCAGAGGCTTGGCCTCTTTTTCGTCCGTCTCCACCGGCCACTGCACAGAGATCCACTTACCGAACGCAATCAGGTGAACTTTGGTGGCCGCATTCGCAGCAATCGTCATCAAAATAAGGCTCAAGCAGGCGCCGAGCCGAACGGACGTAGACTTTCGCATCCCAAAAGGCTAGGCAGGCCACCTACTCGGAGGCAAGGCCTCCAATCACATCCGCAACCTCAGGAGTACCGAAGTGGGAATAGTCGTAGTGCACGATTGGTGCTAACGTTCCAAAAAAGCTGGCGGCAGTCCCGGCGCGAGTCGCAGAATGGCGGTAGAATCAGAAGAACCGATTCGAGACTCCGACATGGAAGCCCCGACTCCAACTTCCCCGTTGCCACGATCCGCCGCAAGGACAACTTCGAGGCAGAAAGGGGCTTCTTACCAGGATATGGGTGACCTTTTACCACGACGGCGCGCCCCGCGGATTCTGGTCGTAGACGACCAGCCCTCGATCGCCGGCCTCATGAGCCAGTTGCTCACCATCCGCGGATACGACGTCATCACGGCCGCGAACGCCGAGCAAGCCGAAGCCGAAGTGCGCCGTCAGGTCCCGGATCTGATCTTGTCCGACGTGATGATGCCCGGCAAATCGGGCTACGATTTCTGCCGCTCATTGAAGGAAAATCCCGCGACCCGCCTCATCCCCTTCGTGCTGATCACCGGACTGAGCGACAGCAGCGACAAGGTCCGCGGCATCGACGCCGGCGCCGACGATTTTCTGAACAAACCTGTCCTCGCCGAGGAACTGATTGCTCGCGTCCGTTCGCTGCTGCGCCTGAAAGAATTCACCGACGAACTGGAAACTGCCGATTCGGTTCTGTGCACGCTGGGGCTGATCGTGGAGGGCCGCGATCCTTACACCGAAGGCCATTGCGAACGCCTTTCCGTCCGCGCCGCCGATTTGGGCCATTACCTTAGCATGGACGAAGACTCCATCCTGGCCCTGAAGCGCGGCGGATACCTGCACGATATCGGCAAGATCGCCGTGCCTGATGAGATTCTGAAAAAAGGCTGCGACCTTACGCCCGCCGAATGGGAAATCATGAAACAGCATCCCATTACCGGCGAAAATATCTGCCGGCCGTTGCGTTCGCTGCGACTGGTGCTGCCCATCATCCGGCACCATCACGAGCACACCGACGGCTCAGGTTATCCCGACGGCTTGAGCGGCGCAGATATTCCCGTGCTGCCCAGAGTTCTTCAAGTGGTTGACGTGTACGACGCCCTGCGCACCGCCCGCTCCTACAAAGCGCCGCTGACCCACGAACAAGCCGCGGAAACCATGCGGGACGAAGCCCGGCGTGGCCTGTGGGATGCCGAACTTGTCGGCGAATACTTCTCCATGCTCGAACAGAAGCGCCAGGTGGCGTAAAGCCGCACCCAAGCTCCAACCTGCGAGTCCGCACTCCCTCCGGCCGGGCGAACCTCGCTTCCTCCGGTACAATCACTGAGTAACTGAATGACTGGGTACCGAGTACTGGGTACTGAGAATCTTGCCGCCCACTTACAGCATCGTCATTCCGGCCTATAACGAAGGGGCGCGCCTGGGCGCGACGCTCGAAAGGGTGCTGGCCTACGTGCAGGCACAGGGTTGGGAGGCCGAGGTCATCGTGGTTAACGATGGCTCACGCGACAACACCGCAGAAATTGTCCGCAGTTTCGCGGCGAAAGAACGTTCATTGCAGCTGCTCGAGAATCCCGGCAATCGCGGCAAGGGATACAGCGTGCGCAACGGGATGCTCAACGCGCGCGGCCAGGTCATGCTTTTCAGCGATGCCGATCTGTCTTCGCC
Source organism: uncultured Acidobacteriaceae bacterium (assembly GCA_964407245.1). Lineage (GTDB taxonomy): Bacteria > Acidobacteriota > Terriglobia > Terriglobales > Acidobacteriaceae > Sulfotelmatobacter. Next base: position 14,667 of record CAYOUY010000317.1, read on the forward strand.
GATCGAAGAAGCGTCCAAACTCATTCAAGCTCTGGAGGAGGGCGCGGACATCGCTATCGGCTCACGCTGGCTGCGCGCCGAGACTCAGACCCGGCGGCAACCGCTCTACCGGCAGCTCTTCGGACGCATCTTCAACCTACTCCTGCGCCTCACGCTGGGGCTGAAATTCAAAGACACACAATGCGGCTTCAAGGCCTTCAAGCGGTCGGCGGCCCAGACGATCTTTCCCCTGCAAAGAATCGAACGCTGGGGATTCGATCCTGAGATACTTTTCCTCGCGCGCAAGTTCGGCTTCCAGGTACGGGAAGTCCCCGTACTTTGGGGACACAGCGGCGGAACGCGCATTCACCCGCTGACGGATGGCTCGCGCATGTTTCTGGAAATGTTGCACGTCCGCTGGAACGACTGCACGGGGAAATACAGAAGCACGGCACCCGCGCAAGCGGCGAAGGCCTT
>CAYOUY010000318.1:0-3830 GCA_964407245.1 uncultured Acidobacteriaceae bacterium
TCGAGTCGCACGGCTCGCGCATCTTTCGGCTGACGCCAGTGAAATAACCATCCTTCCTGAGGAGAAACAACCGCGCCTACCCACGTAGCGAGGGACGCATTCGTTCGCTCCGTGGGTTAGAATAAAAACATGCCCGAGCTCAACTTCGGCCCCTACGTCACCCTCGAGCACGGCAAGAAAGTTGTCCGCGACCTGACCTTCGGCAATCCCACGCCCGAGGGCGTTGTGCTGACCACCCTCGATTCCGCCGTCAACTGGATGCGTAAAAGCTCGATCTGGCCCATGACCTTCGGCCTGGCCTGCTGCGCCATCGAAATGATGTCCATGGGGGCGTCGAGGTTCGACATTGCGCGCTTCGGCGCCGAGGTGTTCCGCCCTTCGCCGCGGCAGAGCGACCTGATGATTATCGCCGGCCGGGTCTCCAACAAGATGGCGCCGGTGATCCGGCAACTCTGGGAGCAGATGCCCGAGCCCAAGTGGGTCATCTCGATGGGCGCATGCGCGACCTCGGGCGGTGTGTTCCAGAACTATGCGCTGGTGCAGAGCGTGAATCAGGTCATCCCGGTCGATATCTACGTGCCCGGCTGCCCGCCGCGGCCCGAGCAGCTCATCTACGCCATCACGCTGCTGCAGGAAAAAATCCAGAAAGAGCGCGGCACTATCCGCAAGGCACTCAACCTGGCCTAGAACAGCACGGCCACTCTCTACCTGCTTTCTCTTTTTCTCTTCAGGGCAGCTTGAAGACAACCGTAATCCGTTCGTGGAACTCTACCGGCTTGCCGTCGAGCTGGAACGGGGTGTAGCGCCATTGCCGTATGGCGGCGCTGGCGGCATCGGCGAGCACCGGCGGCCCGCTGACTTTCTTGATCTCTCGGATGCTGCCGTCGTCGGCGATGGTGATGTCCAAGGCCACCGGTCCCTGAACACGCTGGTTGAGGGCCAGCATGGGGTATACCGGATTCACCTGGTGAATGAGGCGTCCTTCGCTGACTCCTTGGGAAACTGGCATAACCAGCGCCGGGACAACCTCGGGAGCCGGTCCCAGGCTGGGGGCCAGACCTCGGGCTTCGATCGTAATTTCTGGAGGATTCTCAGCGCTGGAGTCCGTCTCCGCTGCGCTTGCGATCTCCACCTGCCGCGTTGCGGCGGCAGGAACGATCGCGCCTGCTTCCGGCCCAAGGCGCTCGGGCTCGATTTGGGCAGCGTTTTTCAGAGGAGCCTGTGGGGTTTCCGGTTTGCGTTCCACCTTCGCAGTTCCAGCTTTGGAGGTGGTGAATGAGGTCGGCAGCGAAAGCGCAGGCGTCGGCTTTGCTGGTTGAGGGCTCGTGCTGACCAACGCCGCCGGAGCGGGTTCTTTGGCGGCGGTCTTCGCCACCGGGCGCCGGCTTAACCACCAGCTCAGGATCAGAACTACGGCAGCCACACCCGCCGCGGGAATCCAGTAACGCCGATCTGTGAGCTTGGCCCAGATCGGTGCTCGGCTGCGCTCGTTTTCAGCAGTCAATACTGGTGGTGGTGTTTCATCGGCGGGCATCGGAGGCGCGGCCAGCTCTTGGGGCAATGCGCGAACCTCACGCTCGTAGGCCGCTTGTGCGATTGCGGCCAATCCGCTCAGGGAACTCATTTGCTCTTCCCCAAAGGCGTGCGGGCGGGTTGAGAATCCCTCCAGAATTCCAACCACTCCCGCGCGCGAATGCACCGGTGCCACTGCGATGGAGCGCATTCCCAGAAGGCGGCAGACCTCGGGGTCTACCCGCGGGTCGTTGGCCGTATCGTTGCAGATCAGAACCGACCCTGTACGCAGGCATTCGCCGGAGATGCCGGAATCGGCATTGACCGGTGCTCCCAGCTCCGGCGCCGGATCGCCGGTGCGCGCGCGGCACACCATGCTTCCCTTCGTGCGCAACGCCAGGGCGACTCCTTCTGCACCGGTGAGAAAGCGGGCCAGTTCGGTCGCGGCCTGCATCACGGCAGCGGGCGGTTGCGAGCTATCGGCTAGGCTTTGGTGCAGGACTTTCAGCAGGTGCTGCGATTTTGCCGGATGGGACGGTGGGGCGATTGTTCCGCTGGGAGCGGCAGCGGGACTTGGTTCGCCGATACGACAGCAATCCCTTGGGAGCGGATCACCCACACTCAACTCACACGACCAGAAATGGCCCCGACGAAGCAGCCGTTCATACGGCGATGGCGCAGCAGTGAGCCGAGTTTGGCGCAAAACCTGTTGGCCGTCAATGAAAAAAGCTTTCCTTTGACGCGCTGGAATCTGCATCGAAAGTGTGAGGTCGATGGCAGTTGCTGTCGTCTCTTGCTAATGGTTTATTTTGACTTCAATTTTGACCACTACCTCTCCGCGTCTGTTTCTGAATTTGCGACCGGCGCTATAATGATCTGAGTCGGCCTGGGGTGGTCTTATGGAACGTCCGCGTGGCGCGCCCTTCCTGTGTTCTGCTCTTCTTCTGACTTCCGCGATGGCCTACGGGCAGACTGTTCCGCCGCCGCAAAACGACGCCCAGCAGCCTGCGCCAGCTTCAGCAGCAATTCCGACAGCAGGAACCCCCGTACCCGCAACCCCGACAAACGATGGCGCGGACTACCGGCCGCTCGCTCCGCCCATTGACCCCCACGCGCCGCACATGTCGAAGCAGACGCGCTATGAAATCATTCGTGATTTCGAGACCCAGATTGTCTACTCGCGCACCGCATTTCCTATGAGCGCAAAGGGCCTGATTCTGAAAGATGGCGTGACCATGCCCAACGGCCCGGAGTTGCAGCGGCAACTGGCGCTCTGGGGACCCGCGATCAAGCCCGGCGACCCGGCCAATATCTCCTTCGTCAAAATTGCGAACGACCACATCCAGTTCGAACTCAATAATGGCCCGATACGCCGCAAGAAGTGGTACCAGCACATTGAGGTCACCGGCGCATACGGGCAAGAAGTTACTCCGCAGGAGAGTGAGAGGGTGAAGAATCCTCACGGATCGTACCTGGAGATCTATTTCGACAAGTATGTTCCGGAGATGAGCGCACAGCAGTTGCGCGACTTGCTGCTTCCCGTGCTCGATTTCAGCGCTCGGAACAAAGAGCAGGCTTATCTCAACACTCTGCCCGCGAAGGTGAAGGAAGCCATTCAGGCGCACCGGGTACTGGTTGGCATGGACTCAGAGATGGTGCTGCACGCCAAGGGCAGGCCGCCGAAAAAGGTTCGCGAAAACGACGGCGAGACGCAATACGAAGAGTGGATCTACGGCCAGCCGCCGCAGGATGTGGACTTCGTCCGCATCGTCAACGATGAAGTCGTGCGCGTCGAGACCATGAAGGTCGGCGGCGAAAAAATCGTCCGCACCGAAAAGGAAGTGATCCTCAACAAGGCCGACAAAGACGTGGAGGCCAAGAAGCAGCAGGAAGAACATCCCTCCAACGCGCCGAGCCTGCGGAGGCCAGGGGAAGATCCGGAGAATGTGCCGAAGCCGGCCAACGGAGCCAGTCCCACGCAGCCAGTTCCTCCGCCACAGTTGCCGCAACCGGGAGATCCCGGACCGGGCGCGATGTGGGCGGGGTTGAGGTAAGGCTGCGAGCCGAAATCCTCACCGCTGTCGTCCTGAGCGAAGCAGCAAGCGCTTTTTGCGCTTGCTGCGGAGTCGAAGGATCCCTACCCTCCCGCGACTCCGGATGGGGCAGGGATCCTTCGACTGCGCACGACGACTCGCTTCGCTCACCGCCGTGCTCCGCTCAGGATGACAAATGATCACAGGGGGACAAGCTCACTTCGCTGCTACGGTTCCTCCCGCATCCGCGAACGAGAACGCAAGCGACACGTTCGGCCACTCCTG
>CAYOUY010000319.1:0-26813 GCA_964407245.1 uncultured Acidobacteriaceae bacterium
TCCCTTGCGCAGCGTGCCCTGGGAGACGCGGGTCAGGACGATGACGCCGCGGTAGGAGTCGAACCAGGAGTCGAAAATGAGCGCCTGGAGCCGGTTTTCGGGCGATCCCTTGGGCGGGGGGATGCGCTTCACGATGGCTTCGAGAACGTCGGGGACGCCCTGGCCGGTTTTGGCGCTGATGAGAACGGCGTCGGAGGCGTCGAGGCCGACGGCGGATTCGATCATTTCCCTGGTGCGCGGGATGTCGGCGGATTGAAGATCGATTTTGTTGATGACGGGAATGATTTCGAGGCCGTGATTAATGGCGAGATAGGAATTTGCTAGCGTTTGGGCTTCGACGCCTTGCGAGGCGTCGACTATCAGGAGAGCGCCTTCACAGGAGGCGAGAGAGCGCGAGACTTCGTACGAGAAATCGACGTGGCCGGGCGTGTCGATGAGATTGAGCTGATAGACTTCGCCGTCGCGGGCGGTGTAGATCATGCGGACCGCGTGGGCTTTGATGGTGATGCCGCGTTCTCGCTCCAGGTCCATGGAGTCGAGGACCTGGGCCTGCATCTCGCGCGCAGTGAGGGCTCCGGTGAGCTCGAGCAGGCGGTCGGCCAGCGTGGATTTGCCGTGGTCGATGTGCGCGATGATGGCGAAGTTGCGGATGTGAGCGGCGTCCATTTTGGGGTGCCAAGCATCAATTTTAACAGGTGACTCTGAGCGCGCGCTGCTTGCCAGGAGCGGTTCATTCATTTAGTCTCGTGTGCCGAAGCCGATGAAAATGATTGCAGCCAATGTTGCTCTCACATTAGTTGTGGGAGCAGTCGTGGGTGTGCTGCTGTGGAAGTTCCCGCCGACCGCCTGGACCGCGATGCAGAGTGTCGGCGTCTGCCTGCTGGTCGTGGGCTTTTTCCTGTGGACGCTGGCGCGCTTCCAGCTGGGCAAGTCGTTGACCGTCACGGCTCAGGCGAAACAGTTGGTGACGCACGGGCTCTATTCGAAGTTTCGCAATCCCATCTATGTGTTCGCATCGTGCCTGATCGCGGGCGTGATTCTGGTGCTGGGGCGGCCGATATGGTTGCTGATTTTTGTGGCCATTATTCCGCTGCAAACCTGGCAGGCACGCAACGAAGCCCGGGTGCTGGAAGCGACGTTTGGGGAAGAGTACCGGACGTATCGCGCTTCCACGTGGTTCTGACTTCTCCAGAAAACCGGCAGGCTTTCGCCTCGAAGCGATCGCGCAGATTTCGATTCCTCCGATAGAATCAGACCCGCATGCTTGTACTCGCTTCGGCTTCGCCGCGACGGCAGGAACTTTTGCGCAATGCCGGGATTTCGTTTGCCGTCGAGGCGGCAGATATTGACGAGAAGCCGCTCAAGGGCGAATCGGCGCGTGCGTGCGCGGAGCGGCTGGCACGGGAGAAGGCGCAGGCCGTGTGGCGGCGGCGTCCGCAGGATGTCGTGCTGGGAGCAGACACGGTCGTGGTCGTGGAAGGAGAGATTTTGGGCAAGCCGGAGGATGATGAGGACGCGGCGCGGATGTTGCGCCTGCTCTCGGGCCGGGTGCATGAGGTGATCACGGGGGTGGCAGTGGTCACTGGATCACAACCCCCACTCAAGCCAAAGGCGGGCTTCCACCCCAGCCCGCGAAAGGCGCGCGGTCTGGGGACCCCGGGCTTGAGTGGGGCACCCGCACGGTTAGCCCCGAGTTGCGAGTCTCGAGTCCCGAGCAGAAACGCATTTGGCTCCCGCGCAGGCAACAACGAGAGCAATGAAGTGAAAACTGCTTCTGAGACGACGTTAGTGACGATGAACGCAATGAGTGACGACGAGATCCTCGAATACGTGGCGACCGGCGAGCCGATGGACAAGGCGGGAGCGTATGCGATCCAGGGCAGGGCGTCGCGGTGGATTCCGCGGATTGAAGGCGATTACAGCAACGTAGTGGGATTGCCCGTGCCGCTGGTGTGCAGCATGCTCAGGGAAATAAAGGCGCTTTGATCGGGCGAGGGTGTTCGGGCTGACAGTTAGGACTTCTTTTCTTCGCTTTTTTCGTCCTTCTTGCCCTCTTCGCCTTCCTTCATCGCGGACTTGAAGTTGCGGATGCCTTCGCCCAGGCCCTTGCCCAGAGATCCCAGCTTGGATGGGCCGAACAGGAGCAGAGCGATGGCAAGCACCAATAACCAATGCCAGATTGAGAGTTCACCCATAGCTCCTCCGTTGACGGCGCCTGCGGCGACGTATCCAATCAAAATTCTAGGCTACGGAGGGCGGTGAGTCAAAACGCAGTGATTGTGCCGTCCCACCGGGGCTCCTTGTTTGTTCTTGATTCTTACCCGGCACTGCCGTGCCGGGCTTTCACATCGCGCCCCGTTCGATTTCCCCTCGCGGTGCTCGGGGTCGCTCAGGGCAGGCCGCTGCGCGGCTGGAGTTAGGCCGGAGCAAGCCGTTGCGGCATTCCTGCGGATGTCGCTCACCAATTCAGGGCACACGGGTCTATCGTTAGAAGGGTCTTTCCGGAGCGGTTCGACATGCACAAGATACGTCGCGCACTTATTTCGCTTCTAGGTCTTGCCGCTGCTGCGGCTTTCGTTTTTTCGCAGGGCACGGGTCAGGTGCCGATAGTTTCGGCTGGCCAGCAGCGAAAAACCAGCGAGCCGTACACGGGCGACTTGACGATTTTCGATTCGCCGGGGCGCGACGAGCGGCTGCAGATCAACCGCGTGATCGACATTCTGGGGATTGCACCGGGGAAGTCGGTCGCGGACATTGGTGCGGGATCGGGGTGGTTCACGGTGCGCGCGGCGCGACGCGTGGGCGAAGGCGGGGTGGTGTATGCGGTGGACATCAATCCGGAGGCGATCCAGTACATTGAGAAACGGGTGAAGGACGAAAAGCTCGCGAATGCGAAGACGATCCTGAGCCAGCCGGATGATCCACAGTTGCCAGCGGATTCTGTTGACGCCGTTCTGCTGCTGAAGACGTATCACGAGGTGGCACGGCCGGTGGTGCTGCTGCGAAATCTGCGGGCGGCGCTGCGACCGGGGGCGAAAGTGGGGATCATCGATCGCAACGGAAACGGGGAGAATCACGGTGTCGGGAGCGAGGTGGTGATCCGCGAGGCGCAGCAGGCTGGCTACCGGCTGCTGGATAAGTACGACTTCGTCAAGCCCGACAAGATGGATTATTTTCTGGTCTTCACGGCCGGGCCTTGAATTGTGTGGTGACTGGTGCGGTGACTTCCTCGACCGCGGACCACGAGGTGCGGGTGAGGTCGGCGAAAAGAGGAAGGTCGGCGTCGGAGGCAGCGCCCTGCGGGCTGGCCCAGGCGGCCTCCATGGCTTCCCAGTTATCGAAATACAGTTCGACGATGGCGTCCCATTCGGGATTGCGCGTGGGATCGGGAAGGACATAATTCTGCGTGTACTTTCTGAGGCCGGGCAAATTCAGGGCCAGCGGCTTGTGAACCTGCTCAAGATGGTGGCGGAATTGGCCGTGAGTGAAATCGGGACGGCGGTAGAGGACGACCATGAATTTGAGCATGGTTCTTTCGCCCCTGCGGGGCTTTCTCTCTCTTCCAACTTACACCCACGGCTTGCGCCGCTTCGCGGCTACAACAAATTAGATCGTTTCGATCAGGCCGGCCAGAAGCAGGGCGCGCCGGGGCAATTCAGAGATCACGATGTGTTCATGCATGGCGTGAGCTCCCGCGCCGACGCCACCAAGACCGTCGAGCGTAGGAATGCCGAGGTTGGCGGTGAAGTTTCCGTCGGAGCCGCCGCCGACCGCGGCCTCTTCGAGCTTCCAATCGATTCGGCTGGCGACGGCCTTGGCTTTATTGTAGAGCGCGGCGACGCCCGCGGTGCGTTCCATAGGCATGCGGTTGACGCCGCCTTCGAGCGAAAGCTGGCAGCGCTTGTCGAACGGCTTCAAGGTGCGGAGTTTGCGGTCGAGAGCGACAGCCTGGCGAGCCTGCTGGATGCGCACGTCGATTTCAACGGCAGCGTTGGCGGCGATGACGTTGGTGCGCGTGCCGCCGCGAATGACTCCGGGGTTGACGGAGAGACCGCGGCGCAGATCGTTCAGTTTCGAGATGCGGGTGATCTGGCGGGCGAGTTCGAGAATGGCGCTGTGTCCTTTGCCGGGATCGAGGCCAGCGTGGGCAGCGACGCCCTTGACGGTGAGTGTATAGTCACCTACGCCTTTGCGGGCGGTTTTGACGGCGCCTTGTGGGCCGGCGGCGGGCTCGAGCACGAGAACGGCGGCGGATTTTTTCGCCAGTGCCTCGGTGACGGGGCGTGAGGAACTGCTGCCGACTTCTTCGTCGGAAACCAGAAATACAGAGACGGGGCGGGGCAGGCCGGAGTGCCAGGTCTGTAGAGCTTCAATCGCGAACAACATGAGTGCGAGGCCGGATTTCATGTCAAGGACGCCGGGGCCGTGCAGGCGGCCATCGGTGATGTGGCAAGGCATGTTGGGGAGCGTACCGAGCGGGTAAACAGTATCGAAGTGGCCGAGCAGGAGGACGGGCTTGGAGTTTGGGCTGGCGGCACTTGCGGGGAAATCGATCTGGAGGTTGTCGCCGTAGTCAGTCGCGCGGTGGATCCGGACTTCACCGCCGAGCGAGTGAAACCTTTCGGCCAGTACGGCGCCCATGCGGTCGGCGGCGGGCTTGTTGTCGCTGGGAGACTCGATTTCGGCGAAGTCGCAGATGGTTTTGATCAGCGCGTCCTGGCGATCGGTGAAATAGCCGAGGCGTGCGCGCTGGAGGTTGTTGGATGGATTCGTGCGGGTTACTCTTTTTTTTACGGGCATGTCGTCTCGGTGTCGCGAATCATCACGGCACGGTCTCGACTGCTCGAGCTGTGCCGCCCCCTGCGGGGCTCACTCTCTTCTCCTGCTTGTTGCCCGGCACTGCCGTGCCGGGCTTTCACATTCCGCCGCCACGCGGCTGAGTTGCTGTCCTCTAAAGAGCGCGCGGTCAGGATGACACTCAGATCTCGCGCAGGAATCCCCACCCTGTCGCAGAAAACGCGACAAGGGTGGGGCAACCCAAAGTCCCTTATGAACGCCATCCGCAACAAGGCGTACAGTATAATCTTCAGGCCGTTTGAGTACGATCAATGAGTGAGAGCACGCCAGCCGTGACCGAAACGCCGCCTGGGGCGAAGACCGGGTTCGACATCCACGAGATTCTGAAGATCCTGCCGCACCGCTATCCGCTGCTGCTGATTGACCGGGTGCTGGAGCTGAAACGCAAGGAGCGCATAGTTGCGATCAAGAACGTGACCATCAACGAACCGTTTTTTAATGGACATTTTCCCGGGCTGCCGATCATGCCGGGCGTGCTGATTGTGGAAGCGATTGCGCAGGCCGGGGGCGCGTTGCTGCTGACCGAGGTGGAAAACCGCGACGACAAGGTCATGGTGTTCACCGGGATCGAGCGGGCTAAATTTCGGCGGCCGGTGGGTCCGGGCGACCAGCTTCGCCTGGAGGTGGAAGTGAAGGGCTGGCGCGCGGTGCCGGGCATGACTGCGGCAAAGATGCAAGGCTATGCCTTTGTCGGGACCAGACGCGTGGCCGAGGCGATTGTGTCGTGCCAGCTGATTGAGAGCTCGCGCGGGCGCGGGTCGTATGACGCTGGCGAGGAATAAGGAAGCAGATCAACATCTGTTCACCACAGAGACACAGAGGCACGGAGGGAGAGCGAGAAAAACCTCCCTGATCTCGTGAATCCTCGAATCCACGATTGATGAGCAATCCGAAGATTCATCCCACCGCCGTCATTGATCCGGGCGCGAAGGTTCCGGCGTCGTGCCAGGTGGGGCCGTATTGCGTGATTGGCGCAGGGGTTGAGCTGGGCGAGAACTGCCGGCTGATCTCGCATGTGGCGATCGAAGGGCCGACCGAAGGACCGACAAAGATTGGCGCGGACAATGTTTTCTTTCCCTTCGCGGCGATCGGCATGGCGCCGCAGGATGTGACCTACAAGGGCGAACCGACGCGGCTGGAGATTGGCGATCATAACGAGATTCGCGAATGCGTGACCATCAATCGCGGGACGGTGAAGGGCGGCGGGGTAACGAAAATTGGCAGCTACTTGCTGATCATGGCGTACACGCACATTGGGCACGATTGCGTGATCGGCGATCATGCGATGCTGGTGAATGGCGCGACGCTGGGCGGGCACGTGACGGTGGAAGAGTGGGCGGTAGTGGGAGCGCTGTGCCCGGTGCACCAGTTTGTGAGGATTGGGGCGCATGCGTACATCGGCGGAGGGACGACGATCACGCAGGATGTGCTGCCGTTCTCGATGACTTCAGCGGCGCGGGAGACGCATGCGTATCTGCTGAACAAGGTCGGCTTGCAGCGGCGCGGATTTTCCAAGGAGCGGATTGCGAAGCTGCATCATGCATACAAGATTCTGCTGGCCTCGAAGATGAATACTTCGCAGGCGCTGGAGCGGCTGAAGTCGGAAGCGGATCGCGGCGAGGATGTGGAGATGCTGATCCGGTTCATCGAGGCGAGCGAGCGGGGAGTGATTAAGTAAGTGAAATCCCCACTTCTCGCGCAGAGAGCGCGCGAGAAATGGGGACCACGGCGCCGAGGCCGTCTGCGATAAACTTCGATCCGACTTTGGAAACCACATAGTCCGAGCGGCTATCCCAAATTGCCTAAACCATACGATCTACTGCGTCTGAATACTTGTAAAGACTGGAGCCAGCCGTATAGTCCTCGATTGTTCACGCCGTGCGGCGGATGCCCTGCATTTTCCCCCTTGGGGCAGTCTTAGCCGCACCGTTTGGGTGTGGTATCGGGCCCGTGAGAGTCGCATTCTCCAAAAATCCCAGAGGTGAGTTATGCGGACAAGCATCAGTGAGATTTCAGGACGATTTGGTGTGTTGTTTTTTCTTCTCGGGGCTCTCGTTTTCATGGGCGCGTCTCCGGTGTTCGCCACCCTGGTCCTTGCCCCACCTGAGACCACCAAAGTGTTCAGCCCTGGGACGATTCCGCTCGGCGGAACTTCAACTCTGACGATCACCATTTCTAACCCAAACGTAAATACCGCTCCTTTGACCGGCGTTGCCTTGACGGACACCATGCCGTCAGGAGTGCAGCCCGTAAGTGCGGTCACCACATGCAGCGGGACGCTGACGGCCTCAGCAACGACCATCGGCTTGAGCGGTTCGACCATCGCGTCGCCTGGTTCTTGCACCATCACCGTGAACGTTCAGGGGACTACTCCGGGGGTCAAGCTCAACACGACCAGCCCGGTCACCTCGACGGACGGTTTGACCGGTGACGCCGCCACTGCCACGCTCACAGTCGTGGAGCCGCCCTCAATTTCGAAGGTCTTTTCAGCCGCAACCGTTCCGCTGGATCAGGACGTAACTTTGACCTTGGAAGTCGCCAATGACAACAGCACCGTCTCCTTGACCGGTGTCAGGTTCACCGATGTGATGCCGGCGGGGCTGACCGTCATCACGGCAACGCCCGGGTGCGGAGGAACGGTGTCGACGAGTTCCACCTCGGTCACACTGGCGGGAGGCGTGATTCCGCCGGACTCGGCTTGTCTGATCGATGTGACGATTGAGGGCACGACGGCGGGAGTGTGGATCAACACTACCGGCAGCGTCACGTCGACGAATGGCGGAACGGGCAACACCGCTTCTGCCACGATCACGGTGGTTGCTCCCGCAGTCATCAGCAAGGCGTTCGCCACGCCGACGGTACTGGTGGGCAGTTCCACGAGCCTGACTTTCACGATCACGAATCCGAATGAGACCGTGGCCCTGACGGGCGTGGGCTTCACGGATACGTTGCCTGGCTTGGTGGTGTCGAATCCGAACGGTCTGACGGGTAGTTGCTTCGGCGGCACGCTCACGGCGACGCCTAGAACGAATATCGTCAGCCTGTCGGGCGCAACGATTCCGGCGTTGACGACTTGCACATTTACCGTGAACGTGGCCGGAGCAACGGTCGGCCCGCAGGTCAACACGACCAGTGCCGTTAGCTCCACGAACGGCGGGAATGGAAACACGGCATCGGCGCCGATCACGGTGCTGGCACCCGCCCTTATTAACTATTTCTCGAACGCGCATACGACGGGGGCGCAGGATGGGACCCTTCGGATCACCAACCCGGGCACGTCGGGGGGCAACCTGTGTGCCGACATTTATGCTTTTGACGCCAATGAGGAAATGTCGGAGTGCTGCAGCTGCACAACGACTCCGGACAGTCTGTTGACTCTCTCGGTGAACAACGACGTTACCGGGAACCCGCTTAGGGGTAAGGACCTGATAACCGGACTGATTGTGATCGTCCCAGCCGCAACCCAAGGAGGTTTGTGTCCGCTGCCGACGACGTTGACCTCGCAGCCGGCGCTGCGGGCGTGGGCGACGCACTTGCAGACCAAGGGCAGCGGTTTCAGCGAGACTGAGACTGAATCGCCGATCGCGGGTTTAAGCCTGCAGGACGTGAACTCGCTTGAAACAGGCTGCAGCGACATCCAGTTGGTGGGTAGCGGTCAAGGCGTCTGTGCCAATAGCTCTGCTCTGGCCGGTATCTGCAACAACTAGGGGCCTGTCGCGCTGAAAGCGCTATCGGGCAACCAGGCAACCCTCACGCCTCGCTGCACTCGGCGGGGCGGACAAATGCGTCTGCCCCTACATCGCTCGCGCTAACGCCATCTTTGCGACAGTCCACTAGAGCGGGTGGCGAGGAACCCGCGTATCGCACATTACCTCAGGGGCTAAAGCCCGTCTCTTCTGGCGACTCTTATCGGCACGGCTGAAGCCGTGCCCTTCCCGGTCGTGGTTCGCCCCAGCAGCGGAGAAGGTGACGGCGAAAATCCCCACTTCTGGCAAAACCGGCCAGAAATAGGGCACCCACGGAAATCCCGACTCAAGCCAAAACCGGGCTTGAATGGGGCACCCACGAAAATCCCTACTATCCCTTCTTATCCAGCAGCTTCTCCATTTCGTCCATCACGCGGTTCATCTTGCGGACGGTCAACTCCAGAGGCTCGTCGGTGGTCATGTCGATGCCGGCGTCCTTGAGCAGGTCGATGGGATATTTCGATCGACCGGCGGAAATGAATTTCAGGTAACGCTCGGTGGCTCCGGGCTCGCGGGCGAGAACTTTTTCCGACAGCGCGGAAGACGCGGTGAACGAAGTGGCGTACTGGAAGACGTAGAAGGCGCTGTAGAAGTGGGGAATCATGGCCCATTCGTTCGAGACGTAGTCGTCGACGACGCAGACGGCTTGATCGTGCGCTTCGTCGTGGCCGTAGTAGCGGCGCACGATCTCGGTGTACAGGCGCGAAAGCTCGTCGCCGGTGAGGGGCTGGCCCTGCTCACCCATTTCGTGCATGCGCAGTTCGAATTCGGCGAACTGGGTCTGGCGGAAGACGGTGCCCTTCACGCTTTCGAGAAAGTTGCCGAGTAAAGACAGCCGGGTCGAGTCGTCTTTGATCTGGTGGAGCATGTAATCGAGCAGGAGCGCTTCGTTGAAGGTGGAGGCGACTTCGGCCACGAACGTTGTGTAGGACGACAGCGGGTAGGGCTGGGTTTTGTTGGAAAAATAACTGTGCATGGTGTGGCCAAGTTCGTGGGTGAGCGTGCTCATGTCGTCGTACTTGCCGTTGTAGTTGAGCAGCATGTAAGGGTGAACGTCGTAGGCAGCGCCGTTCGAGTAGGCGCCGGCATGCTTGCCTTCGGTGGGATACATGTCGATCCAGCGCTCGGTGAAGGAGCGGCGGGCGCCGGCGGCGTATTCGGAGCCGAGCGGGGCGAGAGACTCGAGGATGTTGCGCTCGGCGGCATCGACGGGATAGCTGAGATTGACCGATGCGACGAGCGGCGCGTAGAGGTCGTAGTAGTGAAGCTCGGGGACGTTGAGCATGCGGCGGCGCAGTTTCAGGTAACGATGAAAGCTGGAGAGGTTGCGATTGACGCCTTCGACCAGGCGCGAATAGACCGAAGTTGGAATGTTGGGACCGTCGAGGGACGCCTGAAGAGAAGTTTCGTATTTGCGGGCGCGCGCGTAGAAGATGGAGGTCTGGATGTTGGAGTTCATCAGGGAGCCGATGGTGGCGCGATATTTTCCCAGCGTGGTGAAGAAGGCTTGCATGACTTTCTGGCGGTCGTCGCGCGTGGTGGAAGCGCGGTGGAGAGCGAAGGCGGCTTTGTCGAGCCTGGCGGTCTTGCCGTCGCCGAGAGTGACGGAGGGGTAAGGAAAATCGGCGTCGGAGAAAATTCCGAAGACGCTGGAGGGCCCGCTGGCCATGACGGAGGAAGCGGCCAGGAGTTTTTCTTCGGCGTTCGAGAGCGTGTGGGCGCGGCGGCGGGCGATGTCGTCGAGGTATTGGCGGTAGATGTAGAGGCGCGGCTCTTCGGCGAGGAAGCGCGCGATGGTGGCGTCGTCCATCTGGAGGATTTCAGGTTCGATGAAGGCAGCTTCGGTGCCGAGAACGGAAGCGAGCTGAATCATTTCCTGCTGCATGCCCTGATAGGTGCTGACGCGGGTGTCCTGGTCGGACATCATGCTGGCGTAGACGTAGAGCCGCGTGAGTTCCTTATCGAAATGGCTGGAGGTTTCGAGAGCGTGGGCGAGGCGGGATGGGGAAGACGCGAGCATCCCCTGAAACTCGCGGAGCCTGGGCAGTTCGGAGGCGAGCTTTTCTTTTTCCGCGCGCCAAGCCTGGTCGGAGGGATAGATGGGTGTGAGATCCCATTTGTACTGGTCGGGGATTTTGCTGCGGTCGCGGTCTTCGTTTTGGGCTGGCGGAACGAGAGTAGCGGCGCTGTGCGAGACGGTTGGGACTTCAATCGACATTCGCGGTGCTCCTTGGGAATCGGAAGGGTTGATAAGGAAGCGAGCCAAGCGCGCGTTTGAGTGGCGCAGAGAACGCGCCACATCGCGCGGCTCGCCCAGGTCCTTCGCTGCGCAAAGAACGCTCGCTCAGGATGACAAACCAACTGTATCAGTATCAGATTGTAATGTGCGCGTAAGCTTTTTCAATGTCGGATGCTAGACTGGCGTGCACTTGATAGTTCGTGAAATTCTGCAACATGGATTCCAAGGAAAAACTCGGGCTGATCGCGGGCAACGGCAAGTTCCCGTTTCTTGTGCTCGATGCGGCGAGGGCTCAAGGATATGAAGTGGTGGTAGCGGCGATCAAGGAAGAGACGTTTCCGGAGATCGAATCGCACGGTGCGGCGGCGGTGTACTGGCTTTCTCTGGGCGAATTGTCGCGGCTGATCGAGACGTTTCAGCGCGAGGGTGTGCGCCGGGCGGTGATGGCCGGGCAGGTGAAGCATGCGCAAATTTTTTCGAGCATTCGGCCAGACTGGCGGCTGGCGAAACTTTTGCTTTCGCTGACAACGCGGAACACGGATTCGCTTCTGGGCGCGGTGGCGAAGGTTCTGGCGGATGAGGGCATCATGCTGGAGAAGTCGACGTGGCTGCTGGAGCCGTTGCTGGTGAAGGCTGGCGTGCTAACGAAGCGTGGGCCGACGGAGCAGGAGAGGCTGAGCATTGATTATGGCCGCATGGTGGCGCGGCAGGTGGCGCAGCATGATATCGGGCAGACGGTCGTGATCGCGGAATCGGCGTGCGTTGCGGTTGAGGCGATGGAAGGGACCGACGCGACGATTGCGCGCGCGGGCGAGATCATGCGCTCGCTGGCGGGTGAGGCCTCGACGCTGAACAGGGCGCTGACTGTGGTGAAGATTGCGAAGCCGAATCAGGATATGCGGTTCGATGTTCCGGTGGTGGGAGTGAAAACGATTGAGGTAATGCGGGCGGCGGGGGCGACGTGCCTGGCGCTGGATGCGGGAAAGTGTCTGCTGCTGGATGGGCAGAAAGTGATTGAAGCGGCGGACGCGGCGGGGATTGCGGTGGTGGCGGAGGGGTGAAGTTATAAAGGCAAAGTCCCCACTTCTCGCGCCAAGGACGCGCGAGAAATGGGGCACCCGCACGTTTGACAACTATGGAATCAGCATTCCCACCCCGCCGCACACAACGCGACAAAGGTGGGGCAACCGCGATCGCTGTTCGAGGATCGAATACCAGGTATGAAGACTTCTACGAAGTTGGCGGAGGCTGTTCGCATTGCAGATCAGTTGCGCCGGGCGTTTGAAGGCGACGCCTGGCATGGGCCGGCGCTGCTGGAATTGCTCGAGGATGTGGATGCCGCGACGGCGGCGGCTAAGCCGATCCCGGATGTGCATAGCATCTGGGAACTTGTTCTGCATGTTGAGGCATGGGACGGAGCGGCAATCAAGAGGCTGAGCGGGGAAAAGACGCGGCTCAAAAGCAAGCAGAATTTTCCTCCGGTGCCGAAGCCGACGGAAGCGGCGTGGCGCGAGGCCGTCGCGCATGCGAAGCGGACACATGACACACTCGTTAGGACGGTGACGAGGCTGAGTGAAGCGCGGTTGCGAGACCGGTGTCCGGGGAAGAAGTACGACTTCTATTATTTGCTGCACGGGGTGGCACAGCACGAGCTGTATCATGCGGGACAGATCGCGATTCTGAAGAAGGCTACGGCGTCCCGCAGGGGCTAAAGCCCCTGCTATTTCCGATTCGCTGACGCGGCGCTAAAGCGCCGCTCTTCCACGGTCGTGGTTGGATCCGGGGAGCAAGTAGGGATTCTTCGACTCGCGCTCGCAGTGCTCGCGCGTCGCTCAGGATGACAGTCTTTTAATTTCTTGCACATCACTTCTTGAAGATCACGGCGACGGCGGCGACGATCAGAGCGAATCCCACGGCGTAATTCCAGCGCATTGGCTGCTTCAGGTACACGCCCGAGAACACGGCGAAGACGGTCAGAGTGATAACTTCCTGGAGGGTCTTGAGTTGCGCCGCGGTGAATTCGTAGGAGCCGATGCGGTTGGCTGGCACCTGGAAGCAGTATTCGAAGAATGCAATCAGCCAGCTCACGACGATGACCTTGTAGATCGGGACTTCGCGATATCGCAGGTGGCCGTACCAGGCGATGGTCATGAAGATGTTCGAGATGGTGAGGAGGATGATGGTTCGCATGCGGTTCTTTCCTTAATTCGTGAGATTTTGTGCGGTTCAATCAACTTGAAACTTCACCGGACCTCAGGGGCTAAAGCCCCGTCATTTTCCTGGCGCCTAACGCGGCCCTAAAGGGCCGCTCTTCCACTTTGACATCAAACGCGGCGCTGAAGCGCCGCTCTTCCACGGGGTGGTCAGTTCCGTTTTAGTCAGGCTCGCGGAGCCGGGACCCAAGTTGGTTCAAAAAAACAGGTTCCTCGGTTGCCGTCGCATGCGCTCCGGCTGCCCTCGGAATGACAAAGTGTGAGTGGAGCGGTTAGCTCCGCGAGATCCCTTGGCCGTATCCCACTTGTGGCAAGACCGGCCAGAAGTGGGGCACCCAAGCGCGAGGCTTGGGATGACGCCAGTCACTCCCCAACACGTTCACAGATGCTCTTTGCGGCGATTCCGTTTACAATTTGTTTCCGGCAACCGGCCAACGAGAATCTGTCCTGCCAGCCCACAAGCAGCCGCCGCAAAATCTGTCTTCTCACTATCCGCGAGAGCAAGATTCACCAGTGCAAAATCCGCCAGCGAAAAATCCGATCTATGTCGCCGTCGTGGGCGTCGGCGTTTTCGGACGCAATCATGCCCGAGTCTACAAGGAACTGGAACAGCAAGGCGAGGGCGTCCATCTGCTGGGAGTTGTCGATTCGGACGTGAACCGGGCCGACGCGGTGTCGCGCGAGTTCGGCTGCAAGGCGTTCGGGTCGGTCGAGCAGATGCTGACCACGCACAGCGAGGTGCAGGCGGCGACAGTGGCCGTGCCGACGGTGCAGCATCTGGCGGTGGCGCGGCAGTTAATGAAAGCCGGCGTGGATGTGCTGATCGAAAAGCCGCTGGCAGCGACGCTCGCGGAGGCGGATGAACTGGTTGCGCTGGTTGGAGCCAACAAACGAATTGCGCAGGTGGGACATCTGGAGCGCTTCAATCCGGCGGTGCGGGCGACGCTGCCGCTGCTGACGCAACCCATGTTTTTTGAGGTGCACCGGCTGAGCGTGTTCACCCCGCGCTCGCTCGACGTGGATGTGGTGCTGGATTTGATGATTCACGATCTGGACATTGTGCTGGCGTTCGCGAATTCGGCGGTGAAGGAAGTGCGGGCGGTGGGACTGCCGATTCTGTCGGGGAAAGTGGACATTGCGAATGTGCGGCTGGAGCTGGAGTCGGGCTGCATTGCGAATTTCACGGCCAGCCGGGTTTCGACCGAGCGCGTGCGCAAGCTGCGCTTCTTTCAGCCGCGGCAGTACGTTTCGATCGATTATGGGCGGCAGGAAGTGCTGGTGTTTACGGTCGGGAAGGATGGGGCCGTGGCGGGGACGCCGTCGGTCAATCCGCAGATCGGGGTGGCGAGGCCGGCGGTCGCGTCGGAGGAGCCGCTGCACGCGGAGTTGAAATCGTTTCTGCAGGCGGTGAGGCAGCGGTCGAAGCCCGTAGTTCCGCTAGAGGACGGGCGGCGGGCGCTGGGCCTGGCGCTGGAGATTGTGGCGGCGATCCGGGAGCACGGGAAGAAGGTGGATTTGGCGGGGATGGCGAGGTAGTTCCTCAGGGGCTAAAGCCCCAGTCATTTTTGACGCGTAACGCGGCACTGAAGCGCCGCTCTTCCCCGAGATGGTTAGGTCCATTTTAGTCAAGCATCACTCCAATCCTATGCAAGAAGCAGATTCCTCGCTCCGCTCGGAATGACAAGTCAAGAAGTCTGCGAACTGAGGTCGCTGAGCTTCTCCGACCTCTAAATGGTCTCTTTACATTTGTTTACATGCCGAGGTCGGGCTCGCATCTGGGTGGAGCGGAATCGCGGAAAAGATGCGAGAATAAACACAAGTGAGCTGTAACGCGCCGGATACGGCACCCGTGGCTTCCGCGAAGGCCGGATGCAACGTGACGGTGTGTTTTCGTGTCTAACGTTTTCATGTCTAACGACCAGCGCGTACAGCCGAGCTTCATTTAAGAACCTATTGGCCAAACGGACACCATAGATCCAGCCCATGCCGATTACCCAAATTCCATTCCAGGATCCAGCCGCCCCGCTTGAGAAGGCGCAGCCGGAACAGCTTGCGCTGTATGACAGCGTGGAGTGGGAGACGGCGTATCAGGATTTCGACGCACGGGTTCCGCATCTGCTGATCCAGCTGCAGGACGATCTGGAGCGATCGCGGCGGCGGGAGGCGGCGTGGATTTCGATCATTGTGCACTTGCTGATTTTCATCGCGCTGTGGAATTTCAAGATCATTCAGAAGTATGTCTTGAGCCCGGTTGTGGTGACGCACTCAAATGCATTCAAAGATCAGAACGTGACGGTGCTGGCGTTGCCGCCGGATGCGGAGAAGCTGGCGCGGAAGCCGAAGACGAATGTCTTGTCGGATAAAGACCGCATTGCGATGACGCGGCGGCCGCAGCTGGATCCGAAGGAGCTGCGGAAGATTCTGCAGACACCGCCTCCGGGAATGCCTGGGCCGAGTGGGCCGCCAGCGGCGCAGCCGGCGCCGCAGCAGCAGGCAACCGCGCAGAACCAGGGTCCACAGCAGCAAGGGCAGCAGTCGCGGCCGCAATTTGACACGAACCAGACGGCGCAATTGCAAGCCCCGCCGCGCACCAACAATTCGTTCAGCAAGTACATGGGGTCGATGAGCGCGGGATCGGCAATTCAGCAGGCCACGGAAGCGGCGGCGGCGAGGCGAGGCGCGGGAGGACAGGAAGGCTATTTCGGAGTGAACAGCGCCGCGCGCGGCAGTGAGGCGGGCAGCCTGGAAATCCTCAGCGACACGATGGGCGTGGATTTCGCGCCGTATCTGGAACGCATTCGACTGGAGATTTTGAGGCATTGGTACGAAGTGCTGCCGGAGTCGGTGTACCCGCCAATCCTGAAAAAAGGAAAGCTGGCGATTGAGTTTGCGATTCTGCAAGATGGCAGCGTGGCGGGAATGAGGCTGGCGGCTACGTCGGATGATCCGGCGCTGGATCGGGCGGCGTGGGGCGGCATTCAGGGATCGAATCCGTTTCCACCGTTGCCCGAGGAGTTCACCAAGCAGGGTGGAAAGTACCTGCAGCTGCGGTGCATCTTCTTGTACAACCTCACCGAGAAAGATCTGCAGTAGCGGTGAGCGCTGTCGTCCCTACGGGACTCGTTCATTTTTCTTGACTCTTTCCCGGCACTGCCGTGCCGGGCTTTCACATTCCGCCGCGGAGCGGCTGGTTCGGGGCGCGTCTTCGGGGAACATCCGGGGGCTGCCTTGGGAAACACGGCCACCGGGGCTAAAGCCCCTTCATTCTTGATGCCTGAACGCGGCCCTAAAGGGCCGCTCTTCCACGGTTCTGGACCGCCGGAGAGGAAAGCAGGTTCCTCCCCCTCGGCTTCGCTCGGGGTCGGAATGACAAACTAAGAAAGGACACTTCGGAGTGGCGCGGCTGAAGCCGCGCCCTTTCAAAGCCAAGAATTGCTGTTAAGGGCCGTTTATCCACGACGCAGGACGGGCCAGTGGGAAAGCAGGTTCCTCGCTCCGCTCGGAATGACAAGTCAACGGAAAACGGATATCTGCTCGGGGGCACCCTCATTTCATCACCACACGCTGCAGCGGTTCTTGTTCACCATCGGCGCGTCGGCCTTGCAGTGGAAGGCTTCCTGAAATTGCGGCATGTTGGAGACGACGCCGTTGGTGCGGTATTTTTCCGGTGAGTGGGGATCGACGGTGGCGCGCAGGCGCTTGGTTTCGTCGCGAGTGTGGCCGCACCAGCTCTGTCCGTAACCGACGAAGAAGCGCTGCTCGGGCGTGAGGCCCTCGATCGGCTCCAGCTTCTGGCCCTTGGTATCGGCCTGCCACGCCATGTACGCGAGGATGAGGCCGCCGAGATCGGCGACGTCTTCGCCGAGCGTCAGTTTGCCGTTAATCTTGATGTCGTCGATGATCACGTAGTTGGAATACTGGTCGGAGATGCAGTTGGCGCGCTTCTCGAATTCTTTGCCGTCGGTATCGGTCCACCAGTCGCGCAGGTTGCCCTGAGCGTCGAACTTGCGGCCTTCATCGTCGAAGCCGTGGGTAAGTTCGTGGCCAATGGTGCCGCCGGTGTCGCCGTAGTTGGGAGCCGCGTCGGAGTTGAGATCGAAGGCGGGCGGCTGCAGCACGCCGGCGGGAAAGTTGATGTCGTTGGTCTGGTCGTCGTAATAGGCATTGACGGTGGGCGCGGTCATGTACCACTCGCTGCGATCGACGGACCTGCCAATCTTGGCGAGATCGCGATTGAATTCGAACTGGCGGGAGCGTTCGACGTTGCCCAGTTCGTCGCCGCGGATGATTTCAAGTTTTGAGTAGTCGCGCCACTTGTCGGGGTAGCCGATTTTGTTGGCCATTTTGTGCAGTTTTTCGAGGGCCTGCTGCTTGGTGGCGGGGGACATCCAGGTGAGGCCGTTAATGTCCTGCTCCATGGCGGCTTCGATTTCTTTCACCATCTTGAGCGCGGCCTGCTTGGCGTCGGCGCTGAAGTATTTTTCGACATAGGCCTGGCCGAGAGCCTCGCCGAGATTGTCGTCGATTTCCTCGGTGCAGCGCTTCCAGCGCGGTTTGAGCTGCTCCTGCCCGCGCAGAGTCTTGCCAAAGAAGGCGAAGTCTTCGTTCACGAACTGAGAAGACAGGTGCGGCGCGTCGGCGTGGACGAGGCGCCAGCGAAGGTAAGTCTTCCAGTCGGCCAGAGATTCTTTGCGCAGCTCATCGTTCATCGCCGTGAAGAAATTCGGCGAAGTGACGTTGAGCGACGGGAGGGAAGGCGTTCCAACCTTGGCGAAATAGACCTGCCATTGGAATTCGGGTGCGGTCTTCTCGAAATCTGCCATGGCCATCTTATGGTCGCGGTTTTTGGGATCGCGACGGGCAACGCGTTCCATGGAGCCTTTGGCCAGTGCGGTTTCGATGCGCATCACTGTTTGCGCTTCTGCGGCGGCGGTGTCGGGCTGGTCGCCGAGCAATTCGAACATCTTCTCCACATGCGCGACGTACTTGTCGCGCAGTTCCTTCGATTTGGCGTCTTCCTTGGTGTAGTAGTCGCGGTCGGGGAGGCCGAGTCCGCCCTGATCGACGTTGGCAATGACCTGAGTTGTGTCGTGGTAGTCCTGGTGGGAGTCGTAGTGAAAGATGACGTTCTCGTAAGTCATGGACGCAGCGAGGTCGGCGAGATCGGCCTTGGAGCTAAGTTTGGCGATGCGGTCGAGCGTGGGCTGAAGCGGTGCGGCGCCCTTGGCCTCGATGGCTTTTTCGTCGGTGCAGGAGGCATAGTAGTCACCGATTTTCTGTGTGACGGCATTGCGGCCGGGGTCGGGGACGGCGGCGGCTTCGAGAATACCGCGCAGGCGGGCACGGTTCTCGTCTTCCATCTTGGAATAGGTGTCCCAGGAAGATTGGTCGGGAGGAATGGGGTTATTTTTGATCCAGCCGCCGCAGGAATACTGGAAGAAATCGACGCAGGGATCGGCGGTGCGATCCATGGAGGTGACGTCGAGGGCGGGCTCAGGTTTGGATGTGGCGGGTTGCTGGGCGAGGGCAAAGGCGGCGCTGAAGACAAGGAGAAGGGAGAAAGCGATGCTTCTTGAGATTGGCATGTGTGTCTCCGGATGAGCCAGACAGTTTAGCGCAGGCGCACGAGTTGGTTGTCAGGAGGGTGGCCAGCAGGGGCTGAAGCCCCATGTTATTGGCTCAGGTTGCGGCACGGCTAAAGCCGTGCCCTGATACGAACCTCGCGTCCTGGCAGCGCAGACGAGTTCGCTGCGGTGGGTCCGAACGAGTGCGGTATCACAACCGGGAGGAACTCGCATCCCCTTTTCGCAGATGGATGGAGCCATCTCCCGTGTGGATGGTGAGCAGGTTGCCGCCGCCGTTCAACTTGCCGCGGATTTCGTGCTCGCGCAGACCTCCCTGAGTGGTAACAGGCATGTCGAGATCGATGTGGCCGTCGTTGGTGTGCAGATCGACGTCGGCGCCCAAATTCTCGGGGACTTCGAGAGTGACGCTGCCGTCGCCGGTTTCCAGCCGCCAACTGGTGGCGAGCGAAGAACCGGATGTGGCGCGCACTTCGAGACGGCCATCGCCGGTTTTGAGATCGAGATCGTCGAAGCGGCCGCTTGCGCGGATGTGGCCGTCACCGGTCGAGGCATGAAGCTTGCCGTCGACGCTGTCGAGATTTTCTGAGCCGTCGCCGCTGTGCAGGTCCATTTCGCCTTTGAGGCCGGCGAGTTCGATTCTGCCGTCGCCGGTGCGCAGGTTGACCTTCCCTTCGCGCGGCATCTGGATGGTGACGTCGACGCGATGCTGGCCCCACTCGATGGTGAAGGAGTGATGCGGGTAGCGGACCTCAATTTCAACCGAGTCGCCGTTCTGACGATCCTCAATGTGGATGCCGCCTGCGCCAATCTTGTAGCCCGACGTGGTGACGCGGGCTTCGATAGTGTTCTGGTCCCAGGTGGTCACGTGAATGTTGGCGTCCGAGGTTTCGATACGCAGATCGGGCTTGCCGGTGATGGTGTAGGTCTTGGTCCAGTCGTCGGCCGCGGCGGGCAAGGCGACGGCGCAGACAGCAAGAATTGCGAGCGGCAGGCATTTCAACAGGGCGGATTTCATAGGTCGTCCTTCCTTTCGACGGGCCTTTCCCAGGGGTCTTTCGGTGAGCCTCGCGATGTGCTTCCACAAAGCTCCGATGGGCGAGCACACCAAGACCCATCCCCTAGCCGTATAGACGTAGTTACGGACAATCGGTGAGATCAGTTCCGGCAAAATCAGCCTCCCGGATGCGGCGGGCTCGAGTTCGCCGGTCCCGGATGCACCGGCGAAACGTAAGCCATGCGAATCAGTGTGCGCTCGGCGAACGGAACGTAGAGCAAGGCGGCGGTCGCCGCAAAAGCGGCGCCAAGGCCGATGTTGTCAGCCAGAAGAAACGGAGCGACGGCCCATAATTCGTCGAGCACAAGGACGAAGATGAACATGCGGCGGAATTTTTCATCCAGCCGCTGATGGTCGAAGCTGACGGCCGAGATCAGATAAAGGCGCAGGGGAATACCCACGCCGGCCGTGACCAGAATCGCGCCAGGAAGCGCCGTCGCAGCCCACGGCGGCAAAAAGGAATCCGCGATGCGCTGGACAGCGTGCAGACGGAATAAGGCTGAGAGATAAAACGCGAGATACATGATTTGAATCAGCCCGAACAAGCCACGGGTGATGGCGCGCCGCGGAATGGGAACGTGGAGTTCGGGATGGAGGGCGGCGGCCGGTTCTGTGGCTGCGTTGGCGGACGCGGATGCCTGTGCGGATGGCGGCGTCGCGGTATGCGGCGCGGGCTGGGCTCCCTGATGCAGAGGCGCGATGAAGCGGTAGCCACGGCGGGCAAGGGTTTCGACGTAGCGAGGGCTGGAGGCGGAGTCTCCGAGAGCCTCGCGCACTTTGTTGATGGCGGTGTTGAGGCTGTGGTCGAAGTCGACGAAGGTGTCGGCGGGCCAGAGTTGCTGGCGTAGTTCATCGCGCGTGACCACCTCGCCGGGACGGTCGAGGAGCAAGGCGAGCACCTGGAAGGGCTGGCCTTGCAGCCGCAATTTGGCGCCATTCTTGCGCAGTTCGCCGGCGCTGAGATCGAGCTCGAAGACGCCAAAGCGCACGATCTTGCCGTTGTTTTGCGGGACTGCCATGGACGACGCCGTAGTTTAGCACCGGACGGGTCTACAATATGGGCGTGCCCTCCCCAAATCCAGAAGAGAAAGCGCAGGACGACCTGGCGCACGCGCATAAGCATCACCGTCATGCCGTGTATGCTTCGGAGACCACTGGCCTGCTGCTGATTGCCTTCATGCTGCTGATCCTGACCTTGGTTCGCTACTGGCACGAAATTCAGTGGAGCCTGCGCTGAGGGTGGCGCGCTCGCAAATGGCAGAGCGGGAGCCGCTGCTGGTGGTGGTGCTCGGTCCGACGGCCAGCGGGAAAACGGCGCTGTCACTGGCGCTGGCGGAGAAATTCGGAGGGGAAATTGTCAACTGCGATTCGGTCGCGATGTACCGCGAGTTGGACATTGGGACGGCCAAGCCCACGGTGGCCGAGCGCGCACGTGCGCCACACCATCTTTTCGATTGCGTCGATCCGAATGAGTTTGTGACCGCAGGCGAGTATGCGCGCCGGGCACGAAGCGTGCTCGATGAGATCAAGGCGCGGAATCATCTGCCAATCGTGGTCGGAGGGACGGGGCTTTATCTGCGAGCGCTGATCGAGGGACTGTTTCCCGGGCCGCAGCGCTCGGAGGAATTGCGCGAGCGGCTGCGCGAGCGAGCAGCGAGGCGTAGCTCGAGCTATCTGCATCGGATTCTGGTCCGGCTGGATCGTGCCGCCGCGAAAAAAATTCATGCTAACGACGCGCCGAAACTGATTCGCGCGATTGAGGTCTGCCTGGCTACGCGCCGGAAAATGACCGAGTTGTGGCAGCAGGGACGAGAGCGGCTCGTAGGCTTCCGGATACTGCGGCTCGGGCTTGATCCGGACCGGGCAGCGCTCTATGACCGCATTAACCAGCGGGCCAGCCGGATGTTTGACAAGGGACTGATCGAAGAGACGAAGCGACTCGTTGCAAAATATGGCTCGAGCGCGCGACCGGTAGCTTCGCTGGGATACAGGCAGGCAATGCAATTCTTGAACGGAGAATTGAGCCGCGAAGCAGCCGTCGAGGCGGCGCAGCAGGCGCACCGCAACTACGCGAAGCGGCAGATGACGTGGTTTCGGCGTGAGCCGGAGGTCGCGTGGCTCAAGGGCTTCGGCGATGAGCTAAGCATTCAGCGCGAGGCGATCGCCCGCGTCGAAACTTCCCTGCCGCGGATGCACGCGGATGAACGCTGATCGACGAACTTCTGCTATCGTTCCTGCTATGCGCCGAAAATTTTGCCTCAGCATTCTTGTGCTTGCCCTTGCTCTGCCCTCATTTGCCAAAGAGAAGCCTCGACGGGTTGCTGGCCCGATTTACCTCGGCCGTGATGGCGAGAAGTGGGCAGAGAAGACACTGCGCAAGCTGACGCTCGAAGAAAAGATCGGACAGTTGTTCATGATCTGGTGCCGCGCGGGATTTGTGAACGCCGAGAATCCCGAGTATTTGCAGTGGCGCGACGACATGCAGAAGTATCACATCGGGTCGTTTGCGATGACGGTGCATGTGGACGGACCTTTCCTGCTGCGCAGCGAGCCCTATGAAGCGGCGGAGTTACTGAACCGGCTGCAACGGGATTCGAAGCTGCCGCTACTGGTGGCAGCGGACTTTGAACGCGGCGTTTCGATGCGGCTGCAGGGAACGACTGTGTTTCCGCATGCGATGGCGTTTGGGGCCGTGGGCAGCCTGGAAGACGCCGAGTCGTTCGGGCGGATCACGGGGCGGGAGGCGCGGGCCATCGGGGTGCACTGGAATTTCTTCCCCGACGCCGATGTGAATTCGAATCCGGCGAACCCGATCATCAACACGCGTTCGTTTGGAGAAGATCCCAAGCAGGTGGGGGATCTGGTCGCGGCGTACATCAGGGGCGCGCATGAGGCGGGGATGCTGACGACGGTGAAGCACTTCCCCGGTCATGGCGACACGGCGACGGATTCGCATCTGGGCGTGGCCAGCGTGAACGGCGACCGCGCCCATCTGGATTCAATTGAGCTGCCGCCGTTCCGGCAGGCGATTGCGGCGGGCGTGGATTCGGTGATGGTGGCGCATGTGACGGTGCCGGCGCTCGATGCCGATCCGAATCACGTAGCGACGACGTCGCCCGCGGTGGTGGGCGACCTGCTCGAAAAGCAGATGGGATTCAAGGGCGTGATTGTGACGGATGCGCTCGACATGGCGGCATTGACGCATCTGTTTGCCAGCAATATTGGGCGGGCGGCGGTTGAGTCGTTCAAGGCGGGCAATGATCTGCTGCTGATTCCGGCAGACTTGGGCGCGTCGTATGAAGCGATGCTGAAGGCGGCGCAGTCGGGGGAGATTTCGCGGCAGCGGCTGGACGCATCGGTGCTGAAGATATTGAAAATGAAGGCGTCTTTGCGCCTGAACGAGTCGCGCACCGTGGACGTGAATGCGATGGCTACGGCGGTGGGAAAGCCGGAGAGCATCGCGTTCGGCCAGCAGGTGGCCGACAAAGCCATCACGCTGGTGCGGGACAACGGCAACGTCCTGCCCCTGAAAGGCAAGGGAACCGGGAAGGCCGGCCTTCCGTACATGACAAAAGAGGAGACATATAACGACACATTGGCGATTCTGTTTTCCGAAGATGTGCGGCTGGATTCTGGACGCGCGTTTGGACGTGATTTTCGCGCTCGCATTCCCGACGCGCGCGTGATTTATGTGGATCCGCGGATCGCCGGCGGCATGACAGACGAGGTGCTGAAGGCGGTGGACCAGGCGCGGACGGTGGTAGCCGCGGTGTATGTGATTCCGACCGCGGGCAAGGTTGGCAACACGGTCAGTATGGCGGATGCCACGGGCACGCTGCTGGGGCAGGTGCTGGATCATGCGGTGGGAAAGACCGCAGTGGTTGCGTTAGGAAATCCGTATCTTGCGAGCGATTTCCCGAAGATCGAAAATTATATGTGCACTTTTTCCAACGCGACCGTGTCGGAGGTTGCCGCAGTCAAGGCATTGTTTGGCGAGATACCGATTCGCGGCCACTTGCCGGTCACGATTCCAAATGTGGCGGAGCGGGGCGCGGGCATTGCGCGCCCGGCACAACTCGCCGAAGGAGGGGCTTCACATGCGCAGAACTAGATTTCAAATCGCTCGCTCAATCGTGATGAGTTCGGCCGCACTGGCGCTGGCGATTCTGCCCGCGTGCAGCGTGAACGTGCAAAAAGAAGACAACGGCCAGGACAAGAAGGTGGACATCAGCACGCCCGTCGGCGGCATTCATGTGAGTAAGGGAGCCGACGTGCAGGATGTGGGCGTGGCAGTTTACCCCGGCGCACGGCTGAAGCAGGAGGGTTCCGATGGCTCAGACAAGAGCGCCAACGTGAATATCTCGGGCTTTGGCTTCGGGTTGAAGGTCGTCGCGCTCGAATACGAATCGGACGACCCGCCGGCGAAAATCGTCTCGTTCTATCAGGATCAGCTCAAGAAATATGGCAACATTCTGGTGTGCCACACCAGTCATCTCGACGTAAACACCGACATCAAAGAGTCGGATCACGGGTCGAATGAGCTCAGGTGCGAATCGTCGGGCGGTAACGGTACGGAGCTGAAAGTCGGCACGAAAGAAAACCAGCACATCGTTGCGGTCCAGCCACAGGGAAAGGGATCGAGCTTCTCGCTGGTGTACGTGCGTACGCACGGCAAGGAAGCGGATATTTAGGCTTTTTCCTTCGCGCCGGTGCTGCTTCACGCCAGATCCCTCGCCTCGCTTGTGAAAAACGCGAGGCTTCGGGATTGACGCAGCCACGAAGTTTGTAAGTGCAAGTTCAAACCTGAGACAGATCGGGCTGAGGGTAGTGTCCTAATTCCAAATTAGGACACTACCGGGCTGAGGCGTGGCTTTGCGTGCCGCCGCGGCGTGCGATACTCTCAGAACAAGCCTTTCTCGGATCTCTCATAATGTCGAGCGGCGTCGTTGAACGACGCTGATATAACAAGCGATGGAGCAACCCTGCTACAAGTGCGGACAAGCAGTGGAGGAAGGAGTTCCCTTCTGCCCGCATTGCGGCGCTCCGCAGATTCGCGTGGCAATCGCCGAGCCTGTGAGCGTGCCTGCTGCGGGCGAAGCCGCGTTACACACTCATGTCGAGAATGCAAGAGTCGCTTCCGGCACGGCATTGCCACTCGAATGGGCGCATGCACTGACCGCTTGTGCGGGAGCCGCGCTGTTGGCGGCACTTTCGATGGTGTTAGGGCTAACGTTCCCGGCGGCGGTGCTGGGCGCGGGATTTCTGGCGGTTGCGCTTTACAGCCGGCGCAATCCTGGGCCGATGCGGGCTACAAGAGGAGCGCAACTGGGCGCGATCAGCGGAGTGTTCTGCTTTGGCATCACCGCTGTGTTCCTGGCTGTGGCGGCCACGGCGCCGGATCTCCGAGCGAAAATTCGAACACAGATCATTGAGGGCGCCGAGAAGTGGGCAGCGTCGCGCCCGGCCGATCCGCAGGTGCAGGCAGCCCTGGAGCAGCTGAAGACGCCAGAGGGCCTGGTGATGATGCTGGTCATCGGGGCCGTGGTGTTTTCGGTGCTGTTTGTTGTGCTGGCCAGTCTCGGCGGGGCTTTGGGCGGGGCGATTCTGGGGCGGCGGGATCGAAGCTGATTCAAGAAAAATCCCCACCTCTGGCAAAACCGGCCAGAAGTGGGGCACCTGATTCCGACTCTTGCAGCGGCACTCACCTGCCGCGTATCATGCACCGTTTGCATTTTTCCCGATGAATAAGCCCGCACGCGGTTCGCTGCTCGGGATCGAGCATCTCGAGGCGAAGGAAATCCTGGGCCTGCTCAAACTGGCCCGCCGCATGAATCCGCTGAAGACCCGGCCGCTGCTGCGCGGCAAGCGCATCGTGCTTCTTTTTTACGAAGCCTCGACCCGTACCCGTTCTTCATTTGAGGTCGCCGCGAAATCACTGGGAGCGGAGACGATTCTCATCCATTCTTCCGGATCGAGCATCGAGAAAGGCGAATCGCTGCTCGATACCGGATACACACTGCGCGCGGTGGGCGCCGACTGCATCGTCATGCGTCATCCTGCGGCCGGCGCGCCGCACCTGATGGCGCAGCACCTTGACATTCCGGTCGTCAACGCCGGAGACGGTATGCACGAGCACCCCTCGCAGGCGTTGCTCGATGCCGTCACCATCCTGAAGCACAAGAAATCGTTCAAGGGGCTGCAGGTGGCAATCATTGGCGACATTCTGCACAGCCGCGTTGCCCGCAGCGCCTGCCACCTGCTGACCAAGTTCGGAGTCAAGGTTACGCTTTGCGGTCCGCCCGAACTGGTGCCCGATGTGGCCGGCACGCTGGCCCCGGGTCTGCGGGTCACGCGCTACATCGAAGACGCGCTGCGCGGGACCGATGTGATCCTGCTGCTGCGGGTGCAGGAGGAGCGCCTCGCCGGCCAGAAAATTCACCTGCAGGACTACATCGCGCGCTACCAGATGACGGTCGCGCGACTGAAGTTGGCCAGACGCGATGCCATCGTGATGCATCCCGGGCCGATCATCCGCGGCCTTGAGCTGACCGCTGAAGTGGCTGATGGTGCGCAATCGGTGATCGTGGACGAAGTTCATAACGGTGTTCCCACGCGCATGGCGATTTTGGCGCGGGCGTTGGGCAAGACGAAATGAGCCAGCGATTTTCACGGACTAAACGCGGATTGCCGTATCAAAGCGAAACAGGTGCAGAGACTGAATGCCGAGTGCTGAATGCTGAGTGCTAAGAGCCAAAGACGAGAAGCCGCAAGCTTGCTGATCAGAGGCGGTCACGTGATCGACCCCGCGGCGAAGATCAACGCGCCCATGGACGTACTGCTGCGCGATGGTCGCGTGGCCGAGATCGCCCTCCCCAACAAGGTGCGCGCCGGCGCTGATGAAAGGTTCGACGCGCGCGGTCTGATCGTTGCCCCGGGATTCATCGACCTGCATGTGCACCTGCGCGAGCCTGGACAAAGCTACAAAGAAACGATCGCCAGCGGTAGCGCCGCGGCCGCCGCGGGAGGGTTCACCTCAGTCTGCACCATGCCGAATACCGCGCCTGTGGTCGACACGGCCGAATGGGTGGCCTGGTTGCGGCATCCCGAGCGCGGCGCGGT
>CAYOUY010000320.1:0-2855 GCA_964407245.1 uncultured Acidobacteriaceae bacterium
TGGAAGAAGCGCACCAGCTTTCTGAGTTCATTGTCCGAGAACGAGAATGTTGGCATGCGGACCTTCAGATAAGGCCGCACTCCGTTGCGGTTCGTGTCAGTGGTGCTCAGGGCCGGATTCGACAGGAACTTGCGCAGCCACTCGGGATCGACGCGCCCGCCCTCGGTCAGCAACTTCGGCGGCAGTTGCTCCTGCACATCCTGATATTGGTTCAGACCCATCAGGATCGTGCGCTGGCCAGGGATGATCTGGTGGCAGGCCATGCAGTTGTATTTCTGAATGACCCACCAGCCTTCCTGAATATCGTGGCGGGCGTCGCCCGGCCTGTATTGATAGCTTGAGGGCAGGGAAGTTTCCTGGCTGCCCATCAGGAAGGTGGTGAGGCTCAGGACCTCGTCCTTGGTCAGATGCACGTTGGGCATGCGCAAGGCTTCGGTTTCGCTCTTGACCATGCCCTGGTCGAAAACGTTCGGTTCGGCGAGCTTGTGCGCGAAAAATCCTTTGTGGTCGTACCAGGGCTGGTTGGCGGGGCCGTCGGGCAGGCGGGCCAGATCTTCTTTGTCTTTGATCGGCTCGGACTCTTTGCCGCCACGCTGCGCAGGCTCGGTGGACAATGCGAAATCGAGACGCTCAATCGGCTTGCTGCCTTCGAACGTCAATTCCGTGCCGATGCGGCCTTCTTCTTCGAAGCCCGCAATCTCGTGGCATCCGGCGCAACCGAAATGCCGCACCCACTTCTTGCCTTCTTCTCTTAGCGCCGGGTCGTCCATGAAGGCTGCGTTGGGATAGGCCGACGGATCCTGCTTTTTCTGCGTCAGCAGATACGTCGCGATGTCCTCGGCATCTTCAGGGCTAAGCCGCAGGCTCGGCATGACCGTCATGTTCTGCACTTGCAGTTCGTGGCCATCGTTGGGGCAGCGGCTGTGCTCCAGATCGAACTGGTAGGGAAGTCCCTTCTTGGCGTAATCCTCCGGGCCAATATCCTTCTTCTCGTATGGGCAATACGGCCGCGTGCGCTCGCGTGCGTTGTGAATCCAGCGGACGAGATAGTCGTAGCTCGCTTTCTCACCGACGCGGGTCAGATTCGCCGCGAACGTGCCGCCCATCATCTGATCGCCTTCGCCGATGGAGTGGCAGGCCAAGCAGCCGCGGGTTTCAAACAGTTCCTTGCCATGCGCGGCATTGCCGGGCTTGCGCTTCGGCAATGTATCGGTGAAGGCGGATTGCCAAATGAAGGCCGAGATCGCCTGAATCTGATGATCGTTCAGGCGGAAGTTGGGCATCTTCGTCGTGGGACGGAAGTCGGTGGGTTTCTTCAACCAGACAGGAATCCAGTTCTTGTTCAGCTTGACTCGGATATCTTTAAGATTCGGGCCGATCTTCTTCATGTCCTGCATCAGCGAGTGCGACTGGAAATCAAGCTGTTGCAGGCGGCCGTCGAGCTTGCTGTTGGCGACGCGCAGGTCGACCGCTTTAGTGTTTAGCGCATTGGCTTCTTCGTTGCTCTCGGCCGCGTCGGCCTGCTTCATCAGGTAGGCGGCCTGTTTCACGTTCTCAATCTTCTGCGATTCGATCTGCTTGATCTGCTGGCCGATATTATTCAGGTCTTCGGGCTCGCGGTCGTAGCCTTCATAGCGATGGCAGCCATTGCATCCGCGGCGGCGGAAAAGCTCCTTGCCGCTGTTGATCCTCTGGAACTGAACGTCGCCACTGACCAGCACCATGTCGGCGGCGTGACAGGTCTGGCAACCGGCCTGGGCATTCTCTTTCGGAAAGAGCGGCCACAGCCAGTGCTCGTAGTTTCCGTGTGCCTTCTCAACGCTGGTGGTGGCACGGCCGTTGCCCTGGTGGCAGGGCGAGCAGCCGAACTTGTCGGGATCGTGAATGCTCAGCAGTTCCGGTTCAGGATGGCTGACAAACGCACGCGCATACTCATCCGGCTTCTTTTCGCCCCTGGGACTCATGGCCGCGGCGGTGATTTTCAGCGGCTCGCGCGCGCCCATGTGGCAGGATTCGCAGCGGTCGACGATGTTGGCCTCGGCCACGTTGATCTGCACGATCGTAGGATCCCAATCCGCGGTTTTCTTTTTCAGCCCGTCGATCTGCTGCGGCGTAAGATCGACCATGTGGTCCGTGAGATATTCGTCGAGCTTCGTTCTCGCGTCGGTTGCGGTCTTCAGCACGTCGCCCAGTTCCAGGCTGAGCCGGGTGCGTTCATCTCGGATCTCGTTGTAGGTTTCCTCGAGCTGCTGAAAGTTAAATCTCTTCTTGCTGCCGTCGGGGAATTCGACGGTTGCGAGTTCCGCCTTGTAAGCATCGATTTCTTTTTGCTTGCTCGCCTTGTCTGACGCGCTGGTGCTGGTTTCAAGCTCGTAGGTCAGTGCGTTGACGTAGGCGCGGCGGTCAGTGAAGACGCTTTGGACTGCGAGCAGGCGTGCACTGGTATCGTCGAGTTTTTCGCGGGTTTGCTTCGCTGCTGCGGCGGAATCATCCGTCGCTGTCTTCAGCGCCGCCGACAGTTCTATATATTGAGAACTTTTCTCAACGTCACTCTCAGACGACATCGACTTCGACCTGGCCGTGTTCAGGAACGCGGTGTAGCGGTCTTTCCATTTTTCCTGAAACTCCTTCCATGGCCGCTGGCCCCAGGCCTCGTCCCAGAGCGCCCAGAACAGCGTGGCCATCAGGATGACCGTCGCAACCAGGTAATGTGCAGCGTACGATTTACCGGTGATCGGGTCCTGCTCGGGCGTGGGTTTATCGGGCACCGCTTCCTCCGAACTCGGTCGTTGGTCTTTAGTCGTTGGTCGTTGGCATCCCGGTACGCG
This sequence comes from uncultured Acidobacteriaceae bacterium, assembly GCA_964407245.1. GTDB lineage: Bacteria > Acidobacteriota > Terriglobia > Terriglobales > Acidobacteriaceae > Sulfotelmatobacter. The sequence continues at coordinate 2,829 of CAYOUY010000320.1, forward strand.
GCGTCATCAGGCGAACGACGAACGACC
>CAYOUY010000321.1:0-26779 GCA_964407245.1 uncultured Acidobacteriaceae bacterium
ATTCACCGAAGTCCTTCTCTTCATTCGAGTTAGTTGGGTTACTGGTCATTGCCGTCATCCCTGGAGCGCATTGGCCCATACTTTGCCGCGATGCTATAGCTGTGGATTTTCTCAGTCAAGGTTGGCCTGGTAGTGTCCTAACAGTGCGTTGCTCTAGCCCGCATAGGGAACGACGATCCATTTTTCTACGTTAGGACACTACCGGTTGGCCTAACCAGCCTTGCCTGTGGAAAACTTTGTGCAATTCTAAGACTTCAAGGTTTCAATGTGGCGAGGTCGCAGAGTGGCAAGGTCGCAAAGTTCCGGGGTAGGTCTCAATTTCCACGCAGCTCGAAGCGGTTGTGACTTATTGGCGGAGAACGATCGAGCGCCGCGCTTTCACCCTGAAGCCTTGCTATTCTGGCACTTTGCCACCTTGCCGCTTTGCCACCTTGCAGCTTTGAAACCTCGAAACTCTTGAAACCTCGAAACCAGCCCATCCGCTCCGCCTCCAACATGCGCTATACTCCGCGCATGAAGTTCAAAGCGCTGCGGGAGAATCTTCGCAAAATTCTCCGGCAACGGATCGAGACCGGCGAACTCACCGGCCTCTACCTGGCCCAGCAGACCGGATTCGAGCAGGCCCACATCTCCAACTTTCTCAACCGCAAGCGCGGCCTCAGTCTGGAAGGCATGGACAGGGTCCTGCAGGTGCAGCGCCTCTCGGTGCTCGACCTGCTCGATCCCGCCGAAGTCAACAAACGCGCCTCCATCGTCCCTCCCAGCGGCGACGAATTTGAAAACGTCGTCCTCACCGACGCCTCCATCGCTGCCACCCAGCGATTCATCACCGCTATGCACGTGAACGAAATCGTCAAGTTCCGCAAATCCTTTCTGCGCCGCCTGCGCGCCTCGCCCGTAGGCGACCGCTCCCGCTGGCAGCGCTTCGTTCTCATCAGGCTCGGCGACCGCCAAGCCGTCAGCATGTCTCCTCGCCTCGCCGCCGGCGCTATCCTTCTGCTCGACCGCCATTACAACGCACTTACGCCGTACCGCAAAGGCGAGTTCAATATGTATGGGGTTCTGGAAAACGGAACGTGCGCGGTTCGTTACGTCGAAGTGGCGGGAAATCACTTAATCTTGCGTCCCCACAATCAGTCCTGTCCCACCGAAGTCGTCACCATCGCGCAGGGCAAGTCGGCCAGCGACTACATAGTAGGCAGAGTCTGCTTCGTGGGAATGGAGGCCTAGCCGGTTCTTGATTGACGTGACATCGTCGAGGAACATCGAAGATCACGGAGCCAGTTCCCACCCGGAGCTGCCCAGAACGAAGCAGGTTGCCCCACCCTTGTCGCGTTCTTTGCGACAGGGTGGGGACTTCCTTTACTTCAGCGCATTCAGCAGCGCCTGCCCGTTGGGCGTGCCCCATCCGGTGCACGCATCCCAGCCCGGTCCAGCCGGGAATTCGCCGTTGAGCAGGCCGTCGGTGTCGTTGTCGCCCTGCGTGATGTCGTTCAACACCTTCGCAGGACCAATCGTTGAATAGAGCAACGCGTTGAAGTTTCCCACGCGCGTGCCCAGTTGCTGGTTGCACAACGCGATCAGCGCACCCCACATCGGCGCAGACGCGCTGGTTCCACCCACGGTGCCGAACTGGCCGCCCGAGTAAGTCAGGTATCCGGTGTCGGGATCGGCGTTCGCGGCCACGTCGGGAATCGCACGCCCGGCAAAGTTACCCGGGTTGATCGACGTGGGCACAATGCCGCTCTGCCATGCCGGTATCGGAATGTAGTCGCTGACGCCACCGCCCGTGCCGCTGCCCGGCCCGTCGTTCCACACAACTTCGCTCGCGATCGCCGGCGGAGTGCCCGTGGCGTGCAGCGTCGTCCCTCCCACCGCGAGCACGCTGGGATCCGTTGCCGGATAGTTCACGTGCGCGCGGCCATCCTGCACCTGGGCCTCGGAACCGTCGTCGCCGGTGGAGACGCAGACCGTGATGCCCAACTGCGCCGCCGCCAGGAAGCTTTCGCCGATGTGCTCGACTGCCGCCGGCGTCCACAGGATGGAATTCTGGAAGGGCTGGTTCTCGTCCCAGCCCCAACTGATGGAGCAAACGGACGGATCGTTCTGCTTGTCCGCGATCACCGCGCTGATGGCGTCAATCAGCCCCTTCTCGTCGAACGTCGAAAAATAAACGGCGATCGTGGAACTGGGACAGATTGAGCCCGCCACTTCGATGTCGAGCATGACCTCGCCGGTCGAATCCGGGTCCTGCGTGGGATCGGTGGAAACGTTGTCCACCGGAATCGTCAACACGTTGGGCGCGGAAATGTTCAGGTTCTGGAAGTAGGCGGTGATGCTGTCCTGCTCAACGCCGCCGCCGAACTCGAGCAGGGCGATGCATTCACCCTGGCCATTGCCTTGAGGATAGTTGTAGAGCGCCGCTACTTGCGGCGGCGTGAAGGTTCCGGGTTGTGGCGAAACCGTTGCCGAGGCCTTCGGATGCAAAACCGCCACAGGCGGCGCGGCAGGCGATGGTATCGCTGCCGGCCGGCCCGACGTCGACCGCGGCGTCGCCTTGTTCCGGCGCAGGTGACGATGGTTGTTAAATCCGAAAACGCCCGTGACCAGGCCGCTGAGCTCCTGCGGTACCGACACCGGTCCGGTGTGGGCGTGGAACGAGCCCAGTTTGTCGTGTTTGTAATCGAACAGTGAGACGTTGAAGGCAGAGCTCACGTCCTGCACCGTGCCTCCCAGGCGAAGGCGAGCAGCGCCCGGCTCGACGCGCGTGACTTTCATGTGGTGGGCGTTGGCGTAGTCGGTGATCTTCTTGACGGCGTCAGGGCTCGGCCCATAATCTTTTTCGAGCTGGTCGCGCGTCATGTACTTGCGGTCGCGCGGCTTGAGTTTTTCGATGGCGGCCAGGCTGGGAAGCGCTTTCTGGCGCTTCAGGCCAAGAGTGACCTCAATCCATTCGCGCGGGCTGGTCTTGTGCTGGAGCACAGAACCAGCAGGCAGCGTATGGATGCTGTTGGCAAGTTGCACATTCGACATAACTCCTCCTAATCAGTTCGGACAACGCGGCCGTCACCGGCCACGGCAGATGCCTCGGCTGCCAGCATGGCTAGCCAGTCGAGCTGCAATGGGGAAAAACGTCGCAAAACAGAAACCTGAATCTCAAATCCAGAGGTCCCCGAGGGACCGCTGACAGTAGCCCGCCGCTTCAGCGGCGGGGATTGCGCCAGTTATGAGCTCGTGCCGGAGGCACGGCTGAAACGCGTTGCAATCCGGCGCGCCCTTCAGCCGTCCCTAACGGGACGGAGTTCCTTTCCTGACGCACCCACCCGGCGTTGAAACGCCGGGCTATTTTCGGCGCGCCCCTCGGGCACGCTCCCTACTTCAAATCCGCCAGGTCTTCCTGCAACTGTTGCAGGCTGAATCCTGCCGGCGTGCTTTTCTTTCCCGTCAGATAGTCGTGGCTGATGATGGCGTAGGCTTCGTCGCAGTACGCCTCCCAGAACGACCACGTCATCACCTGCAGCGCGCCCCAGGTCACCACCGTGAGACCGCGGGCGTCGTAGGCCACAACCGGAACAGCATGGCCTCCCCAGGAACCGGGTTTGCCGTCGCCGGTGGGCCCTCCCGGGGGCACCGACCATGGCTGATGATTCTGCGTCTGCGCCTGCGCGCTCGTGGGCAAGGCCAGCCCGATATAACAGCCTTCAAACATGTAGACCGCGTCCATCACGTGGGTGTGGTTCGAAGGCTCGAGACCAACATACGCACCGATCTTGTCGCTGGCGATGCCCGTCTGCCGCCAGTAGTTGAGCACATCGATTTCCTGCGCGCCGTTGTCATTCGCGCCGGTCGTGGAGTTATAGCCGGTGATCGCCGAGTACGCCGCGATGATCTGCTTGTCGCTTGGCGTCACCATTTTCTTTTTGGCTTGAGCGGTCCATTCCATGATGAGGTGCCCAGCCGCGGCGCAGGTGCAGTCCCCGATCTGGTCGTTGGCCATCATGCCCCAGTTGGCGCCGACCTTCGCCGTCAGGTCGCAACTGGCGGGCGGCGCGGGCAGCGCCGGCGTCGTGTAGGAGGCAAGCAACAGCGTGCGCGGATCATGCCGCGCCGCCTGCTTACCCAGTTTCAGTTTGCGCGGGTCGATACGCGTGGGATCGCCGCGCATGACCACACTCTTGCGCGCGTCAGAAGCAGCGCGTTCGAGCTTCTTCACGGCCATGAGAGTTTCTCCTTGGGACAGAGCAGTCTCAGAAAAAGGGGACGCAGGGCCAGCCGTCCGCCAAGGCCGCCTTCGCGGACGGGAAATCCAACCTCAGGGCTATTCGGAGGGGAAGACGCTTTCGAGGGAATGCTAGTCCCGTGCCGGGGCGAGGTCAACAGCAGGAAAGAGTTTGTTACGAAAAACGAACAAAATACTTCCGGCTTCGAGCTTCGGGCTTCGGGCGTCAGGCGTCAGGTCGGGTGCCCCACTTCTGGCCGGTTTTGCCAGAAGTGGGTTAGTTCTTCGCCGCAGGCAGGAGGCGCGGGTAAGTGAGCATGAGATCTTTGTTTTTTACTTTTCCACTCGCGTCGACAACGTCCAACGCCAACTTGGACTGCCTGCTCGACGGCTGCGCAGCCAACTGGAGCGTCCAGAAGCCTTGCACCTGAACATTCAATTCCTGCGAGTACGCTTTAACCTTGTCCTGATTACCCTTGTCGTAGACGTAGTCGAAATCCCAGGATGCCCCCTGCGGCCGATGCTGGCCGGCAATTCCGAATGCAAAACCGCCGCTTTCCTCCACCATCTGCAAGAAAAGGTCCGTTCCCTCTCGCTCTTCTGGCGTTGGAAGGGATTCGGCCAGAAGGAACCCAAACAGTCGTGTTCCTGCTTGCAAGAGAGCAGTTCTTGTCGAAGACCAGGAAGCGTGGCTGGCGTTGTCACCGCCGTCGGTGATGGCATAGATGGCATCGCCGTATTGTGGAGGTTTGAGCAGTTTCAGTGCTTCCAGGGTTGCATCATAGAACGCAGTTCTTCCCTCCGGGTATTTCAGACTGGCTTGCACTTGGTTCGAAGTCCCGTTCATCCATTCCGTGATCCCTCCTCGCCCTTGTACGAAATTGAACGTGTCCCGAACCTTGCCAGCAAAAATTATCATCGCGATGGGAACACCGCTTGGTGTTTGACTTAGGAGGCGGTCGACGGCGCCGCGAGCGACCTGCCACTTGCCTTTTCCCACGGCCATGCTGCCGCTCACATCCAGCAGCACCACGATTCTTCGCGGGGCAACGCTGTATTGCGCGTCGAGCACCTGAACCGGCTTGCCATCTACGCGGGCGACAAAGTTGTCTTTGGTCAGATCGCGGATGGGTGTTCCGTGCCGATCAAGAACATTCACGATGACGGATCGCGTTTCTGGCGGCGTCGATGCCTGCTGCGCGAGACCGGCGGAAACGGAAACCATCAGGCCCAGAACCATCAGGCTCAGGATCGCGGGGACGAACCGCATAGCAGCCTCCGGACGCGACGAGTGTACTACATCGCTACGGGGCAACCGATTGGCTGGATCGTGGCTTCGAAATTCCGGACATGACATCAAAACCCCCACTTCTGGCAAAACCGGCCAGAAGTGGGGCACCCGGCACTGGCCTACGACGCCTGATGCCGGGCGCCTGAAGCCTCGGGTTCACAACCAGAAGTCGCTGGCGGGAGCGGCAGAAGAATTCTGGCCGGCGCGGGCGGCTCGTCCCGTCGCAACGCGCGGCTCGACTCGGTTGCGCCCGGCGTTCTTGGCCTGGTAGAGCGCGGTGTCGGCGTCGTGCAGGAGTTTGTCGACGTCGGCGGCACTCTGCCCGGTGGCGATGCCCAGGCTGAGCGAAACCTGCACGCTCGATCCGCCAGCCACGATGTTGCATCCGGCGACGTGGCTGCGCACACGCTCGGCCAACTCCCAGGTGTCAGCCAGGCTGCACTCCGGCGCGACGATCAGGAATTCTTCCCCACCGTAGCGTCCGACCGAGTCATAGGGGCGGACCATGGCAGCAATGGCGCTGGCGATGATGCGCAACACCGAGTCGCCGGCAGCGTGGCCGCGGCGGTCGTTGATCGTCTTGAAGTGGTCCACGTCGATCATGATCAGTCCAACGGGCCGATGATCGCGCTCGGCGCGCTGCAGCTCGCGGTCGAGAATGGCAAAGATCGATTTGCGGTTCCACAGGCCGGTCAGGCCGTCGTGCGCGGCTTCGCGGCGCAGCGCGTCTTTGGCCCGCATGAGCCGGCTCTGCGTCACCAGCAGCCGCGCGCTTGAGCAGACGAACGACAGCAGCAGCACCAACGCGGCCAGTCCCAGGCGCTCGCGCGCGATGCGCAGCGACATGACCAGTACCAGCAGCGGATAGAACAGATAAAAGATTTCCGTGTAGATGCGTTTCTCGCGCCGCGGCGGTTCCAGCGGCAGTTCCGGCGCTTCCTCCTGCTTCCAGGTCGCAGCGATCCAGGTCGGGATGACCAGCAACGCGCTCCACAGCAAGTCAAACCAGGTCCCGGGGCTCAAGTTGCGGCCCGGGCCGTAGTAATAGAGGCCATCGACGAAGCCCGAGAGCGCAAGAAAAATTCCCATGCGCCCAAACAACGCCCGCACGTCGCGCGAGCGGGTAACGGCGGCGCGCAGCAGAAACGCGGCTACGACGAATCCGTAACCGACAAAATACGGAGCCCAAACCTCGTGGGCCAGTTCTCCAGGAGCCTCGGCCTTGGGCAGATAGAAAAAGTACAGATAGGCCGCGATGCAGACCAGAACCGCCTGCACAAAATCGAGAACCATGAGCGCATCAAGCGTCCCTGCTTCTTTGTCGGGATCAAGAAACAGAGCCATCGCCAAGGGCGCAAACCAGAAGCAGAAAAGCAGATTGGCAATCCACGGAACGGTGGGAGCGGCGGTCAGATCGTAATAGACGCCCAGACCCTGACCAACGGCCAAAGCGACATACGCCGCAGCGGCAAGACGCCAGAAGGAACGAGCCATGCCCTCGGAACGGCGTGCGGCATCGACGATGGCAAAGATCAGCAGCGGCTGAAACGATAGCTGAGTCAGGTCAGAGAGCAGTGGGCCGCGCGCGCTGGAACCCAGAAAAATGATCACAGCAACGTGCACCAGCCACAAAAAGCCGGCGACGGTCGCGATCGCACGCGTGCGTAAGTGCGCTGTCATCTATGGCCCGAGACTTTACAGATCCCAAGACTTTACAGATGGCGATGCAGAGAGGACGTACCACGGACTGAAACGGCCAGGCCACCTACCTCAATCTGGACTGCAAAGCTGCGCTTGCTGAAACTCGGAGGCCCTTACAGTATGCCGCATGGCGCCGATACGCGCATGTCACCATAGTACCCGCGAGCGATTACCGTCAAACGAAAAAATCAGCACCAGTTTTGGAGCAATTTGATGAGGGTCTCGACCGCCGCGCCGAGTTCTGCGAGTTCCGCGGGAGAGAGCCGATCAAGATTTGAGGCGAGCAAAGCGATGCGGCACTCGCGCGCCTGCTGCAGCAATCGCTTACCTTTGGCCGTGGCGCGGATGCGCATGCGGCGGGCGTCGTGGGGATCGGCGGCGATGGTGACCAAGCGGCTGCGCACCAGACCGGCGACAATGCGGCTCATGGTCGGCGGCTTGACCTGCTCGGCGGCGGCCAATTCCCCGAGCGTCTTCGCTCCGGCGAAGACCAGCACCGAAAGGGCGGAAAGGCGCGCCGGGCCCTCGCCGCTTGCGGTGTCTTCGTGCCGCACACGGCGCAGCAGATGGATGGCGGCAGAGTGCAGGCGGTCGGCGACAAGCCAGGCGGGAGACCCGCTGCTTGTAGCAGATTTCTGGCCGCTGATGGAACTTCGGCGCGGCATGTGCGGTGTCAATGTCCGTTTACTCGCCTCGGCTTATCTCGCCTTGTCATCCTGAGCGAAGCGAAGGACCTATGCAACTTTGCCGACAGCGGCGGTGGCGCCGGCGCGTTGCACAGATCCTTCGGCGCAGAGAACGCGCCTCAGGATGACAAACGACGGAAAAACCGGAAAACAGAGCTTGACTTTTTCCCTCCGATATAGTTAGCTATGCTAACTAATTTGATTGTTCAGGTCAAGGCAGAGGAGGTCAAGCGATGACAACGACGACAGCGGTTTCCGGTATCGGAATTTCACGCCTGGGCCAAGTGCAGATTGCAGCCAAGGATGTGGAGCGTGCCGCCGATTTTTACGAGCGCGTGCTGGGGTTGAAACTGCTGTTCAAGGCGCCTCCGGGGCTGGCGTTCTTCGATTGCGGCGGCGTGCGGCTCATGCTCGACCATCCGGAGAAGCCTGAGTTCGACCATCCCAGCTCAATTCTCTATTTCGCCGTGCCCGACATCCAGGCCGCCTGTGCACGCATGAAGGAAAAAGGCGTGAAATTTGAAGACGAGCCGCACGTGATCGCCCGCATGCCCGATCACGACCTGTGGATGACCTTCTTCCGCGACTCGGAGGGCAATGTGATGGGGCTGATGAGCGAGGTGGAGCGGTAGGCTCGTGTGGTGCGGACACTCTTGTCCGCGCTGCCGGCGGCAGCCGGCCGGTCTGGGCGCGGGCAGGAGTGCCCGCGCCACATGTTCATCCTCTGCTATCATCGCTGGCGGAGTTATTTCCACTCATGAATCGTTTCGAAGAGACCGGCCCGGAAGGCGTTCTGGTCCGGCCCAATCTCGACGACGACTTCGACGACGAGAACATACCGCTGGTTTCGGGAAGAGGAGAAGGCATCATGGAAGAAGGTTCGCACACCGGCTCGGGCGCGGCGCGCCGGAATGAAGACATCGCACTCGATCTGATGAAATTTGTGGCCATGACCACCGGCTACGGCCGCACCACTTCGACCGGCGTGGGATTCCAGGGCACAGGCTCGGCTGCCAAGCCGGAAGAGTACGCCGAACGCCTGCTCGAGCTGTATGGCAAATGTTTGAGTGCGGTGGGAGGGAAGAAGTAGTAAAATCGGGCCCCCATCGCTTTGGGAGTCGTAACGATGTCCCGGAGAATTTCGTTGCTTGCGGTGCTGCTGGCCGCAATCGCCCTGGCTCCGGCGCGGGCGCAGGAAAAACCGGCCGCAACGCCGGCGCAACCATCCGCTGAAAAATCCGCCTCTGCTAGTCAGGATTTTTCCAAAGAAGCTTACATCATCGAGCGCTTCGCCACGCACATCGTGGCTGAAAACGACGGTACCGCCACGCGCGACCTGACCGCGCAAATCAAGGTGCTGGCGGACGCAGGCGTGAAAGCGTTTGCCGTCCTGAACTTCATCTATACCAGCGCCAACGAAGCCGTCGAGATCGACTACGTGCGCGTGCGCAAACCCGACGGTGCATTGGTGAAGACACCGGATTACAACATTCAGGACATGCCCGGCGAAGTTACGCGCACGGCCCCACTCTACAGCGACATTCATGAGAAGCATGTCGCGGTAAAGGGTCTGGGCATCGGCGACGAACTCGAGTACGCGGTGCGATTCCGCGTCATCAAGCCGGAAGTGGAGGGACAGTTCTGGTACGAATACTCCTTCACCAAGAGCGCGATCGCGAAGGACGAAGAACTGGAGATCAGCCTTCCTGCCGAGAAATCCGTCAAGGTCGTCAGTCCGGGATACAGGCCGGAGGTCAAAACCGAGGACGCGCGGCGCATCTACCGGTGGACGCGGCAGAATCTGACGGTGAAGGAGAAAGACCCCGACGAGCCGCCTCGCCGTGTTCCGCCGAATCCCGATGTGCAGTTAACCACCTTCACCAGTTGGGAAGACGTGGGGCGCTGGTACGGCGAACTGCAGAAGGAACCGTTGACGGTGACGCCCGCGATTCAGGCGAAGGCCGAGGAACTGACCAAAGGATTGAAGACGGACGGCGAGAAAATTCATGCTCTTTACAACTTCGTGGCCCTGAGGTTTCACTACATCGGACTCGACTTCGGAATCGGGCGCTACCAGCCGCACGCGGCCGATGACGTGCTGGACAACGGCTACGGCGATTGCAAGGACAAGCACACACTGCTGGCCTCGCTGCTGAAAGCGGAGGGCATTGAGTCGTGGCCGGCGCTGATCCACGCCAGCCGCAAGCTCGATCCCGAGGTCCCCTCGCCGGCACAGTTTAATCATGTGATCACCGTGGTGCCGATCGCGGGACAGTTTATCTGGCTTGATACCACGCCCGAAGTCGCGCCCTACCAGTTGCTGTTGGCCGTGCTTCGGGACAAACAAGCGCTGGTGATTCCCAGCGACAAGCCGCCACGGCTGATGACGACGCCGGCAAATCCTCCGTTCCCGTCCGACCAGGAATTTTCGATCAAGGGGAAGCTGAACGGTTCGGGCATGTTCACCGGACACGTCGAGCAATCCTATCGCGGAGATGTGGAGGTGATGCTTCGCACGGCTTTCCGCCGGCTTTCCGAATCGCAGTGGCGCGAGGCAGTACAGCGATTCTCTTACGGGCTGAACTTTGGTGGCGAGGTCAGCAACGTGAAAGTTTCTCCGCCCGATGAGATCGACAAGCCCTTGGAAATTTCTTACGACTACGCGCGCAAGAAATACGGCAGCTGGGACGAGCGGCAGATCACGGCTCCTCTGCCGCCCGTGGGCCTCGAAGTGGCGAAAGATGCTCACGACAAGAAGCCGGAAGAACCGGTGTTTCTCGGGCCCCTCGGCCAGCTAGTTTATCGGTCGCAAATGGAACTGCCGGACGGTTACACATTGCAGGTTCCGGCGCCGCTTCATCTTTCGCAACCCTACGCCGACTATGACGACACGTCCCAGCTGGAAAACAATGTGCTCACTACGACACGCAAGCTCGTCGTCAAGCAGAATGAGGTGCCGCTGGCCGAATGGGATGGCTACCGCAAGTTCGGCCGCTCCCTATATGACTACGAGTTCACGTTCATGCACTTAAACGGAGCAAGCGCGACCGTCGTGGCAGACGCCGAGGACGTGGACAAAGATCTGAGTATCGACGACATGTTCAGCGAAGGAAATAGCGCTTTGCAGCGCCGCGACTTCCGCCGGGCGCAACAGTTGAATGAGAAGGTCATCGCCAAAGATCCACAGTACGAGGGCGCGCATTTCAACCTGGCAGCGGCTTTGCTGGCGCAGAGCAAGCTGGATGAAGCCTTGAAGGAGTTTCGCAAGGAACAGGAAATCTCGCCCACCGATGCGCGCAGCTATGCGATTCCGGCAGCTTATCTGCTGCAGATGGGGCGCAACGACGACGCTGCCGACGAGTGGCGACATCTGCTGAAGGCGGATCCGTCGAACCAGATGGCGGCATCGTCGCTTGCCATGCTGCTGTATCAGCAGGAGAAGTACTCCGAGGAAGTCACCGCGCTGGAGCCGGTGGTGAAGGCGGAGCCCGACAATTCGAGCCTGCTCACGCAATTGAGCAGAGCATACATCAAGGCGGGACAGAGCGAAAAGGGAGCTGCCGGATTTGAAAAATTGGTCGAGCAGAAGGGCGACGACCCGGATTTACTGAACACGGCGGCGTGGACGCTGGCGGAAAACAAGATCAGTCTCGACCAGGCGCGGCAATACGCGGAAAAAGGAGTCAAGAAACTGGAAGAGCAAGGGAGGAGTGAGGATTCGGTTGAAGCAGGCCTGCGTCTGACCTACGAGCTATCGCTCGTCTGGGACACGCTGGGCTGGGTATATTTTCAACAGGGTGATGTGAAGCGCGCGGAGAGCCTGATCCGCCCGGCATGGCTGCTGGCCGAGCATGAAGTGGTGGGCGAACATCTGGGTCAGATCTATGAGAAGGAGGGCAGGCCGAAAGAAGCGGCGCGCATGTATGAACTGTCGCTGGCCGCCATGTCTCCGCCGCACGGAAGGATGGAAGGTTTTTCGCCGACCGACCGGACCAAGGCCTACGAAAAGCGCACAGCCGAAGTGACCGCGCGGTACGTAAAGCTGACAGGGAAGAAGCCAACGAACGAAATCCGGCGCCTGCCGAACGGCCAGTGGACGATGACCAGTGGAGAGCAGCTACGGCAGCAACATGAAGTCAAGCTGACGAGCGAAAAGAAAATTGCGGGCACGGCCCAATTCTTGATCATGCTCAGGCCGGGAAAGATCGAATCCGTGGAGTACCTGAGCGGGGATGACGACTTAGAATCCCTTGGAGAAAAACTGAAGGTGGCGCACTTGTCGCTGGAGTTTCCGCCTGAAAGCATGGCGACGCTGACGCTGAAGGCCGAGGTGCGCTGCTGGGCCACGGCCGGTTGCACAGCGACTCTGGCCGATCCCGCGCCACCGATAGTTCCGTACCGAGCTACCCAGTAATACCGCAGTTCCGCCGCAAACAAGAAACCGCGCCCTTGCGGGCGCGGCTTGATGAGGCGTGCGGGAGGCGGTCGTTCAAAAACAACCGCCCAACTTAACTCTTAACGGCGCTTCTTGCCTTTTTTCGCTCCGCCTTTTTTCTTCGCAGCTTTCTTCTTCGCGGGCTTCTTGGCCGCTTTTTTCTTCGCCGGCTTTTTGGCTTTTTTCTTGGCCGGCTTTTTGGCAGCTTTCTTCTTCTTGGCCGGCTTCTTCGCGGCCTTCTTCCTGGCCGCGGGCTTGGGCGGCGCCGGCGGTGGCGGCGGCGCAGGAGCCGCAGGCTCCGGCTCCGTCATTTCCGGTTCAGCCATGCCGGGTTCTTCCTCTTCGAAATCTTCCTCCAGCGACTCGCTGTAAGCACCGGTGTCGCCGAATTCGTCTTCTTCGTCACGTCCATAGAGCGTGGGATCGTCGAGCGTCATTGCTCCTCCTGATCAGTGGCGGCCGGGTGCGGACATCGCGCCCTGGCTGCGGGCACGAGAATTAATAAGACCAACAAAACTCCCTTGCTGGAACGGCGGGCGATTATAGCACGACGTTGCCTGCAATCCGCAAGGACTGCCGATACAGGCGGCTGTCCAGAGGATGCGACGGCTACTCGGGAAAATCACAGTAAGAGCCCGTCTGGGAGCCAAAAGAAAAGGCCCTCAAGATCAAGGCCTCGAGGGCTCTCATGAACAGGACAACGGTACCGTTATTTCAACGACTTGACGTAGTCGGCCACAGCCTTGGCGTCGGCATCGGCAACGCCCGAGATGGCTTTCTTGTGCGGCGCTTTCTTGGCGTCGTTGCCCTTGGTAAGCAGATCGACAATCTGATCCGCCGTCACACTGGTGCCCTTCAGGGCCGGTCCGACCTTGCCCTCGCCGTTGGGGCCGTGGCACGCGGCGCACTTCGCTTTGTAGGTAGCGCCGCCGTCCTGCGCGAAGACGGGCAGCACGAGCATGGCGGACAATGCGACTACGAGCAGAAGAACGAGCAGATGGGTGATTCTCATGAAAAATCTCCTTTTGGGATTGGGATGATGGTGACAACTTATAGCACAACCAACGTTATTGCAAACAACCGGGGAATTGTACCGCTGCGCCACGAGGATTAGGTGTGATTTTACTCACAGCGTTTCCGGAGATGGGAAAAGACCTCTAGCGTTGGTTGGTGGCTGCGGTCAGGTCCAACTCGCTGGATTGAAGATCGGCGCGCCCTAGCGGGCGACTTGCACGATCAGGATCATGCCGGGATGGATGACGGCGACGTTGCGGTTGTCGCGCTTCAGGGCTGCGACCGTGGTCTTGTACAGTGTCGCGATCGAATGCAGGGTCTCGCCGGCTCTCACTTTGTGGTGGACGATCGCTGCGACAGCCTTATCGTCACGTTCGTTTTCCGCCGTCAGGCGCTCGATCTCGGCGGACTTGGTGGCCGGAGGCTTGCTGGAGGCGGTCTCGGGAGATTTGGATGCAGCGCCCGGACGCTTCGACTTGCCGTGACTGGATGCTACTTCGGTTTCATGCGAGGGCGTGACCGGCAGGTGCAGGGCCAGAACCTTCCGTCCGCTGAGGCTCGATCCGCGCAAGCCGTTCCAGCGGCGCAGCATCTGCGGCGAAACGCCGAAATTTTCGGCCACTGATTCCACCGTGTCTCCGCGGTGCACGTGGTAGCGCGTAATGCGCTTTGCGTAGGTTGCGTCGCTCTGCGGGTGCTTGCCGGGTGCGACCGGAATAATCAGGCGGGCATCGGCGTCAAGGTGCGGGCTGTCGAGGTGGTTGGCTTCAGAGATCTGTTTCGCCGTGGTGTGGTAGCTGTGCGCCAACGAGGCCAGCGTGTCGCCGGAATGAACCGTGTGATAGCGCCACCACAAGCGCATGTCCGGAGGAATCGCGGCGATGGCGGTCTGGTACTGATCTTTTGTGCCGGCGGGCAGGTGGAGTGCGAACTCTCCACTACGGGGCGTCGACAAGCGCAGCAGGCTGGGATTCAGGTCCTGCAGTTCGGCAGGAGTCGAGTTCACGCACTCGGCGACCAGGCGCAGGTCCACGGCATAGTTGATGGTCACCGTGTCGTAGTCGGCAGGCTCGTCCCGGTTTACGTCGTCCAGGCCATATTGCGACGGATTCTTGGCCATGATGGTCACGGCCAGAATGATGGGCACATAGTTGCGCGTTTCCCGGGGCAGAACGTTGCGGTTGTAGAGCTCCCAAAAATCGGCATAGCCGGTGCGCTTGACGGCAGCCTGCACGGTGCCGGGGCCCGAGTTGTAGGCGGCCATGGCCAGATACCAGTCGCCGAACTGGTCGTAGAGATCTTTCAGATGGCGGGCGGCGGCGCGGGTGGATTTTTCCGGATCCTGGCGGTCGTCCACGTACATGTTGTGGTAGAGGCCGTATCCGCGGCCGCGGCTGGCCATGAACTGCCAGATGCCGCGCGCTCCGGCGCGCGAGACGGCGAGCGGATGGAATCCGCTCTCGGCCTGCGCGAGGTAGATCAGATCCTGCGGGATGCCCTGTTGTTTCAGCGTCGCGGCGATCATGTCGTGATAGCGGCCGGAGCGGGCGTAGGCGCGCTCGAAGACGCCGCGTCCGCGGCCGGAGAAGTAACTGATGAAGCCGGCAACCTGCGGAGTCATCATCAGCGGCAGATCGGAATGCGTGTGCTTGATTTCGGCTTCAGCCTTGGCCAGCGTGCCGGCATCGGCCGAAGGCGTCATGCCGTTGGTCTCGTCGATGGGAGCTGGCTCGGATTTCTGCTGCTGGTCGTCGTCTGCCGCTCCCGGCGTCGCGTGCGCCGAGTCGGAGTCGGCAGAGGGACCGCCGGGATAAAGCTCGTTCACTCCCTGAACGACTCGTTCAAATTCCTTCTCCAGGCGGTCGTCGGAGCGAATGTCAAAATGGCTGTCGAGCAATGCGTTCAAGGCGCCGTCGAAATTCTGCTTGGCAGCTTCGTCGTTACCGGCGTGATAGTTGACCAGTCCAGCCTGATACTGCACCTCGACACGGGCGATCAGATCGGCGACGGCATCAGAGGGCGGAACTTGAGGCGCCGGTGCGGAAGATGCCGGGGTCGCAGGCGGGGTAGGGCTCGGCGGAGTGGAAGATGCATCCTGCGGCGTGATCTCTTCCTGTGGCGGTTTTGCCGGTTGGGTTGCTGCTTGCGCCGGAGCGGGTGCGGCCGCCGGCTGAGGCTGTATTCCTGGCGCGCTGCCTGGAGGGAGAAACGAGGCCGGACGCGTCTGACAGGAACAGGCCGCGGAAACCAGCGCCACGCAAACCAGTCCCCGGACTGCATTTTGAAACATGGCACTCTGAAAATGGAGGCTGGTCAGTCGCATGTCCTGTGTAAGATGCGCGAGGCTCCTGCTGGCGTTGGCACGTATGGGCTCTGGCGTTTCCAGTTGTTAAAGCCCGGTGAATTCTACCAAAAATCGTAACCGGATGATCGCGGTGGGTCAATCGCCGAAAAGGCACCGGAGTGGTTACTTTAGGCACCCTCGAAGAGCAGTTACCGCGACCGAGGCGCGTCATTTGATCAGGCGAAAAGAATCGGGTAGGGCACGGCTTCAGCCGTGCCGCCAACGGCCAATTCAGACGCGGGCTTTAGCCCCTGAGGTAGGAATTTCGCGGCGATCACGAAGACGTCGACCGCTGCTGATTCGGGCTGAACGTGCGCGCGACTGCCGCTTCTCACACCCGCCAATAGTCAGGACGCCAGGTCTGGATGGCTTTCTTGATGTCGGCGCGGGAGAGCTTCTCGTTCAACGCGCGCTCGACCAGCTTGGGGATTTCGGCATCGGAAGCGAAACGCAGGCCACAGAGCTGGTCTACGGTAAGCTCGGGAATGCGCGAGCGCAGCGGCTCAGGCAAAAGCTGCGCGAGGCGCAAACGCTCCTCGAGGCGAATGATGCGGTCCTGCACCTTAAGCGAATAGAGGCGGATTTTGAAAACCGCGGTGAGGAGCGCGGCCGCAAGTACGACCAGCAGGAACGCATGGAGATGATCAAACCAGTCTCCGTGCGTAATGTGAGCGAAGAAATGTATGAGCGCGAACAGAAGTCCCAGGCCAAAAACCGGAAGCAGGAAAAAGTGAAAGAGCGGGTCGAAACGCGTGTGATTAGCGAAAGTCTGAGGCTTTTTCTCGGCCATGGGGGGCTCCTTGTGAGAAAGGTGTCAGTTTAGCAGAGAGAAAGGAGCCGGTGCGGTTCTGCAACCGGCTCCTGCTTGCCCCCGAGATGCCGAAGATTAACGCCCTGGCGGAGCGGCGGCGGACGAGGGCGTCCGCCGCTCCATGTTGGTGCACGCGAACCGTTAGAAGTGATACCTCAAGGCTAACTGAATCTGCCGCGAGCCCTGCGAGGTGAAGACCTCGCCGTAGTTGGAGGCACCGGCAGTGTGTTGTCCGCTGTATTCCTGTCCAAAGTCGAAGATGGGATGGTTCGCGACGTTGGTGGCGTCCATGCGGAACTCAAGCGAGTGTTTTTCCCAGAGCCGGAAGTCCTTCGCGAGGCCGAGCTCCGCGGAGTAGTAGCCGGGGCCATCGAACGCGCCGACGGGGCAATCACCGAAGGTCCCTGCCGAAGGATTCGTGACAGCAGCGGGGTTCAGGAAGTGCACTCCCAGCGAGGCCGCATCGAAGGTCGCGGGAACCCGCGACGAGACGCCGGGTACGCAGTTGGCGCGCTCAGAGAAACTTCCCGTGCCGGAATAGTCTGCGTTGGCAAAGATGGTCTGGGCAAAGCCGGTATGGAAGATAAAACCGGAGCTCAGCCGCCAACCGCCTACCACGCCGTCTTCGATGGCGTTCATCCCGTTGCCGAACATTTTGCCGCGGCCGAAGGGCAACTCATAAACCACGTAGCCGTTGAAATTGCTAGCTACGTTCTGGGCGCAGCGGCCGTAGTCGCCGATTTGATGATAGGGATTCTGTGGGAAAGCCCAGCCGCCAATGGTCTGCGACTCGGTCGCGACGTTGTCGCCATACTGACCGTAGAATCCCGGCGAATCGCTCAGGCACTTCGACCAGGTGTAGTTGATCTGCGCCTGCAAGCCGCGAGCCAGGCGCTCTTGCAGGATCAACTGCAGGGCGTTGTAGTTGCCAACGGCGTTGGAATTGGTGTAGCGCCCCTGGCCGACCAGGGCCTGCAGAGTCTGAGGGGCAGGGGGGGGAAGCAATGCCGGACCTCCAAGGAACGGACTCGCTGAAACAGAGCCATCCGGGTTCAGGATTCTTTGCTTCAAGTTGACAATGTTGGACAGATGCTGGTTGTTCTGGCCAACGTAACCGATCTGGAACGTGGTCGCGTTGCCGAACTGATGCTGAATGCTCAGGTTCCACTGGTAGTGAACCGTCGGCCGGAGATTCACGTTGAAGGCGTGGATGTTGGTTCCGGCAAAACAAGTGGAAGAAAGCGCTTGCGCCAGCGCCAGAGTGCAGCCCGTGGGGAAGCCGCTGAAGCCCTGGTCGAGCGTGGTGGTCGGCAGGTTGGCCGTGGTACCGGTCGGAAAGTAAGTGACGTTGTGCGACGTTTCAAACGGCGGATTCTGCGTGAGCAGGTTGTTGACGCCATTGCTCTCGAAGAAATTGGAAACGCCCCACGCAGCATGGACGACCGTGTTCTTGACGAATCCCGGCTGCCAGGCAAGCCCGATGCGCGGCTCGAAGTTGGTGATGCCGTTGTATTGCTTGTAGAGCCCCTTGCCCGTTCCTTCGTTGTTGGCGTTCGGCAAGATCAGGGCGCCGGTGTAAAGATCGTAGTTGACTTCGTTCCCGTCGGAGGCATAGCGCGGAGTAAAAAGCTCCCAACGCAGACCCAGGTTCAATGTCAGATCGTTGCGGAAGCGCCAGTTGTCGAGCGCATAGGCCGCAAACACGTTGTTGCGCATGTGGCGGTTGCCGGTGCCGGCGCCGATGCCGTAGTTGTTGGGGAGGCCCAGCATAAAATCGGCCAGGCCGGAGCCGCCTTGTGCGGTGCCAGCATTTATGAAGTTGGTGTATTGGCCGTTGAAGTTGAAGAACCCGGCCAGTCCCTCGTTACCGGGGTAGAGGAAGTTGTCGAGATAACGGTTGAACTGGAAGCCGACGTGAAAGTCGTGGTTGCCCATCGTCTTCAACAGCGTGTCACCCGCCTGAAACACGGTGTCGGCGAAAACGTTCGCAGCCGAAAGAGGATTGCCAATGCTGGTCACGCCGCTGAGAAGTCCTTGAATCGAAGGCATGAAGGGCACGGGCGAGCCCGGAATGCCGAAGGTCTGCGGGAGATTCTCGCTGACCGGATTCGAATAACTCTGGCTGACGGGGAAATAGCTAAAGCCCACACGAAAATCGTTCAGCAGGGTGGGATTGATGGCGTGGGTCCAATCGAGGACGCCGTTGTGCAGCGGATACCGGTTGTTGGGGAATCCGTTGTTGGCCAGCAGAAAGGTCTCAGTGATGGGATTGCGCACCGACTGCTGGGTATAACGGCCGGAGATACGGTCCTTCTCACTAGGGGTGTAGTCAATCTTGATATCGCCCTGGTCGAAGCTGTTTACGATGGTCTGCTTGTAAGTGAGAATGTTTCCCGGGGCGGTCGGATAGAGCGCGGAGGTAGCGATGTTGGTCGCGGCGGTGCTGAGAGTGAGGCCAGCGCCGAGAGGAGCAGGCGCCGTCAAATTGTTATAGGGGACGAAGGGCCGGGCGGTCGGGGCCGCGCCCGCGCTCGGCGCGTACAGCTGGCCGCTCACCACCGAACACTGTCCCGAGCCGTTGAATGTTCCGCCGGCATCGGTGCACAGCTCGCCGAAGTTTCCGAGTCGCTCGTTCGGGCTCATCACCACGATGGGCTGCGACGAATTAGTGGGATTGCGCTGGCCTTCATAGTCGACGAAGAAGAAGACGCGGTTCTTGATAATTGGACCGCCAAAGGTGGCTCCGAACTGGTTGAAGTGGAGAGCGCCTTTGTGCGTAACGGGGGTGGTCAGGCCGTTGCTCCAGGAGTTGGCGTTAAGCTTGTCGTTGCGCCAGAACTCGAAGGCGCTGCCGTGATAGGAGTTAGTGCCGGACTTGATGGTCGCATTCAGAATGCCGCCGAGGAAGTTTCCGAACTCGGCGGAAGGATTCTGAGTAATAAGGTTGAATTCCTGAATAGCGTCGGGGTTGGGCGAATAGGCGACTTCGTTGTTGTCGTGCTGATTGTTGTCGATGCCATCGAGAATGTAATTGCTGGTCTGCTCGCGGTTGCCGTTGATGTAGGGACGGCCGACCTGGAAGGTGTTCTGGCCCGAGGTGAAGGATCCAGGATTGGTGCTGACCGCACCGGCGGTCAACAAAGAAAGCTGGCCGTAATTTCTGGTAAGGAGGGGGACGTTCTCGGTGACGACGTGATCGATGTGGGTGCTGATGTCGGTGCTGTCGGTCTGCAGCAGCGGGGCGACACTGCTGACTTCCACCGTCTCAGTGGCCTTGCCGATCTTCATTTGCACGTCGAGACGCGCGGTCTGGTTCAGCACCAGCGCGAACGCGGCATGGGTTGCGGTTTCGAAACCGGGAGCGGTCACCTTGAGCGTGTAGTTGCCAATGGGCAGGCGCAAAAGATTGTAAGCGCCGGCTTCGTTCGTCTGTCCATTCCACACTGTGCCGCGGTCGGTATCGGTAGCCGTGACGGAAGCACCTTTGATGGGCGCGCCACTGGGATCGGTGACTGTGCCCACGATCGACGCCGTCACTTCCTGGCCCCACGCGGGCGTCGAAACGAACACGAACGCCGCCAAGACCGCCAGGATGATAAACACGCAATTCAGTTTTCTCATTGCCAAACCTCCTAAGAAAGCTCCGCCAACCGCGTTGATCAACAAGCGCGATAATTCAAGGCGATTATGCTATATAGCATTCGAATTGGCGTCGTCAAGAAAAAAATTAGATTAGATGCGACTTTTTTGTGGACAAATTTCGGAAAACTCTATATCACATTAGGCAGCCATGGAGTTGGGTGAACCATTTCGATGCCAGA
Organism: uncultured Acidobacteriaceae bacterium; assembly: GCA_964407245.1. Classification (GTDB taxonomy): domain Bacteria; phylum Acidobacteriota; class Terriglobia; order Terriglobales; family Acidobacteriaceae; genus Sulfotelmatobacter. The sequence continues at coordinate 20,323 of CAYOUY010000321.1, forward strand.
GGTCCCAGGAAAAGGTGTGATTGTACTCACATAACCCCTGTGATTATACGCACATAACAGTAGATTGAGACATTCTGAATGCCCTTTAAAGAAAGTGGCCATGTGACATCCAGCCAGAACGCGGCATCTCGTCATGGTGCAAAATGCTCTATAGCAATGTTAGGGTTGGGCAAAACACTCTTAATGAGAGGCGTATTCAGTCATTAAGCAGGATGTTTTCATACACTATATAGCATTATGAACGAGCTTGGCTGCCCTGACAGCACTTGTCAGCTATGTAAGAGTTGCGTCCCGGGCGGGTCCAAGCTAAGGTAGCGGATCGAATATGTCTGACAATCACCGCAGCCGTACGCCGGCTTACAAGCGCATCCAGGGCAGCATCCGCAAGCGGATCGAGTCGGCGGAACTCAGACCCGGCGATGCCGTGGCCTCGGAGCGCGAACTTGCGAAAATCCACAAAGTGAGCCTGATGACGGCGCGCCATGCCCTGGCCGGCCTGGAGCGGGAGGGTATGGTGGAGCGCCGGCGTGGGGCGGGCACGTTTGTGGCCGCACCCAAGATTCACTTCAACAAGCTGATGAGTTACACCGAACACATGTCCAGCCGCGGGCTGACGCCCCAGTCGCGCGTGCTGGTAGCGAAGATCGTCGAACACGAACCCGAAGTGGCTGCCCGGCTGGGCTTACCCTCAACCACCGCCCTGGTCAAAATCGAGCGTCTGCGCCTGACAGGGGAAGAACCATTTGCGCTCGAAACTTGTCATCTTCCGGCGCATGAATTTTCGGGACTCGTCGATGCTCCGCTCGGACGAGCTTCGCTGTTTGCAACCCTGGAGCACGACTACGGCTTGGAACTGGCCTATGCGGATGAAGAAGTAGACGCGACGGCAGCGGATACCAAGGTCGCAGAATTACTGCAGGTTCCGCACGGCGCACCCGTGTTGCGGATTCGCCAGGTGATCTACTCCACCAAGGGCAAAGCCACGATTTATGTGGTCGGCCTGTATCGCTCAGAACGCCATCGGCTGTTCATCCGCCGCTTCCGCTAAAGGCACTGCGGAGGCGCAAGGCATTCGGTATCGGCGCAACCTCCCTGCGACATCCCTGGTCGTTTCTCCGCACGTTTATAATGGCGCACGCGTCATGGCGCTCACCGTGTCGCTCGCGCTCCGGTTCGCGACCAGAAAACTGCACAGAATCCTCAAGGCGCGGCGAAGAATCCAAACTTCCATGAGAGCCATTCAAGTCAAGCAACCGGGCGGGCCGGAGTCGATGGAGCTGGTGGAGTTGCCGGTTCCTGAGCCGAAGGCGAGTGAGGCGGTGGTGAAGTTGGCCGCCTCGGGCGTTAATTTTATCGATGTGTACAACCGCGAGGGACGGTACAAGGTCGCGTTGCCGTTCGTGCTCGGGCAGGAGGGCGCGGGCACGGTCACGGCAGTGGGCGCGGATGTGAAGTCCGTGAAAAAAGGCGACCGCGTGGCTTGGGCGAGCGTGCTGGGATCGTACGCGGAATATGCGGCCGTGCCGGCGGGGCGGCTGGTGCCGGTTCCGGCGGGAGTGACGGATCAACAGGCTGCGGCGGCAATGCTGCAGGGCATGACGGCGCATTATCTCTCGCACGATACGTTTCCGCTGAAGCGCGGCCAGACGGCACTGGTGCACGCCGCCGCGGGCGGCGTGGGACTGCTGCTGACGCAGATGGCGCACAACATCGGCGCACGCGTGATTGCTACAGTCTCGACCGAGGAGAAGGCGAAGCTGGCGCAGGAGGCCGGTGCGGATGAAATCATTCTGTACACTCAGCAGGACTTCGAGGCCGAGACCAGGCGCCTTACCGGCGGCAAGGGCGTGGACGTGGTGTACGACTCGGTCGGGAAGACGACGTTCGAGAAAGGCCTGAACGTGCTGCGTCCGCGGGGAATGATGGTGCTGTATGGAGGGTCGAGCGGCGCGGTGCCACCGTTTGATCTGATTGCGCTGTCCCAGAAAGGATCGCTGTTTGTGACGCGGCCCACGCTGGGACACTACACGCTGACGCGCGAAGAACTGGTGGCGCGGTCGGGCGCGGTGTTTGGCATGATGGCGGCGGGCAAATTGAAGTTGCGGATTGAGCACACGTATCCGCTGGCGGAGGCGCAAAGGGCGCATGGCGAGTTGGAAGGACGAAAGACGACGGGGAAGCTGCTGCTGATTCCGTGATTCGCGGAGGAAACAACCACATGAAAGCCATTCGGGTCGAGCGTACGGGCGGGCCGGAAGTCATGCATCTGGCCGAACTTCCGACTCCGCAGCCGAAGCCGGGCGAGGCGCTGATCCGTGTCTCGATCGCGGGAGTGAATTCGATTGACGGTAACTTCCGCGACGGAAGCTTCCGCACGCTGCTGCCCTTCATTCCCGGGCAGGAGGGCGTGGGCGTAGTCGAGGTCGTGGGATCGCGAGCGAAGTTGGTGAAGACAGGCGATCGTGTGGCGTGGAGCGGCACGCTGGGATCATATTCCGAATATGTGGCTGTGCCGGAGGATCGGCTGGTGCCGGTTCCCAATGCGATCAACGATGAGCAGGCAACGGCTGCGATGGTGCACGGGCTGACCGCGCATTATCTGGCGAACGACGCGCACAAGTTGAAAGCGGGGGAAACAGCCCTGGTGCATGCTGCCGCGGGAGGGGTCGGGCTGCTGCTGGTGCAACTGGCACATGCCATCGGAGCGCGCGTGATTGGCACGGTTTCAAGCGATGAAAAAGCGCGGCTGGCGCGGGAAGCCGGCGCGGATGAGCTCATCGTGTACACGCGGCAGGATTTTGAGCCGGAGGTGCAGCGGCTGACTGGCGGCAAAGGCGTGGATGTAGTGTATGACGGTGTCGGTAAGGCGACGTTCGAAAAAAATCTGAACGTGATGCGCCTGCGAGGCCTGCTCGTACTTTATGGAATGTCGAGCGGGGCGGTGCCGCCGGTGGATCCGGCGAAGCTGTCGGAAAAAGGATCGCTCTACATGGCGCGCACCACGCTGGCTCACTTCACAGCGACGCGCGAGGAACTGCTGGCGCGGACCAGTGATCTTTTTGGCATGATCGCTGACGGGAAGCTCAAGTTGCGGATCGCAAAGAAATATCCCCTGGCGGAGGCGGCGCAAGCGCATCGCGATATGGAAGCGCACCGGCTGGCGGGGAAGCTGTTGCTGGTGGTGTGACGCTGCGGCTGAAGTCTGTGTCTGTCGCCCCTTCAGGGCTGGGGCTCCATTCCTGTCCGCTACCCACGGCTTGCGCCGTGGGCTGTTATCCTGCGCCGCTTCGCGGCTAGGCCGCCGTGGTCTAGCGCAGCCGCGAATAATCACAGGCGTACTTGGGTACTGGCTGCACCGGGTCGAGCTTCTCGTCATTGATCGGAATGCCGGTCTTCATTTCTAACGGCACAACTCCCGCCCAAGTTGGAAACGACAGGTCTTCTTCGTCGTCGATCGGCGGGCCGGAGCGGACCTTCGCCGAAAACTCTTCGATGGGTATGCGCAGCACGGATGTCTGCTTGAGCTCGCGTTCGTTGGGCTGGCGCGCGTCATCCCAGCGGCCGGGCAGGATGTGCTCCGACAGAACCCGCAACGCGGCAAGCTTTTCCTCCGGATCGTCCACCAGCGTGGCCCTCCCCAGAATCACGACGGAGCGGTAATTCATCGAGTGATTGAACACAGAGCGGGCAAGCACGAGTCCGTCGAGCAGCGTGACGGCGACGCAGACGGATGAGCCTTCTTTTTGCATCTGGCGCAGCATGCGGCTGGCGGCGGAGCCGTGAATGTAGAGATTCGCCTCTTCGCGGCCGTAGGAAGTCGGAATGACGAAAGGCTGGCCGTCGGCGACGAAGCCGATGTGGCAGAGGAGACCCTCGTCAAGAATGCGATAGACGGTTTCGCGATCGTAGACGCCGCGATGCGGCTCGCGAACCACACGGGTGCGCGCAGTGGGCATTCGAGTTTCAGGCATGGAAGGACGAGCTCCGGGCAAGCGCCAAGGATGGGTGAAGATCGAGTGTAACACCGCCATGAAGGTTGATAAGGAAGCGAGCCAAGCGCGCGTGTTCTGCGTCGCAAAACAGCGCGACGCATCCCGCGGCTCGCCCAGGTCCTTCGCTGCGCAAAAAGCGCTTGCTCAGGATGACAAACACTGTTCTTCTTACCAGTTCAACTTCATGGCGAACTGGAACTGGCGTGGATCGTAGGCAGCGGTGGCCTGTCCGGCGTTGGTGAACAATGGGCTGACGGCGGCCACGTTGTTCTTGTTGGCGATATTAAACATGTCGGCAATCAGGTCCATGCTCATGCGCTCGGTGAAGTTGATGCGCCGGGCCAGCCGTATGTCACCGAAGACAACCCAGGGCTGCACGCCTGCGTTGCGGCCCAGATTGCCGTCGAGCGAGAGCAAGCTGCCGTTGAAATCCGCGGGGCAGGGCTCCTGGAACATTCCCGTCGGCGAGAACTTGGAAGTAACGGGAGTGTAGCCGTAGGGCGCCGCGGTGCAGACCGGATTGACGAAGGTGTTGGGGCGCCCGGTCAGGGAAGACAACTGCAGATTGTCGTCGTTGCCGGTGATGATGTTGAAGGGACGGCCCGAGGCAACTTCGAGCAATGGAGCAAACGTCCAGTTGCTGAAGAACTTGCTGCCGAACCCGCTGCCACCGAGCCGGCCGCTCTGATACACGCCGCTGAAAACCAGGCGATGACGCTGATCGAACAGAGACGTGGAGCGGTCTGCGCCGGGATAGTAGCTGTCCTGCGGCGTGAGAGTGGACTGCAGGTCCGTGGAATCGTCGATGGCGTGCGAATACGTGTAGGAAGCGAGGAACTCGTAGTGATTGCCGAAACGCTTGCGCAGATTGGCGGTGAGTCCGTTGTAAATGGAGCTGCCGTTGGAGTAGTTGGCGTCCATGTCGCCGAAGGGGACGCAGCCAGCCAGCGTGGGAGACGCGAGATTACAGCTGGTGTTCAGGCCATAGATCTCCTGCACGAGGGGCAATACTGTGGTTACGCAGGGCGCCGTTGTCGGGCTTGATAATAAGGCGAGAGCGATGGATGCGTTCACTCCGCTGGGACGGAAGAAATTGGTCAAGGCAGCGGGTACGTAGGGGCCACCTGCTCCAACTCCGCACCCAGTCACAAGAAACGGGTTTTCCCCCGTCTGGGCTGCGCTGGCGGCGATGGCGGCGTTGAGATTGTCCACCATGAATGCGCCATTCACCGCACTGGCGTTGATGGGCCGGTTGAGATGACGGCCGCCGTTGAAGTTGTAGGCGAGGCTGAGGGCGAAGCCGCCGCCGAGGTCGCGCTCCACGGTGAAGTTGGCTTGTTGTGCATACGCATACACGAAGCCCCTTTGCTGTGGATAGCCGAAGGGCTGAAAGGCAACAGGCAAGAAGGTGGACGGATTGAGATAGTTCTGGTTCAGGAAGATGGACTGCGCAGGGGAAGTGACACCACAACTGGTGCCTGCCGTGGGGCAGCCGAACAAGGTGGTGCTGGGCGAGTAGTTCAAAAGGGCCAGGGCGGCGGAACTTGTTGTCGGTGTGCACGGGTTCAAGGCCAAGTTCGTTGCCGTCGGTGAGGGGACGAGGCCTTGGAAAATCTCCACCGCGTTCAAGTTGCCCGGCTGACCAGGTCCGGCACAGGGCGTTCCCGGACCGAAGGCGAGCTGTCCGCTGGTGGAACCGTCGGAAGCGTCTCCCAGGAAGTAGAGGCCCAGCAGCGGATGATCGTAGAAGATGCCGTATGACGCGCGCAGCACGGTTTTTCCGTCGCCGTTGGGATCCACAGCGACGCCGATGCGCGGCTGGAAGTTGTGAGTAGCGGTGTTGATGCCCTTCTGCAGTCCAAGCTGTTGGTAGGCCGCGAGCGCGATCGGTGAACCGATGGGTTTCAGCGTGGGCGGAATTTCGATGTCATAGCGCAATCCATAGTTGAGAGTGAACTTGGGATTCACCCGCCAGGAATCCTGCCAGAAAGCGCCAATGGGAATGTTGTGGAAGGAATCGCTCGGGTTACCGAGCCCCTGAATGTAGTCAGCGGGAACGCCTGCGCCGTAAGCTTGCACCGGGGAAAGGCCGGGAAACGTCAGCCCTGGAACGACAAATCCTAGAGAGGCAGCAGTGAGATTGCCAATGTCATAGACGCCGCCGTAATTGACGGTGAAGATCGCAGTGAGGGGAAGGTAATTGAAGTCCGCTCCCAACTTGGTGTCATGATGCCCGAGGGTCCAAGAAAAGTTGTCGGTGAACTGGTAGCGCTGCTCGGTGCGCTGAATGTAGGAATAGGGTTCACGCCCAAAGTAGGCAAATCCTGGAATGTTGACGGCTGGATCCGATCCGCCCGGAATCTTGGTGTTGTAGAAGTAGGACAGTCCGCGGCGGGCATACTGGAAACGGAACTCATTCACCTTGTTGTTGCTGACTGTCCAGGTGTCCTGCACCACGCCAGTGG
>CAYOUY010000322.1:0-3305 GCA_964407245.1 uncultured Acidobacteriaceae bacterium
CGGCTACAAGCTGCGGGCATTTCACCACGCGCTCGAAGCTTACAAAGTGGCCGACCAGCTTACAGCAGCGGGCGTAGGCATTGCTACGTTTTCCGACTGGTGGGGCTACAAAGAAGAAGCGTGGGACGCGATTCCGTGGAATGCAGTGATGGCGATGCGCAAGGGCGTTCACGTCGCCATCAAAAGCGACTCGGAGGATTTCGCCCGCCGCCTGAATCAGGAAGCGGCCAAGGCCATTCGCTACGGCGGCGCCACCGAGCAGGAAGCGCTGCAGATGATCACGCTGAACGCGGCGTGGATTATCGGCGTCGAGGATCGCGTGGGCTCGATCGACGTGGGCAAGGATGCGGATCTGGTGATCTGGGACGGCTATCCGTTGTCGAGCTACGGCGTGCCCAATAAGGTGTTCATCGACGGCGACGTCTATTTCGACCGCTCGCTGCCGGGCTTCGGCATGCCGCACTACAAGGAGGGAATGTGATGCGGAGAAACAATTCTTCTCGAGTATTGCGGCTTGTCGTTTCCTTCTTGTTCCTATGCGCGATCGCTGCGGCGCAGCAGAAACCGGTCGTTCTGCGCGGCGGCAAGCTGCTTACGGTTTCTCACGGGACCATCGACAACGGCGTTCTGATCATTGAAAACGGAAAGATCTCAGCGGTCGGCGCGGCCAGCTCGGTGAAAATTCCGAAAGATGCGCGCGTGATCGACGTGACTGGCATGACCGTGTATCCGGGGCTGATCGACTCGGAGACGCAGCTCGGGCTGACGGAAATCTCGGCCGAGGATATGACCAACGACTTCATCGAGCCGAGCGAAGAGATTATGCCGCACATGCACGTATACGACGCGTTCCATGCGGAATCAGAGTTGATTCCCGTGACGCGCTACAACGGCATTACGAACGCGATCGTCGCGCCCGGCAGCCACGACACGCTTCCCGGCCAGGATTCGTTTGTGCAGCTGGCCGGCAAGTCGGCGGAAGAAATGCTGCTGATCCGCGACATCGCTATGCCGCTGAATTTCAGCGGCGAACAGCGGCGCAATCAGGGAGGATTCGAGCACAGAAAATTCCCTTCCACGCGCATGGGCCTGGCGGCGCAGCTGCGGCAGGCATTTCTCGACGCGCAGGACTACGCCCAGAAATGGGCGGACTACGAGAAGAAGAAGGCGGATTTCGAGAAGGGGAAGTCTGAGGCGTCGGCCAAATCGGACGACAAGGGAAAGGATGACAAAGATAAAGACAAAGACGCCAAGAAGAAAGAGCCGCCCAGCCCTCCCAAGCGCGACCTGAAGCTGGAAGCGCTGTTGCCGTATCTGCAGGGAAAGAAAATGATCGTGCTGGCCGCGGAGGAATCGAACGATCTGCAAACTGCGGTTGGCCTCGCGAAGGAATTCAACTTGAAGTTCGTGCTCAACCACGTCAGCCACGCCCAATCGGTGCTCGATTACATTGCCAGCTTGAAAGTTTCGGTAATCGTTGGCCCGATCTACGAAGACCCGAAACCTTACGAGCGATACGACGCGGTGTACAGCCTGCCGGCGGAGTTGTACAAGCGCGGGGTGAAGATCGCGTTTGCATCTTACGATTCGCACAACTCGCGCAATCTGCCTTACCAGGCCGGCTTTGCCTCGGCCTTCGGACTGCCGTATGACGAGGCGTTGAAGGCGATCACGCTGAACGCGGCGGAGATTTGGGGTGTGGCCGACAAATTGGGGTCTCTTGATGCAGGCAAGACGGCGAACGTGGTCGTGGCGAACGGAGATCCTCTCGATATGAAGACTGACGTGAAGCAGGTGTTCATCGAGGGGAAGGAAGTTCCGATGACCACCCGCCAGACGCGGCTGCGGGATCAATACTCGGGAAAGTAAGGTGCGGTAGGGAAGCGAGCCCAGCGCGCGATTTACGCACCGCAGAAAACGCGGCGCCCAGATTCCCTCGACTTCGCTCAGGACAGGCTCTTCGCTGTGCAGGCTTTATTCAATAGAAACCGGCTTGCTCAGGACAGGTGTAGCATGAACCGTTCACTTCGAATCGCAGCGGCCGCGCTGCTGCTCACATCTATCATGTCCGCACGGGACCGCTCCAACGCACGCTCGATGGTGATCACTCGCTACGGCATCGTGGCCACGAGCCACGTGCAGGCTTCGGTGGCCGGTTCGCAGATTCTGGCGCGTGGCGGCTCGGCCGTCGATGCGGCAATTGCCGCCAATGCGGTTCTGGGCGTCACCGAGCCGATGATGAATGGCATGGGCGGCGATCTGTTTGCCATTTACTGGGACGCCAAGACCGGCAAGCTCTACGGGCTGAACGCCAGCGGATGGGCGCCGAAGGGATTGACCATCGAACACCTGAAGGCGAGGGACGTGAACGCGATGCCGCAATTCGGCATTGATTCGGTCACCGTGCCGGGGGCAGTCGCAGGCTGGAACGCACTGCACGAAAAATTCGGACGCCTGCCGTGGAAGGATCTTTTCCAGTCCGCGATTTTCTATGCCGACGAGGGCTATCCGGTTCCCGAAATCATCGCATCGTATTGGAGCGATGCGGCCCAGACGGTGACGAATGATCCGGAGGCACGGCGCGTTTACCTGCCCGACGGCAGGCCTCCGGCCGTGGGGCAGGTGTTCCAGAATCACGATCTGGCAAAGGCGTTGCGGCTAATCGCGGAAAAAGGAGCCGAGGCGTTCTACAAAGGTGAGATTGCGCGGGCGATTGTGAGCACGTCGCAGAGCTTTGGCGGAACGATGGAGGCTGACGATCTGGCCGAGTTTTCGCCGGAGTGGGTCGAGCCGATTTCAACAACGTACCGCGGCTGGACCGTCTACGAGCTTCCCCCGAACGGGCAAGGCATGGCGGCACTGGAGATGCTGAACATTATGGAAACGTCGCCGCCCTCGCCTGATGGGCCGCTCAGCGCGGCAGAGTTGCACAAGAAGATCGAGGCGATGAAGCTGGCTTATGCCGACCTGGGGCGCTACAATGCCGATCCACGATTTGCGAAGGTTCCGGTGAAAGGGATTCTGTCGACGGAGTACGCGAAGGAACGTGCGCGGCAGATCGATCCCGGCCGCGCGAACTGCAATGTCGCGGCGGGCACTCCGCTGGTGAGCGATACGACTTATTTGTCGGTGGTCGACCGCGAGGGAAACATCGTCTCCTTGATTCAAAGCAATTACGAGGCGTTCGGATCGGGCATTGCCGTGCGCGGCATGGGATTTGCGCTGCAGGACCGCGGCGCACTGTTCTCGCTCGACCCGGCGTCGCCGAACGCGCTCGCTCCGCGAAAGCGGCCGTTTCACACCAT
>CAYOUY010000323.1:0-19711 GCA_964407245.1 uncultured Acidobacteriaceae bacterium
ATCGACGCTCAGGCTGCGGCCGGAGTCGGACTTCATGGTGGGATCGCCGTGGCAGGCGAGACATTCCTGGTCGGAGGCGAAGGCGGGAGTGGAGGCGAGGGATGCGATGACAAGAGCTAGGGCAAGATTGGTGATAATGACGAGGAGTAATCCGAGTTGTCTGGCAACCTTCACTTGCTGATCCCTCCTACCTGTACGCAAACACCATAGCGTAGATGATCCAAATAACAATGCTGAAACCGATGCTGAGCGCGATCCAGGCGAAGCGGCCGATAGTGCGGATGACGACTGCGGGTTGCGGCTCCTCCATGTGTTCTTCGAGCTGGCCGCTGGCGACGAGGGCTTCGTACTCGAGCGGCTTGTCGCGCTTGAGCTCGGCCAACGGCATGTGGCCGGTGAAAACGACGGTATCCATGGGGAATTTTTCCGGCCGCAAATGAGTGTTGAAGAAGTGCACGGTGAAGATGAAACCGGTGGCGAGCAGGGCCTCGTCGCTGTGGATGATGGTGGCGACGTTGATGAACCTTCCGGGCAGCAGGCGCGTGAAGAACACAGGGAACCAGAGGGTGAGTCCGGTCGAGCCGATGACGGCAATGCCCCAGAAAACGGCGAAATAGTCGAATTTTTCCCAGTAGGTCCAGCGGCCATACTGCGGGCGCGGGCCCATGCCGATGAACCATTTCATGGTGGCGATGAACTGCCGCAGGTCCTGCGGAGTGGGCAGCATCGTGTTGGGACCAAGAAGGAGGTCGCGCCAGGACTTGTATTCGCGCTTCTTCACCTGCACGAGGCCGTACAAGTGAGTCATAAAGACCCCGAACATGAGCACGGCGGCAGTGCGGTGGATGAAACCGGCGACCTGGAATCCACCAAGAAAGCGCGAGACCATAGCCGCCCATCTGGTGTAAGAGAACTTCAGAGTCAGCCCGGTCGTGGCGAGACTCAGGAAGCTGATGATCATGCAGGCGTGAAGCGCGCGCTGCAAGCGCGTGAAGCGCACGAACTCGCGCTCGGGCCGTTTACTCTCAACTGCCCGCTGGAGGCGCACCTCCGGGGATCGCAGCTCCAGTTCAGTTGCCATGGGAGCCCTCCTCGCCCGGCAATTTCCGTCCCCCACCATCCCCGTTTAGCGGCTCCGCCTCTTGCTCCTGGGCTTCTTCAGCCTTCAGGTCGCGGCGCATCTGCAACGCACGCGGCAGCCAGAGCAGGGTGTGCATGCCGCCCATCACGAAAGTCGAAATCAGAAGAGTGGTCATGCCCCAGAACGTCCAGAACAGAAACGGATATTTCTGGGGATCGTGGTGCGTGGCATGAGTCAAATATCCGGCAAAACGGCGGGTTGCGGTGGCATGGCATTTCTGGCAGGTTGCGACCACGTTGTCGCGGCTCAGATGCGAACGGGGATTGGTGGGCGGCAGAATGTCGTGCGCGCCATGACAGTCGTAGCACTTCGCTGTCTTGGTGTAGCCCAGCCGCGACACTTTGCCGTGATAGGTGTCGAAGTAAGTCTTGGCGATCTCGCTGTGGCACTTGCCGCACTTGTCCATGATGTCGAGCATGAAGCCGGTGTCGTCGGTGCGGCGGATAGTGTGAGCGCTGTGACAATCGTTGCAAACCGGAAGCTCCTTATCGGTTTTGCTCACCAGGCGCGAGTGCACACTCTGCTCGAACTGATCTTCAATGCCGTGGTGGCAGGCGCCGCAGGTGCCTGGAACGTTTTTCGGATTGACCGAGGACTGCGGGTCTGACGCGGGCAGGACCATGTGCGCGGTGTGGCAATTCGTGCAGGTTGCAGTGACCGTCAATCCGCTGCGCAGCAGGCCCTTGCCGTGAATGCTTTCTTTGTAATGCTGAATGATCTCGTGCTGCGTGCCGGTGTAGCGGACCGCCGCTTTCTGGCCTTCGCGGTGACAGCTGCCGCACAGGTTGGGCACGTTGGTGGAGAAAGTTCTCGACTGTGGATCACGTTTGTCCAGAATGTGATGCGTGCCATGACAATCCCTGCAAGTCGGCGCGTTGGGATCGTTGCCGGCGAGGAGTTGACCGTGTTTGCTGCGCTGGTATTGCTGGCCGACCTCAACGTGGCAGCGGCTGCAGTCGACCGGATGAGCGATGGTTTCGCAAGGCCGGACACGGGAAGCGTTGACTTCGGAGTGGCACTGGCTGCAGGAAACAGGTGTCGCCTGCGTGCGCGGGCTGGCATGCCGCGAGGCGGCGATTTCGGCGGCGCTCACGAACATGCTGCGGCCGTCCGCCGCCTTCAACTTTTCGTTGGCGTGGCAGCGCATGCAATCGGCGTCAGCCATTCCCTGACTGTAGAAAACATTTCGGACCTTGTGCGGCTGGTGGCAATCCACGCACGCCGGGAGAACGTGCGTTTCCTTTTCCCAAAGCTCGCCGCGGATGGTCTTGCGGTGTACGGTCTCAATTTCCGCGTGGCACTTGGTACAGGTCGCCGCAATGTTGCGCCGGTTGATGGAAGAATTGGGATCAGTGTGGGGCAGGATATTGTGCGGAGTGTGGCAGGAGACGCAATTGGCCGCCACCACCAGACCTTTCTTGAGCAGCGCCTCGCCGTGAATACTCTCGGAATAATTCTCCAGGATGTTGTGCTGGTCGATCTTGCGATTGAGCTGAACCGGCGTGCCCTCCTGGTGGCACCTTCCGCAAACGAAAGGAACATTCAGCGGAGCCACGGCGGAGTTGCGGTCCCGGACGGGCACAATGTCGTGATTGCCGTGGCAGTCGACGCAATGCGGAGCGAGCGGGTCACCGCGGGCGATGGCTTTGCCGTGCAGGGACTGCGAGTGCTGCTTCTGTTCGTCGCTATGGCAGGTACCGCACTGAACGCGCGCCAGTGGCGTGGAGTGCGGCAGGTCTTTACCGTCCAGGTCGGCGTGGCAGTTGGTGCATGAGAACGAGCCATGCACCGAGGAAGCGAACTTCTTGCCATCTACGAAAAGAGAGACAGTGCGCGCGCCGCGTTTGGTGGTCAGGCTTTTGTCGCTGTGGCAGGCGAGACAATCGTCAGTGCTGGGAGATTGTGGCGCGGCGGACCGCGCGGCGCCAACGGTTAAGGAGAGGGTGAGAGCGATGCCAAGCGCAAAAACATTCCGCTTTCTCCGCGTTGGCATACTCTCACCCGCCGATGCTTCACAATCGAGCGATTTTGCTGCGGCTCCACTGAAGCCGCCCTTCCTATTTCTTCAACCGGCTGTCCTACTTGGCCAGGCTGCGAACGTAGGCAACCAGGTCCTTGATCTCCGTGTCTTTGAGCTTGCCTTCGTAGGACGGCATCTTGCCCTTGCCCTTGGTGATGATCTCGGTCAGTTGGGCATCGGTTTCGGCCTTCACTTCAGGCGACGCGAAGTCGCGGGTTCCCATTTTGCCGCCCTTGCCGTCAGGACCATGGCACATGGCGCACTTGGCTTTGTAGGTTCCCGCTGCATCCTGAGCTGCGGCGGATGGACTATAAAGAGCGACGATACCAACTGCCAACAGCGTTACCAGGGTTGCCCGAATGACAAGTTGTTTCACTTTGGTTCCCTCCTGAGAGTTTTTGCAACACAGTAGGTTCGCACGACGGTCCGAACCGACCTATGGTCGAAGTCACTTCGCCCCGTGACAAAGATCACAGGGTTCTTGCGTAGCATTTGTGACTCTTGTCACGGCCTTCGGTGCGACCCCGCACTGTTGCTAGCGGTAGATTAGAACTAACATTCGTGCCATGTCGAATGCCTTGGCGAAACCCGTACGCACGAACACTGCCGGAAAGGTCTCGGCCTCGGCGGCGGGCCGGTCCAGTTTGGCATCGAACGGTCCGAATTTTCAGCTGCGGCCGCTGCAAGTGACGTGGGAGATGACGCCGACCTGCGACTGGAAGTCCACGCTCACGCGCGGTGCGCGCCCTGCCCGGGACAAGAGGGAATTCTCGACCGCCGAAGCTTTTCATCTGATCGAAGAAGTGGCGGCGATGCACGTGCCGCTGCTTGTGCTGACGGGCGGCGATCCGCTACAGCGCCCCGATCTGTTTCCCATTGTCGAGTTTGCGGCCCGGCGCTCGGTGCGGACTTCGCTCACGCTGCTTCCCACTGCCCGGCTCGATGCCGAGACCGTTTCCGAGTTGAAAGCGCACGGCCTGATGCGCCTCGGTTTGTGGATGCACAGCTCGACGGCTGCGCTCGATGACGCCTACTGGAAGGTCGCCGGCGCGCATAAGCGCACGCTCGATGCCATCGGGTTTTGCCATGACGCGGAGCTGCCGGTGCAAATCAATACATTGGCGTCGCGGCGCAATTTCCACGATATCGATCCCATGATCGAGCTGCTTGCCCGTCTCGACGTGGCCCTGTGGAATGTCTTCTTCCTGGTTCCGGCCAGCCGGGATCAGGCAACAGACCTGCTTACCGCCGAGGAGCATGAGGTGGTTTTTGCCAAGCTCTACGAGGCCTCGAAGCGCGTGCACTTTCAGATCAAAACTACTGAAGGCCAGCACTATCAGCGCTATCTCTTGCAGCAGCGCTCGCGAGAGTCGCGCGGCGACTTGACTGAGTCAGAAGCCATCACGTGTGCTCCCAAGGGCGTGAACGACGGAAAAGGCTTCGTTTTTATCAACTACCAGGGCGAGGTGTACCCCAGCCGTTTCCTGCCGCTCTCGGCCGGCAACGTGACCCGGGAGCCGCTGGCGAAGCTCTATGGTGATTCAACCTTGTTCGTGTCCCTGCGGGACAGTTCCCAACTCAAAGGCAAGTGTGGTCGTTGCGAGGTCCGCAATGTTTGTGGGGGGTCGCGGGCTCGGGCCTTTGCGATGACGGGCGATCTGTTCGCTGAGGATCCCTGCTGCGCCTACGTTCCTCCTCCAAAGCATTGACAGCCTCACGGCTTCCTGATTGCGGGCTTATGACTGAAATCACAGGCAGGTGTGATTCCGGTTGCTTGCGATTTTTTGGCGCGCGCCGTTGGTATCGCGCCGGTCTCGGCCCGATGCCAGGGAGGCCAATTCGAGGCGATGTTTGATAGAAATCACATGTCCTTGTGATTACAATCACACCGAGTCGGGCGAAATTCCTCCAAAATCGGGGCAAGTAGCACCTCGGCGACATGAAGCACGTGGCTTCTGTGTGAGCTAAATCACTATTCCCAGTGACCAAATTCACGGAGTTCCCGGAAGGGCTCTGGCATTCTCACCCCAATTGAGGTGCCCTATGACTCAAGACACTCGTGACATCCTAGAGGTTCTCAAGTTCGAACTCAGTTTTCTGGAGGATGGCGGATACGGGCGGTCCCCGCGGATGCCCTGGCGCGCTCCGGCGATTTTTGAGGATTCGCCGATTTGTCCCAACTTCTGCGATCCGACGCGGCCGCATCCCTGCGAGACCTGCCTGCTGGAGCAGTTCGTTCCTGAGGCGCTGCGTTCGCAAAACGTGCCCTGCCGGTTTATTCGGCTGAACGAGCAGGGACAGACGGTGGACGATCTCTATCGCACGGCGAGCCAGGTCGAAATGGAAGAGGCGCTGGCGAGTTGGCTGCGCAACCAGATTCAGAAGATCGAGCAGGAGCGCGCAGTGACCCAAAATAACGGAGCCGCCTAGTCGCCCGGCCCTGAATCTGCACAGAACTGGTGACCGGGCCCCGTCGCTCCACCTTATCTGGCGCAATGAAACCGACAATGCTGTCTCCCAAGGAGAATCAAAGCGTCATGAATGACGAGCACGCATATCGAGTAGCAGCATGGTGGACTTCCGGTCGCACGGGTCTGGCCAAGTCCGACTCCGCGCCCAACGCAATACACTTCACGGCTCCAACGGAATTTGGAGGCCTCGAGGGCCGGTGGACGCCGGAAGAACTGTTGCTGGCGGCCCTGGCGGGTTGCTACACCACGACGCTGAGAGCGATCGCGGGAACGGCACAATTTAACTTCACCGACTTGCAGGTGGAAGCCAGCGGCACGGTGCGCAAGGGCGAGGCGGGCTGGATTTTTACCCAGATCGTGGTACGGCCCAATCTCAAGATCGCGTCGGCCGAGGAAAGGGAACGAGCGCTCGATTTGCTCAAGCGGGCGGAAAAATTGTGCCTGGTTTCGCGCGCCATCGGAACGGCGCTCAAGTTCGAGCCTCAGCTGGAAATCGTCAAGCCCGCGCGGGTGATTTAAAGACGTGAGCTCCGCCAGCCGCCAATGGCTAAAGCTCCAGAAGAGCTGAGACGGAAGAGGGATCGTCCATCGCGTGCAGGTGGAATCCCACTTTCTTGAAGATGGCCTGTGTGGCCAGGTTGTCGCGCAGGATCTCCGCGGAAAGTCGCTGGAAGTTTTCTTCCCTCGCCACGCGAGCCACGCTCGCCAGCAACTCGGTCCCCAGGCCGAGTCCCTGCCAATGATCCGAAACCAGAACAGCCGCCTCCGCTTCGGCATTGTTGATGGCGCTGAACCGGGCCACGCCCAGGATTTCGTGCTGTCCGGTGTTCGGGTTCGTGTGATCGGCGACCAGGGCAAATCCGCGCTCGTAGCTGCCGAAACAGATTCTCACCAGACGTTCGTGTTCCACACGCGTGCTCAGGCTCAGGGAGCAGAAATAGCGCAGGTAAACGCTGCGCTCGGAAAGTGTGTGGTGGAACTGAACCATGAACGGCTCGTCCTCGGGACGAATCGGGCGAATAGTGACCGGTGTACCGTTCTTGAGCTTCCACGACCAGATGTATTGCGCGGGGTAGGGCCGGATGGTCGGACGCGGCAGTTGCTCGGGCCGGACTGCGGCGTCGTGAAGGACCATGCGCGCATCCAGTGCGAGCAGGTGTTCCGGTGTGGCCAGGATAGGATTGATGTCAATCTCTTTGATCCATGGTTGCTCGATCACAAGCTGACTGAAACGCACCAGCAGACCTTCGAGGGCGGTCAGGTTCACCGGCTGGCGTCCGCGCACGCCCTCCAGCGCAGAGAAAATCTTTGTCTGCTCCATCAGGCGATGGGCCAGCGTGGTGTTCAGAGGCGGCAGCGCCAGGGCGCGGTCGCGGTAAACCTCAACCATCACTCCGCCCGTGCCAAACAAGATGACGGGACCAAACTGCGCATCCACGCTGCTGCCCAGGATCAGTTCATAGCCGTCGCGCTTCGCATGCGGCTGCACGGTCACGCCAGCGAAGTTCTCGGCGCCAACGCTCTGTGGGACCGAAGACTGAATGGCATGAAACGCAGAGCGTACCTGTTTCTCGTTCTTCAGCCTGAGGTGGACACCGTTCACGTCGGTTTTGTGGGCAATAGTATTCGACAGAAGCTTCAAGACGACGGGATAGCCGATTTCCGCAGCGAGCGCAACCGCCCGCTCTTCATCTTCAGCCACGCGGGTCTCGACCACCGGAATCCCGTAGCTGGCCAGCAACTGCTTGGATTCAAATTCATTGAGCAAGGTTCGGCCGCTGGAGCGCGCACTTTGCACGAATTCTCTGACCTTGCGGCGCCCCTCGGCTGAAATCTCCGTTCCCTCAACCAGCGCCGGAGTCTCATAGAGACCGCGCAGGTTGTAGGTGTAGCGCCACATGTAAGTGAAGGCGCGAGCCGCGGCGTCGGGATAGTTGAAGGTGGGGATGCCGGCGGCATTGAGTATCGCCGTGCCCTCGGCCACGCCGTCGCCGCCCATCCAGCTGGCCAGCACCGGTTTGCCCGAGCTGTTGGCGTAAGGCCGCATGCGTTCCGCCACCTGGGTGGGATCGGCGAGACCCTGGGGCGCAATCACCGCCAGCAAGCCGTCACTTCCAGGGTCTTTTGACGCGATGTCGATGGCCTTGGCGAAGCCCTCCGCATTCGTATCTGCCAGCACGTCAATCGGATTGGCGCGACTCCAGTGAGGAGAGAGAAAGCTGTCGAGTTGCTGCAGAGATTCCGACGAAAGTTCGGTGAGCTTGCCTCCGGTCGCGATGAGTGCGTCCGTGGCCAGCACGCCCGGCCCTCCGGCGTTGGTTACGATTGTGAGCCGCGGACCACGCGGGCGCGGCTGCTTGCTCAGCACTTCGGCCATATAGAAGAGGTCCGCAATATTCTGCACGCGCAGCATGCCGCAACGGCGGAACGCCGCGTCCAGGACGTCGTCGCTCCCGGTTAAGGCGCCGGTGTGCGACGCGGCCGCGCGCGAAGCGGCATCCGAACGTCCCGCTTTGATCACGATGATGGGCTTGCTGAGCGCGATCTCGCGGGCCGCGGAAAGAAATGAGCGCGCGTCTCCTACCGACTCCATGTAAAGAAGAATGCTCTTGGTGTGCGGATCATCGCCGAAGTAGTAGATGAGATCGCCCCAGCCGACATCGAGCATGGAACCGGTGGAGACGATGGCACTGAAGCCCACTTGCTCGCGCTTGCTCCAGTCGAGAATTGCTGTCAGCAGCGCACCGCTCTGGCTGAGAAAAGCGACGCTGCCT
The DNA here is from genome assembly GCA_964407245.1 of uncultured Acidobacteriaceae bacterium. Taxonomy (GTDB): domain Bacteria; phylum Acidobacteriota; class Terriglobia; order Terriglobales; family Acidobacteriaceae; genus Sulfotelmatobacter. Next base: position 8,407 of record CAYOUY010000323.1, read on the forward strand.
TTTTCTGGCATGGCCCTGGCGAAGGTCGCATTCAATCCAATGCTGGGATTCATAAAGCCCATGCAGTTGGGGCCGAGCAGGCGCAGAGTCCCACGCCGCAGATGCTTCTGAATTTCTTCTTCCAGAGCGGCACCTGCGGGCCCTTGCTCGCGAAATCCGGCAGAGATGACAACGGCCGACTTCACGCCCGCGTCCACGCACTCTCCGATGATCTGCGGCACCGTGTGGGCCGGTGTGACCACCAGCGCCAGGTCCACATCACCCTCGATGTCACGAATATTTTTGTGCGTCTTGATGCCGAGGACTTCACCGTGGCTGGGATTTACGGCGTGGACTTTGATGGGAAACTTGCTGTCGAGCAAATTCGAAACCACGCTCCGGCCGACCGTTCCTGGCCGATCGGTAGCTCCGATCACTGCTGCTGAGCGGGGTAGGAGAAGAGAATCCAGGCCTGCGCGGGCACGGGGAGCGGCAGGATAGGCCTTATCAACGACGGAGCGTACGGCGGGGCTGGATAGCTGACTCACAGGAAATTCTCCGGCAATGCTGGGTGCCCCCATTGTTGCACACCTTCGGGCGACGCGGAGCAGGGAGTCAGAAATGGGAACTGATCGGATTCCCGAAATTAGGTAGGTGTCTCGAACCTACACAACCTCTATCATGGCAAAGTTTTCTACAGCTGTCTGTGCGCGTATATGCGCTTGATCACGCCCGCGCGTGACCGCGATCACACGTGCAAATCCGATGCTACAATGAGCCCAAGGGAGGTGCGTGATGCGCGCTCCTTATGGACTAAATATTCTTGATAATTGCCTCACCTGCCCGGTGCGGGAGGAACATCTTTTTTGTAACCTCTCGGTTCATGCCGGTCAGCGTCTGAATGAAATCAAATCCACCGCCGTCTATCCCAAGGGTGCGATGCTCTTCATTGAAGGGCAGCAACCGCGCGGGGTTTTTCTCCTGTGCACAGGGAAGGCAAAACTTTCCACCAGTTCTCGCGAAGGCAAAACCATCATTACCAAACTTTCCGAGGGCGGTGACGTTCTCGGTCTGAATGCGGTCATCTCTAACCGTCCGTATGAAGTGACGGCTGAGATGATGGAGCCGGGGCAGGCCAACTTTATTCCGCGCGACTCGTTGCTGCAGTTTCTCAAGGAGCACGGGGAGGTCGCCTTGCGCGTGGCCGAACAGTTGAGCCGCAACTACTACACCGCGTACGAGGAGATCCGCACGCTGGGACTGGCGACTTCGCCGTCGGAAAAGTTTGCCAAGCTTCTGCTGTCCTGGTCGATGAAGACGTCGCAGAACGACGGCTCTTCGCAGGTCAAGCTGACCCTGACTCATGAGGAGATCGCGGAAATTATTGGGACGACGCGGGAGACGGTGAGCCGGCTTTTTTCTGAATTCAAGAAAAAACAGCTGCTGGCGTTGAAGGGATCGACTCTGGTGATCCGCAACCGGGTCGCGCTGGAAAAGATCGTTCAGTCCTGATGCGCGGGCCGTCGTTGATGCTCAGATGCGCCGGAAGGGAAGTGTTGGCGCGGCGAGACCTGCTTCCGCTGCGCTGACCGTGTTTTCCGGGGCGGACTTTCCCGATCCCGGATTCAGAGCCCGGAAGTCTCCTCTTTCGAATCTCCGCGCTCCACGATTTCAAAACCGGTGATCGCCGGCTCTGAATAACGGCAGCATACGCTCGTGAAGAATCTCAATCGCCTGAAAGAGTTCTGCTAACCCCTCGGTACCGAAATCGACTTCGAGAGACTGCAGATCGATCGTTAGATCTTTAGCTATTTGCGTGGCCCGGCGAACTCTGTCCTCTGACAAGCTGCTGATCGCGGCGTACGGATCACGTTGTTGCTGTTGCAGCCCCACCCACACTTGAACCACCCGCGCGGTCTGACGGATGCTGTCCACCGCATTGCGGAAATCGCTGAGCAGGCGCGGAGCGAAGTCGCCGGAACCGATCAATTGCTCCAGCGTCTTCAGTTCTTCGGTGGCCCTCTGGAGGCGTTCTGCAATGGGTGCGCTGCCGGTCTGATTCGTGTTCATCTGATCGTTACATTCGATTGTGTTTGGAGCGATCACTTCTTGTCCCATTCACTGTATGTTCGAGCTCACTGTTCTAGATCGACCATCTTCCGAAAATCTTGAATGGCCTGGCTTTAGAATGAAACGTCGCACCATTTTAAAGATGACTCAACTGCACTGCTCGGCCCTGCTGTTCGACCTGGATGGAGTGCTCATCGACTCCACTCCGGCCGTCACACGCGTTTGGCGTAGATGGGCAGCCGAACATGGGTTCAAAGCGGAGGAGGTCGTGGCCCACGCGCACGGCCGTCCCAGTCTGGCGACCATCCGCGAATACCTTCCCCACGCCGATCACGAGGCCGAGAATCGCAAGGTCGAACAACACGAGATCGCAGATCTGGAGGGTATTGTTCCCCTGCCGGGTGCACTCGAACTGCTGCGCAGTCTGCCGCTCGGTCGGTGGATGATCGTCACCTCGTGCACGCGGGCGTTGGCTCAGGTTCGCATCCGGGCTGGCGGTCTTCCGTTACCGCAGAAGCTGATTACTTGCGATGATGTAACTCACGGCAAGCCGCACCCGGAGCCTTATCTGAAAGCCGCATCCGGTTTGGGATTCCCTCCCGCTGATTGCATTGTGTTGGAGGATGTTCCCGCCGGCATTCGCGCGGGCAAGGCGGCCGGCGCGAAGGTGATCGCCGTCACCACCACGGATCAGGAGCCGGCACTGCATGCCGCCGGCGCAGACTGGATTCTGCAGAATTGCGCCGACATTCGCGCTGTGAACTCCGGGCCGGACCTACTCCTTACCCTTCGCGCCGCCAAGAAGTGAGAAAGCATTCATGCCGTGCGATTCGCGCCCAGCGAAGCAGCATTAAGAATCTCTTGTGCGTCGTTCCCCTTAAAGTATCTTCCTCGCGCTGCCGATCGGGTCTTTGGATTGCAAGAGGGTTCTGTGACCTCTGGCTCAAAGAAAGTTGGTTAGGAGCGACTTATGTCAACCGCAGCGGTTTCCAGCAGTTCCCTGTACCAGCAACTGCAAACCTATTTTCAACAACGACGGAGCGACCTGCAGCAACTCGGTCAGGATCTGCAGGCCGGCGATCTTACCGATGCGCAAACGGAATTCAACACCATTCAGACTCTGGGGCAAAACGGCCCGTTTGCTAACGGCGATGTGTTCTACCTCAGCACCCGCCAGCAGGACTTCAGTGCGATCGGTCAAGCCCTGCAGGCGGGCGACCTGGCGGATGCGCAGCAAGCCTTCGCGCAACTGGAATCCACCTTTCGTGGGCCGACGGCGATTTCGCCTCTGTCGCCAGTCGGCGCCACCGGTAGTCCTGGTGCGGGCACGAATCCAGGAGGTCCGGAAATCATTTTGAACCTGGGGAACGAACCGGCCGGCGAACAGATCACCATCAACCTGAACGCCGCCACGAACGGAACGGAGCAGGTCACCGTCAGCGCGTCCAACCCCGAGAGTCAGAGCCCGCAACAACTCACGTTCAATCTGAATCCCAACAGCAACGAGCAGATTGTGCTGAACCTGTTTAACAGCACCCTGTCACCGACGCAGAACAGCGGAGTCAACGTGTCGGCCTAACTTCTCACTGAGTCCGGTGCAGTCGAGCGCCTGCCAAACCTCCTCAGCCCGCTCTCTGCACCGGATTTCCATTTGCCAGTCTTCGCGGTCCACTGCCCAAACGCTCTTCGGCAGTCCATCCGTTTGCACCGTCGAAATTGAGGACCCGGCAGGAGTAGACTGGCTCAACCAACCCCTAGGGATTTCAAAAGGAGAGGACAGAGTTCTATGAGGACCAGACTGCTCTGTGTCGCCAGCGTACTCACGCTCGGTATTTTGTGTTTCGCTCAGGAGGCCCAACGCGAGCAACCCACAGCCAAAGCCGAGGAGCGCATCATCAAACAAGTGCGCCACGAGATCCTGATGCTTCCCTTCTACGGCGTGTTCGACAATCTGAGTTACAAAGTGAACGGCTACAACGTTACGTTGCTGGGGCAGGTGGCGCGACCTGTGACCCGCTCCGACGCCGAGAGTGCCGTCAAGCACATTGAGGGCGTCGAGCATGTCGACAACCAGATCGAAATTCTTCCCGTGTCCCCCATGGACGACGGCCTTCGCCGGCGATTGTTTCGCGCGATTTACCGATATGCTCCGCTGCACAAATACGCGCTGGGCGTGCAAAAGCCGATTCACATCATCGTCAAGAACGGCCACGTCACCCTGGAAGGGGTGGTGGACAGCGAAGCCGACAAGAATTTTGCCAATATACGGGCGAACGGAGTGAGCGGTGTTTTCTCCGTGACCAACAATCTGGAAGTGGTGAAGCCATAGCCAGATCGCGCTTGCGTATAATGCTCGCGACTTGAACTCGATCATAAGAAAAATTTGCCGCCAAACCGGAGGGGCGCCCGTTTGATTTTTCATGCCATGAATCGCCGCGGATTCCTCAAAACTGCAACCACGCTGAGCGCTGCCACTTTGATGAGCACGAAATTGGGCTGGTCCATTGACGATCACAAGATCGGGAAAGTTGGCCTGCAGCTTTACACCGTGCGGGACAAAATGAAAGCGGACTTTGACGGCAGTCTCGCCAAAGTCGCCTCCATCGGATACAAGGAAGTCGAATTTGCAGGATACTTTGGGCGCACGCCGCAACAGGTCCGCGTAGCGCTGGATAAGAATGGTCTTACATCTCCTTCCTGCCACGTCGACTACGACTTGCTTGCACCGGATAAATGGCCCCGCCAGATCGATTCCGCCAAAATCATCGGGCAGAGCTACATCGTCAACCCGTGGATCCCGGATGAACTGCGCAAAACGGAAGACGACTGGAAGCGTCTCGCCGATGCCTTCAACCGGGCCGGAGAAGCCAGCCAGAAAGCCGGTATCCAGTTTGCCTATCACAATCACTGGTTCGAGTTTTTGGCGGTGAATGGCAAGCGCCCTTACGACACCCTTCTGGCCGCTTGTGATCCGAACCTGGTGAAGATGGAAATGGATCTGTGCTGGATTACCGCGGGCGGTGGCGATCCGTTGCAGTACTTCGACCGCTATCCCGGGCGATTCCCGCTGGTCCACGTCAAAGATCTAAAGAGCCTGCCTAAAGTCACCGCGGGCGGAGCGCAGAACTTCGGCGACACGGTGGACATGACCGAAGTGGGCGCTGGCATCATCGACTGGAAGAAGATTTTCGCCCAGTCCGACAGGGCCGGCATCAAACACTACATCGTCGAGCACGACCATCCGAAGCAGCCGTTTGAAAGCATCACCGCCAGCTTCAAGTACTTGACCGGGTTGCGCTGGTAGCCGCGGAACCCCCTCGCATCTGCAGGAAAATGAAGGAGATTCCGGGTGTTGACAAGAGTCCTAATTCGTAGTTAAGATACTCCATAAATGGAGTATTCCGGGAACGCACTTGCCGTCGTGCCCGATCTCGGCCTCGACCTGAGGAAGCTGCCCGACCTTGCCGATGGAGCTACGCGTTCCCGGCTCAGCCTGCCGGCGATCACCGCATTTTTCTCGATCGTCGACAAGTGGCAGCTACGCAACGAGGATGCGATGGCTCTGCTGGGCGGCGCTTCTCACGGCCGCTATTTTGACCTGAAGAAGAATCGCAAGGGCCTGCTCTCGCAGGACGAACTCACGCGCATCTCTCTCCTGATCGGCATTTTTAAATCCCTCAATATTCTTTTCGCGCCACGCCTCGCCAACCAGTGGATTTCGCGTCCGAACTCGAATCCCATCTTCAACAACGCGCCGCCGCTGCAATTTCTCGCGCGCGGCGGTGTCCCCGGTATGATAGGCGTCCGCCGCCTGCTGGATAGCCGTCGCGGCGGAAAATAGAAGATAGAAGGCGAGGGGATCTCGTGCTGCAGACCAGGCCGGTGGATCAGCGCAACACGCACCGGCTGATTCCAGCGCAGTTCGCCGACAGCGGAGCCTCCGTCCTGACTCGGCTCAGCGATGATCCGCAAACTCTGGAAGGAATTTTCCAGCTTGACAATGCGACCAACGATCGCCTGCTGGCGGAATCGCGCCTGGCGCCGGGCATTGACGAAAGGGAACTTGTATTCGGCATTCCTTCCTATCGCATCATCAACGCAGCTTTCTGCCATCCGGCGCCCGGAGGGTCGCGGTTCAACTCCTCAGATCGCGGCGCCTGGTATGCATCATTCGAATTGCAGACATCGCAGGCCGAAGTCGCCTATCACCGGCAGCAATGGCTCAGAGAAACGGCGTGGGATGAGCAGGACGCGGCGGACTATCTCGACTACCTCGCCGACTTTCGGGCGGAGTTTCACGACCTACGTAGCGCGACCGAACACGCCGACTGTCTGTCGCCGACCAGCTACGTCGCCTCGCAGGCGCTCGCGGCGCAACTGCTTGCACTGGGATCGGCGGGAATCGTTTATCCCAGCGTTCGGCGCGCCGGCGGAACTTGCGTAGCGTGCTTTCGTCCGGTGCTGGTCACGAACGTGCGCAAGGGCGAGCTCTACACCATCGTGTTTCGGGATTCTCGTACCTCACCGACGATACGGCGTGCCTGACATTACCCAGGTAACGGATCCGCCCGGGCATTTCTATGGCATTTTGGAAAGAGCAAAAAGTCTACGTTTGGGGTAGTTCCATGGACTGTGACGAGGAACGCGAAGGCTACGTCAATCAACCGCGCATCGCTTATCCGGCGATCCACGGGCCTGTCGACAAACAGCGCACTCCGCATCATTCCGTGAGCACGCGCGGCGAAGAAGGATTTGGAGCTCTGATTGTGGCTTGCGGGGCGATCTGGGCGGTGTACGGGGTGATCTACCAAAGCATCAATCCCTGGCAACTTCAACTCTATCCGCCCAGCCCGGTCGAGATTTGTGCACTCGGCGTACTGGTCCTGCTGCATGCAAGGTGGCGTCATTCTGCGAAGATGTGAGGCCGCACCTTTTCCAACCACGCCGCGCAACGTTCAGCTCACTTTTCCGGCGACGCACCGGTTATGCAAACGGGGCCTCTAGCGATGGGCTTTGTGGCGTGAACAGTTCGGCGCCGTTTTCCGTAACGTGCATATCGTCTTCGAGGCGGATGCCGAATTCGCCACGAATATAAATTCCCGGCTCGTTGCTGGTGGTGATGTTCGCCTGCAATTTCGCCGCATTGCCGCGAACCATGTACGGCCACTCGTGGCCGTCCATCCCCAGGCCATGTCCGAGGCGGTGCGTGAAATATTTGTAGTCGGGGCCGTAGCCAGCGTCGGTAATCACTTTGCGGGCGGCGTCATCCACGGAACCACATGGCGCACCGGGGCGCGCCGCGGATAGAGCTGCCGATTGTGCGCGGTGCACGATATCGAAGACCTGCTTCATCTTGTCGGTCGCTTTGCCCAACACGAACGTGCGTGTGATGTCGGACTGGTATCCCTCGACCGAGCAGCCGTCGTCGACCATTATGACGGCGCCTTCGTGAATGACCTGCGGCGTGGTCGAACCGTGCGGGGAGGACGTATACTCGCCGACCATCACGCTCGCCTCTCCTGGAAAGCCCATGCGACCGTAAGCCTTGTCGATCAGGTCTCCGACGTCGCGCTGCGTCATCCCTTCTTTCAACGAGCGATACACGGCTTCGTAGACCGTAAGCGTTGCTTGCGAAGCCAGCCGCATGAGCGCGATTTCATGTGCACTCTTGATCATGCGGCAGCCGGCAGTCACAGGAGTCGCACTGACGAACGTAGCTTGGGAAGCGGCTTTCGCGATGCCATCGGAGAACACGAAACGAACTGTTTCCTCGATGCCGATCTTCCCGCCGGCGACGCCGCGGTCCTTCAATCCCTGGGCGATGAGCCGGTACGGGCTTTCATCTTCCTGCCACACGCGCACATCGGCCTGCTCGCCGTCGGGTGCGTTGGCGAGTTGCTCGCGCGCCCGGCCCTCTTCAAATGCCGGGCACACGTAGAACGATGCGCCCTTCGCTGGCAGCACCAACGCGAATGTCCGCTCGCCGCCCCACCAGCGCATGCCGCTGAAGTACCGCAGCGACGTCCCTTCCATGATCACGATGGCGTCGACGAAGTTTTCGTTCATGAGTTTGCGCGCTCGCTCCTGGCGTTCGCGGCGCTCGTCCTTGGTGACGGGCATCGCTTCGTTCTTTCGCGACTTCAGTTGAGCGATCGACGGCGGCAGGGAAGCGTCGTCCGCGCTGGCAGCGGCCTTGCTGGCGCCGAGCAACGATTGCGAAACGGCCGCCGCGCCTGCGGTTACGCCGCCGACTTCGAGAAAGCGTCGCCGCGAAATCATGAGAGCCTCCGGTTGTGCAGAAAGGGATTGGCCATTATAGGGGAAATGTGTCATCCCGAAGCCCGCGCCTTCACCCGCAAACTGAGGGATCTCCCATTGCGTTGCCTCCGATTCAGCGGAGATCCCTCGCTCCGCCTGAAAAAGCGGCTTTGCTCGGGATGACACCAACGAGGGACAGAAAAATTGGAATTCAAACTAAACTACTGCACACGACTATGGAAGCGGTTTTCCAATGCGCCGGCTGCGGGGAGTGGAACATCACTTCGGTGGACGAGTCTGCCGGAGGCCACCAGAGTTACGTGGAGGACTGCCAGGTCTGCTGCAAGCCGAATGTGTTGCGCGTCGACTACGACCGGGCAGCAGGAGAATTCGTGATCGCCGCGGAACTCGAGTAATGCCTCGTCAGTCGGCTTCTTTCAGCCACCAAGCGCGGTATAGTTATGGGTTAGGTCCAGGCGAGGTCACGCACGTAGAGAGAGGACGAAACCTATGGCAACCGGCTACAGTGCTGGCAGGATGGTGTCGCACAACATGGTCACCACGCAGTTCGAACTCGACGGCTTCCGCGTCACCCGTACGCTGGGAGTGGTGCGCGGCATCGTCGTGCGGTCCCGCTCGATCTTTGGAACCATCGGTGCCGGACTGCAGACGCTGGTGGGCGGCAACATTACGCTGCTCACGAACCTGTGCGAAAAGACGCGGCAGGAGGCGTTTGACCTGATGCTGCAGCACGCCGCCGAATTGGGCGCAAACGCCGTAGTCGGCGCGCGTTACGACGCCACCGAGATCATGCAGGGCGTCACCGAAGTCCTGGCTTACGGGACGGCCGTGGTGGTCGAACCGGCGAAATAACAGGGTGAGTTTGATAAGGTGAGTCTTCACTGCGCCAAAAACGCTCGTTCAGCATGACAACGCAACCCTAGTCCTTGTAGAAGAATCCCGCCACCAGCGACGCCAGAATCGCGCCCAACCACATCTCGATCATCCAGCCCATTGGAAGCTCGCGGCCGGCTGCCGACCAGGTGGCTTGAGCGAAGTTCAACGGAAAGCCGGCAATCAGCCCGACCCAGAAGCCAATGCGCAGAGCGGTCCCTGGACCGGCGCCGAGCGTTTGCCGCGTCCATGCGTAAAGGTGCGCCACGATGACCGCCAGGACGAACAAAATGACGATCCACTGGCCGACGAAAAACGGATAGCGCGGAGTTTTGAGGAATATTCCTGCGTTTTGCAGAGCGGTGTAGCGAGCGTTTCCGATCACATAGGTGTTAAGCAGGAAACTCCAGACGTTCCAAATCACGCCGCCCGCCAGACCTCCCAGCCAGATGCGTCCTTTGTTCAGGGACATAGCGGTTCCTCCTGACGTCATGTATTCAAGAATGGTTCTGGGGGAATCTGCGCGGCAGTGTACACCAATCGCGAGTTTCTGCTTCCAGATTTCGGTGGGCTGCGAATCTCCGGACGCAATTTCCACAGGAAAATCCGCGTCGCTGGCCGAGGTCAAGGGAAATCTGAGCGAACAGATAGCGAAAGAACCAATAGCGTAAACGCAATCGCTTGTGGTCGCCTTGTCGGTTAACCACAAGCCTTCGTAGTTTCTGAAATCGGTGCTGGAGTGGAACGGCTACGGTCAAGTTTCCGCTTGACAATAAACGACTTACGGGTAAGATGTGGTACAAAGTGGAGCAAAGTGGTGGCCTCGGTAGGGGTCGTGGGAGTTAGGAGCTGAAAACGAGGAGCCGGTGGAAAACCGACCCAGTAACACGATAGACAGCCCGAATCGCCCGAGTTTGATCGAACTTTGCGCTGCTTTTACCTCCCTTGTTGCGGTCATTAAGGTTGTGCGCCAAACGCGCGATTTTGTCGCCCGCAGAAGACGCGGGCGAATCGCGCGACGCACCCAGATCCTTCGGCGACGAAAGGCATGTCGCCTCAGGATGACAAACGAAAACCATGTTTCGCGGCAATCATCCAACCCGGGTCGACGAAAAAGGACGCCTCAAGGTCCCGGCCGAGTTCAAGCGGGTGATCGACGAGAAATATGGGCAGAGATTCTACATCACAAGTCTGGACGGGACTATTGCTCAAGTTTATCCCTTCGAGGAATGGGAAGCGATCGAGAGGAAGCTGGACGGTCTGCCGACCTTCGACCAGACCAAGAAAAAGTTCTTAAGCACGACCGGATATTGGGGTCAGGTGGTGGAACTGGACGGGCAAGGGCGGCTGTTGCTTCCGCAATTGTTGCGGCAAGCGGCGCAACTGAGCGGCGACGTTGCGGTGGTCGGCTTCCAGAAATATCTGGAAGTCCGCAACCTGACGGGCTACCGCCAGCAGATCGAGAAAGACAAGTTTACGCCTGAGGATGAGAAGAAGCTTTCCGAACTGGGCATCTAGTGGGCGGGGATTCAACAGACACCCCTCAGGGGGTTGGACGTGGGGAAGTTGGACACGTTCCGGTTCTTTTAAAAGAAGCGATCGACTTTTTATCCGTGCGGCGTGGCGGGACCTATATCGACGCCACGGTGGGCCTGGGCGGGCACAGTTACGAAATCGCAAAACGCCTCGGCGCACCGGGACATTTGATTGGGCTCGATAAGGACCCGGCAGCGCTGGAAATCGCGCGACGGAAACTCGTCGTCAGTCGTTCGTCGCTAGTCGTTGGCGAACCGCCTGACTGGCCGACGATTACGCTGCTGCACAGGTCCTTTGCCGAACTGGCTAACGACCAACGGTCAGCGACCGTCGACGGTTTGTTGGCCGACCTCGGAGTCAGCAGCCTGCAGCTGGACTCGGCCGCGCGCGGATTCAGTTTTCAGGCGGATGGGCCGCTCGACATGCGGATGGACCCGCAGTCGGAGCGCACCGCCGAACAAGTGGTAAACCACCTCGACGAGCGCGAGCTTGCCGATGTGATTTACGAATTCGGTGAGGAAAGGAGGTCGCGGAGAATCGCCAGAGCCTTGGTCCGGTCGCGGCCGAT
>CAYOUY010000324.1:0-16893 GCA_964407245.1 uncultured Acidobacteriaceae bacterium
TGCGCAACGCCATTATTCTGCTCAGCGACGGCGAGGACAATCAAAGCCATGTCACGCGCGAGGAAGCCATCGACATGGCGCAGCGCGCCGACGCCATCATCTACACCATCAGCACCAACATCAGCGGCATGAAAGGCAAGGGCGATAAAGTGCTCGAGCGCATCGCCGATGCCACCGGGGGCCGCGCGTTTTTTCCCTTCCAGATGCGCGACGTGTCGGATGCGTTTCTCTCGATTCAGGAAGAGTTGCGCAGCCAATACGCGGTGGCCTACAAGCCCGCGGATTTTGTCGCCGACGGCCGCTACCGCACCATCGAAATCTCCTCGCTGAAAAAAGACCTTCAGGTACGTGCCAGGAAGGGTTACTTCGCGCCCCAGCAGTAAAACCGGATCTCTGCATTCGTTTTCCAGGAACTTCGCCCTATCTTTGCGCCTTTCGCAGATCCTTTGTGTGCTTCGCGGTTCAGGTTTCATCGGGCGGTAATCAGAACGGACGACAAGGTCCTATCGCAGAATGCGAAGGCGCACACAGCTTCCTAATTGCCGCCGCGCTCTCGCTGTGTTAACGTCCGTTTGAATTCTCATTTCAATTCCGGGAGCGCCCATGACCGGTCTGGTTTTGCTGGTAATTCTCGCCGTAATCGCCGTGGTTCTGATCGGCATGTACAACGCGTTGGTGCAGCTGCGCGTGCGCTGCGATTCCGCCTGGTCCGACATTGACGTGCAGCTCAAGCGCCGCCACGACCTAATTCCGAACCTCGTCGAAACCGTCAAGGGATACGCCGCCCACGAGAAAGGAACGTTCGAAAACATCGCCAAGTTCCGTTCGCAGGCGATGCAGGCGACCACTCCCGCGGACAAGGCCATCGCAGAGAATCAGCTCACCGGCGCGCTGAAAAGCCTCTTTGCTGTGGCTGAGAACTATCCGCGACTGCAAGCTTCCCAGGAATTCACGCAACTGCAGGGCTCGCTCAGCCAGACCGAAGACTCGATCCAGAACGCGCGCCGTTACTACAACGCGGTCGTGCGCGACCTCAACACAAAAATCCAGTCGTTCCCGACGAACATCATCGCCGGGATGTTCGGCTTCACGGCACGGCAGTTCTTCGAAACAGCCGAGGCCGATCGGGAACCCGTGCAGGTAAAGTTTTAGCGTCGCAGCATTGAGTCCCGAGTGATGGAGTCAGCCAACTTGAGACTTCCCTCAACGATCCGCCAGACGGTCGCTCTGTTCCTGCTCGCGCTGACCTTCTGCGGCTTTTCGAGCGCGGCACACGCCAGATCCTGGCGGGTCGCCGATTTTCAGGACAACATCTCCGTGGCCACCGATGGCAGCGCTGTCGTCACCGAGCGGATCACACTAAATTTCGTCGGTGAGTGGCACGGCATTCACCGGACCATCCCCATCGAATATCCCGGGCCGAACCGCACCAACTATGAACTTTACCTGCACGTGGAGAGCATGACCGACGGCGAGGGTCGCGCCCTGAAGTACGAATCGTCAGTCTCCAATGGTTCGCGCGATCTCAAGATTTACATTCCGGACGCGGTCGACACGGCGCGCACGGTCGAGATCAGATACCGCGTCGCCAACGGCACGCGCTTCTTCAAAGACTACGACGAGTTTTACTGGAACGTGACCGGCAACGATTGGCCCGTGCCCATCGATCACGCGGCCGCGACCGTGCAGTTTCCAGACGCAGCAGCCGCTTCACTGCGGGCGCAAGCCTTCACCGGCGTTTACGGATCGAGTGAGCGCGACGCGACCGCGAAAGTCGACGGCGCTGTAGCTCAGTTCGAGACCAACAATCCCCTGCCCATGCGCGGCGGGCTCACCATCGACGTGTACATCCCCAAAGACATTCTGAAAGAGCCGGGCGCAGGCACAAAATTCTTCTGGTTCCTGGGCGGAAATCCCGCCGTCTTCCTGCCGCTGGTCACGGCTGGAGTGATGTTCGGCCTGTGGTGGTTCAAAGGGCGCGATCCCGACCCCGGCGTTTCGGTCGCGCCCATGTATGACCCTCCGCCGGGGATCTCTCCTGCGGAAGCCGGCACTCTGCTCGACGACGCGATTCATCCCCGCGACATTACATCGACTATGGTCGATCTGGCCGTGCGCGGCTACATCAAGATCGAAGAGATCGCCGACAAGGGCCTGGTCTTCACGCATAAGGACTACGTTTTTCATCTCCTCAAGCCGATGGCGGATATGACCGACAAGAGCCTCGCCCCGCATGAGCGCGTCATGCTCGAAAACATCTTCGCCGGCGGCCAGGAAACGCGGCTCTCCAGCCTCAAAAACCGCTTCTACACCGCCGTTCCCATCATCCGTGAAGACATCATGTCGAGCCTGCGGAACAAGGGAATTTACCTGCTCGACCCGGAATCGGCCAACGGATACAGCGTCGCTGCCGCCGTCGTGATCCTGATTCCCTTTGCCATCGTGCAATACCTGGGATGGACGAATTTCCTGAACTCGATTCCGCTGCTGATCGGAAGCGTTCTGATCTCGGCAGTAATCTGGTGGCTGTTTGCCCGCGTCATGACTGCGAAGACCGTAAAGGGCGGGCGCGTGCGCGTGGCCGTGCTCGGCTTCCAGGAATTTATGAATCGCGTGGACGCGGAGCGGCTGAAGCAGATGCCGCCGACAACATTCGAGAAATTTCTGCCTTACGCCATGGCGCTGGGCGTGGAGCATCACTGGGCGCAGGCGTTTGCCGGAATCGTGAAGGACCCGCCGACGTGGTACGTCGCGCCCGGCGGCTACTACCCCGGCATGGGCTTCAATCCGATTCTGTTTTCAAGTTCCATGCACAGCATGGCGAGCGACATGCATCAGGTGTTCGTCTCCGCTCCGCGCGCCAGTTCGATCGGCTCGGGCTGGAGCGGCGGAGGATTCGGCGGCGGTGGCGGCGGCTTCTCCGGCGGCGGATTTGGTGGCGGCGGAGGCGGCGCGTTCTGATTGGGCGCCTACACCACTTTTTCGTTATTGATTTTCCTTCGTAGAAAATGGGCCGCGAATCCTCGCGGCCCACGTTGCTTGCTGGGGTTTACTGCTCGCGGCTTACTGTTCACCTGCGGAGGCATTCGATCCCCACAGAGCATTGCTGCCCCACAAGGCATTCGATCCCCACAGCGCATTCGAGCCCCACAACGCGTTCGAGCCCCAGAGCGCGTTGCTGCCCCACAGGGCGTTCGATCCCCAGAGAGCGTTGCTCGCCCCAGTGGCGCCGTTGCCAGTCGCAGTGCCTGACGAACCCGCCGCCGTGGTGCCGGTCACGAACTGTTGCATTCCCCACACAAGCGGATAGGACCACGCGGAAGACGTGTTCCACACCGCCGACGAATTCGCATTCAGCGTCACCGTGTCTGACGTGCCGTTGAACGTGGCCACTGGCGACATCGCCGTGCCTCGCGCCACATCGGTATTGCCCGTGGCAGCCTCAACGTCAATGTAGCCCGCGCCGACCGTGAACACGTCATCCTGGTCGGTGTAGGTGACGTCCGTGGTGGGATCGGTCACGCTGCTGTAGGCGGGCAAAGACTTCCAGGCCGTCTTCATCAGACGCGCCTTCACCTGGTCAGGCGTCAGGCTCGGCGACTTCTGCAGCAGATCAGCCACGACGCCGCTGACCACGCCCGTCGCCATGCTGGTGCCGCTCAGCGTGAAGTAGCTGGAAGAAGACGCGCTGCTGCCGCCGCTCACGTAATAGCTGTACGGCACCTGATTGCCCGGATACGCGTTATACAGCGTCGAATTGGGCGCTTCGAGCGAGACCAGCAAGTTGCCGGGAGCTACGAGGTCAGGTTTCGCAATCGCATCGATGGCCGTCGGCCCCTTCGAGCTGTAGCTGGCCATCAGGTCGTCCACGCGCGTCGGGGTTCCCATTGGCTTCATCGCTCCGACCGTGATGACATAAGGATCGTTTCCCGGCGCGGTAATGGTCGCGTAGCCGTCGGTCGGCTGATAGCGGCCGTTGTTGCCCGCCGCCACCACCACCACAATACCCTGCTTCCACGCCGCTTCCACCGCCTGGCACAGAGGATCCAGCGTGTAGGTCTCGTAGATGGCGCGGCCGAGCGAAAGATTGATGACGCGGATGTTGAACAGCGGCTTCAGATTGATGGCCGTGTTAATGGCGTTAATCACCGCGCTGTCGGTGCCGGCACCATTCTGATCCAGCACGCGCAGGTTGACGATACTGGCCTGCGGCGCAATGCCCTTGAACGTGCGTGTGTACTTCGACCCCGTGGAACTGGCGCCGTCGCCGGCGATCAAACCAGCGACATGCGTGCCGTGCCCGTACTGGTCATTTGCGCTGGCATTGCCCGAAACGAAGCTCTGGTTCCACACTACGCGCGACAATCCGAGCAAGCCGCCGTTCAGGTCTGGGCTGCCGGCAACGCCGCTGTCGATCAGCGCTACACCAACTCCTGCGCCGGTGTAGCCGGTCTGCCATGCGTAGGGAGCATTCACCGCCGGCGCAGCGTTGCTCAGTGCGGGAGCCAGCGTGCGGTCCAGACTGATGTATTTCACGTCCGCCTGATTCGACAGCGAAAGAACGTTAGCCAACGGCAGGTCGGCAACAACCGCATTCACCAACGGCAGCGAGTTCAGGATCGAACCCAAAGTGGCGAGAAGGTTCAGATCCAGAATGCTGGGCGCGCTGTTGTACTGCACGATCACCTGAACGTTTTTCGCAGTCGAGGCCTGCAGGTCCGGCGACAATTTGTTCGTATCGGAGGCATAAGCCACCGACACTGTCGCAATGAGCAGCAAGAGCACAACTTTCTTCATGAGTCCCCCAGAAGGTCGCCCCACAGTACGTAACCGCACTCCCAGTGACTATGTTCTTGCACCTCCAATTCCAAAATGGGACACGAACTGGCCTTATTTATCAGTGAGTTACAGAGAAGTGTTGCAAAGCACAGCGGCCACTTTGTCCCATTGTCCGCGGGGCAGGACAACCTGTCCCACCCACTGCCGTTACTAGACGTAAGTAATTGATTCCTTTAGGTGAAACCATGGTAACGAGGCAGTCCCTTTTTGGGCGGACAGGGCATCGGCAATTCGTTGAAAATTTAAGCACTTCTCATGTCGTGGGGTCATTCCATTGGCGCCCGTGTCTTTATCGCTGCCATGTCTTTGGCAGCGTCATTCTGCTTCGTTTTCGCGTCGTTGCACTGGCAATCGAGTGATCCGCTGAAGTTCGTCTGCTACCTGATTGCGGCCCTGCTCGCGTCGTCACTGAAAGTGAACCTGCCCGGCATCGAAGGAACGCTGTCGGTCAATTTCCTCTTCACGCTGCTCGGTATTCTCGAATTGAGCCTGCCTGAAACTCTGGCCATCGGCCTGGTCAGCACGCTCGGGCAGTTCTATTGGCGCCCGGCGCGCAAGCTCAAGCCGGTCCAACTGGTCTTCAATTTCTCCCAAGTTACCGTGTCGAGTGCGATCGCATATGGCGCCTTCCAGCTGATGGCGCACTACGTGGTTCACGGATCGAGGCCTCTGGCCTTGCTGGTCGCCGCCGTCACGCACTTCGGCTGCAACACGGCGGCCATGTCGACCATCATCGGCCTCACCGAAGACAAGCCCATCGCCAAAGTCTGGACCGAAATTTATCTCTGGTCGTTCCCGTACTACATGGTTGGAGCCGCTGCCGCCGGCCTGGTGCACTTCCTGAACAGCCGCATCGGATGGCAGGCTTCGTTGCTTGTGCTGCCGCCGATCTATCTCATGTACCGCTCGTATCGCCTGTATCTGGGAAAACTGGAAACGGACAAACGCCACGCCGAGGAAGTGTCGAGTCTGCACCTCCGGACGATTGAAACCCTGGCGCTGGCGATTGAAGCCAAGGACCAAACCACGGGCGAGCACCTGCAACGTGTGCGCGTGTATGCCATGGAGCTGGCCCGCGAACTCGGACTAAGCCCGGATGAAACCGAGGCGCTGCAGGCCGCGTCCGTGCTGCACGACATCGGCAAACTGGCCGTGCCCGAACACATCATTTCAAAACCGGGCAAGCTGACTCCGGAAGAATTCGAGAAGATGAAGATTCACCCCGTAGTCGGCGCGGAAATTCTGGAGCAGGTCAATTTTCCCTATCCCGTCGTGCCCATCGTGCGCGCTCACCACGAAAAATGGGATGGCAGCGGCTACCCCTATGGATTGAGCGGCGAACAGATTCCCGTCGGCGCGCGCATTCTCGCGGCGGTCGATTGCCTCGATTCGCTTGCCTCCGACCGTCAATATCGCAAGGCTCTGCCCCTGGATCGGGCGATGGACTGCGTGGCCGCGGAGTCGGGCAAGAGTTTTGATCCGCGCGTGGTCCAGATTCTCGGCCAGCGCTACATCGAATTGGAAAAGTTGGCAAATGCACAACCCATGCAGGCGCCGCCAAAGCTTTCGACCGATCTCAAGGTCGAGCGCGGTCTCGCTCCTGACGCCGGTTTTGCCGAGTCCGCCGAACCACCCGCGGCTGCGCCGGTTTCACAGAATCTCAATGCACTTCTCTCTTCCGCGCAGCGGCAGGCGCACGAAATCCTCACACTCAGCAGTCGAGGCGTCGCGTTGTGCATTGCCGACATCGCTTCTCTGCTCGCGGTTCGCCTTGGGTGCCTCGTGCCCTACGACTCACTGGCCATGTACTCGCTGAAAGACGCCGTGCTCGTGCCGGAGCTGGTCAGCGGCGAGAATTTCCGCCTCTTTTCTTCGCTGCGGATTCCGCTCGGTGAAGGCTTGTCCGGATGGGTCGCGCAGAACCACAAGGCAATCTTGAACGGCAACCCGGCGGTCGAGCCCGGATATCTGAACGATCCTCAGCGCTACAGCACGCTGCGTTCGTCGCTGGCCGTGCCCCTCGCTGGGGCAAGGGGAGTTGTCGCCGTTTTGGCTCTTTATCGCACCGCGCTGGATGCCTTCACGCCCGACGATCTTCGCGTCGTCGAGGCCATAGCCGCCGGGTTAGGAGTCCTGATCGAGAGCGCCGCCAAGCAAAAATCGTCCGCGCGCGGCGCCGCCGCGCAATAGTGCTACCAGATTCGCTCCACTCGGTACTCGTCGAAGATACGATCATTGCTGATGACCGGCAAGGTTTCCGCCTGCGCCTGCGAAATCAGCATTCGATCGAAGGGATCGCGGTGTTCTCCCGGAAGCCGTCCGGCTCGCACCGCATGCGCCAGCGAGATCGGAAGAGCTTCAAATCCCAACTGGTCGAGATAACGACCCAGATCGCTGACGAGTTCTTCTCCGGTCGTCAATTTCCCCAGCCGGACTTTAGTAGCGATTTCCCAGGCTGAGGCCGCGCTGACCAGAATTTCGTTGCTCCCGTCCTCGATGAGCCGGCGCGCGCGTGAACTGAGCGACGGCGAGGCGTTGAAACACCACAGCAGAGTGTGCGTATCGAGAAGGAAACGCATCGCCTCACTCCCAGCGGTCCAATTCCTCGGTGGGAAGCGATTCGAAGAACTCCGGTCCGACTACGAGCTTGCCCTTCAAAATGCCGAGCTTCCGCTGCCCCTTCCGGCCGCCGATGGGAACCAGCCGGACCACCGGATCAGGTCCCCGCGCGATGATGATTTCCTCCCCGCGGCACGCTTTTTCGATCAGGCGCGAAAGGGTAGTCTTGGCCTCGTGAATGGTGACCTTTTTCATGTTAGCTAACTATATCTTAGCTAATATGAATCCAGTGCGCAATAGGTGATCTGCCGGCTCCCTATGCTGATGCCCTACTCCATTTCAGAGCTCACCCACATCAGGTCGCCATCGCGCTCGATCTGGAACACGACCGGATCGCCGCTCTTCAGCGCGGCCACCGCGGCGCGCAGTGTTTCCATCGAATCGATGCGGATTGTATTGAGCTGGTGAATCACGTCTCCCGCCTGCAGGCCCGTATCGGGCATGATGAGGTCCGCGGCCCGCCCCACCACGATGACGCCCGAGGAAATGCGCAGTGAACTCAGCTGCTTCTGCAGATCGGCCGTGACGTCAATGGCCAGAATGCCCAGCCGCGGAATCAGGCTGTTCTGCGGATTCACCGCGTCCAGCAACTGGTCCATCTGATCGTGATGTTCAATCGCCGGAATGTACAACGTCTTGCGCTCGTCTCCGCGCAAGATTTCCATCTTCACGACTTGATCCAGGCGATGCAGATACAGCGCAGCAGACAGCGACGCCAGCGTCTCGATCCGCCGGTCGTCCGCCGAGAGAATAATGTCCCGGACCTGCAGCCCCGCCGCGGCGGCCGGACCGTCCGGCCGCACATCGGCCACAATCACGCCCCAATGACGCGCAAGCTTCAGCCCTTCCGCCAGCGTGGGCGTGATTTCCTGAGTGACCGCACCGATTTCGACGCGATGCACGTGACCGTATTTACGCAGGCTCTGGTAGACAAAATCCACCACACGCGCAGGAATAGCGAAGCCCAGCCCCTCGCTGCCGCCGCCGGAAGACAAAATGAACGTATTGATCCCCAGCACCGCGCCGTTCATGTCGACCAGCGGGCCGCCGCTGTTGCCGGGATTGATGGGCGCGTCGGTTTGAATGTAAGCGAGCGCCTTGCCTGGATCGGCCTGGCGCGCGACCGCGCTGACCACTCCCATGGTGACGGAGTTTTGCAGGCCCTCCGGGCTGCCAATGGCGAAGACCAGTTGCCCCACCTGCGGGCGCAGCTGCGTCAGCAGCGAAAGCGTGGGCAGGTCGGTCTCCTCGATTTTGAGCAGGGCAAGGTCGGTTTCCTTGTGCTGCCCCAGAAGCTTGGCCTCGAGAATTCGTCTTTTGCCGATCGCTACCTGAGCGCCTGAATCGCCCATGGGCAGCGGCAATGCCACGCGGATGCGCTGCGCTCCCTCCACTACATGCGCGTTCGTGATGATGTAGCCGTTCGGATCGACGATCACTCCGGAACCGACCGCGTGCTGGCGGATAATCAGCGCGGTCTGCGACCGATCTTCCTCCTTGATCGGCCCGTATCCCGTCACCAGGATTTGCACCACCGCCGGAGACACCCGTGCCGCCAGGCTCTCCAACGCTCCGTTGAGCTGCGCAAGGACTCCGGGCATCTCGGCAGCCTTGCTCTCGCCTGTGGCCTTTCCGCCCTGACTCTTCGCGGATGGAGCCGGGCTCGAAGCCTTCTGGCTGCTGGTTTGCGCCCCAGCGTCGGAAGAGAGAGCGAGACTGAGTAGACCAAATAAGACCAGCCGGACAGCCCGCCTGGCACAGACGTGTCCCACGCGTCTCCCGGCGTTGAATTGGAAGGAGTTTTCCATGCAAGGAACCTTCTTTCTGGTCGAGGAGCTTGCTTTCAAAACACTATCACGGTCACAGCAGCCTTCGCGTAAAGCTGCGTCAAGCTTCAGGCGTCCCCTCGGCTTCCTGGGGGAACCTAGATGCTACCGTTAACTAACGGGTTATCAGCCTTTTACAAGCGTAACTTTCCGTGATATAACCGCCCGTAAGCAGGAAAAGCGGGCGTCTTGCCCGCCGGGAGCTTGATTTGACATGATTGGTTCGACGACGCCGGCCTCATTCACCGAACACAACTCGAGACCAGGCCAGCACAGAGGAGGCCCCGTGGCCGAAGAAGCACGGACTGGAAAAAGATTTCCGCTGGAGTTGCCCATCAAGATTCACAAGGGCGAGAGCGGAGACGCCAAGGGAGTGACCGGAAATCTCAGCGCGGCCGGAGTTTACATCCGCGCCGACGCTTCGATGGAGATTGGTTCCCCGGTTGAATTTGAAATCACCCTGCCGCCGGAGATGACCGGCGGTCAGGAGAACGTCACCATCCAGTGCAAAGGACGGGTGGTCCGCGCCGACGAAACCGGAGCGGGCGGTGAAGGACGCGGCGTGGCCTGCGTGATCGACTCCTATGAGTTCGTGAGAGACACCGATCATTGAAGCGGAGATTTCTGGAAGCCTGAAATCGCGACACGTTTTACTTGATGCAGATTTATTTGGAGCGCTGACAAATGCTCAAACTGATTCTGGCCGATAACCAGGCGATCTTCCGCGCGGGTATCGCGAAAGTGCTCGCGGTCGAAGACGAAATGCGCATTGTGGCTCAGGCGCAAACGCCTGAACAGATGTTCATGGCTCTGGACAAGTTTCGCGCTGCCGTGCTGGTGGTGGCCGCGGGATTTCACAACGACTTCGCCGCCATTGTGCAGGCCGCCAACAAGGCCAAAACCCGCGTCATCGTGCTCGCCGACACCGGCGAGAGCGCGCAGCGGCACATGTCGAATGGCGCGCATGGCGTGGTCTATCGCAACGTCACCAGCGCCGCGCTGGTTGATTGTGTGCGCAAAGTCGCGCGCGGCGAGACCTGGGTGCAGGACGTCGCCGTGCCCAGCGAACTCACCGAAAACGATATGGTCGGATTGCGGGTGCGCGACCGGCTTACCGCCAAGGAGCTTCGCATTGTCGCGCTGATCGTGCAGGGCTACAAGAACAAGGAAATCGCCACCCAGCTCGGCACCACCGAGCAGGTCATCAAGAATTACCTGCGCAACGTCTATGACAAGATCGGCGTGTCGGACCGGCTGGAGCTGGCGCTGTTCACCATCCATCACCGCATTTTGAACGAAGCCGCCGCCGCGACCGCGTCAGGCACCCAGCCGCAGCCTCCGGCGGGCGTCGCACCGTAGAACTCATTTCTATGAAGAAAGGCCGCCCGCGGGCGGCCTTTTTGATTTCAAACGAAAATCTCCACTTCTCGCGCAAGAGCGCGCGAGAAATGGGCACCCACCCTTTGATTTGATCTGGAGAAAACACATTCTTCACCGGGATGACTCCTTGAACTTCCAAAAGGAAAAGCCGAAGTGGTTCGTCCCTTGATTTTGAATTGGGCTTACAACTGCGAGACTGCCATCACGAAGAAATAAGACGGGTAGATACTCACCCGCCGGGGAACGCACCAATTGCGTACTGGGAGGGTCATCTGGCCTCCAAGTATCCGGCGTAAGCCGCGCCGAGCATATTTTCCGCGGTGGAGCCACCGAACTTGGGACTGTGATTCTACATGCTTGAAATCGCAAGCTATCGCCTGATCCTGAGAACCATGTCGCCGCTAATTCTCCGGGGCCACCGGCCACTAAGTACGGATAATATGACAGCATATCCCCTTCACTCTCAGCCACCCGCCAGGTTGTCCACGTTGATCCGCGATCCGCGGAACGCGCGAGCCAGACTCCAGTTACCTGTGTCCAGAGCAGATAAAGATTCCCATTCGCATCCCAGGCGAGCGGTTCCGTCCAGCGCGGAGTGCTTCCCTCGGTGAATGCCCAGATGCGTTGGCCCGGGACGGAGTGTTTTTCCCAGGTATCACCGCCGTCCTTGCTGATAGCGACCAACTCAACTCCGGGTTCAATCTTATTGCCCGACGCCGATGCTGGAGTGATCCGAACTGCGAGCTCACCTTTGGGTCCGACAGCGAGGTTACCCGACCCGCCTTGCGGGTGGATCACCTGGGCTGTGCTCCAGGTAGCACCTCGATCGCGACTCACAGTGTGATACACACCCCTGCCATCGTTCCAAATAACATGCGCGGCTCCGTCCGGCGCTACTGCGACCCATGGGCGGTCGTCGAATCGCTTCTTCGAAAGCATTGTCCAGTGCCAGGTATTCCCGGAGTCTCGACTTACCCCTACCGCGATGTGTGTGCCCTCAAACGCTTTGCGGTCGAAGCCCATGCTGACAAAGTAGAGAGTGCCATCTCGTGCCACAGCAAGATCCACATCAGAATTGCCGATGGCCCCATCCATTTCGGTTCCGACGTTCACTGCATTCCAAGTAGCGCCGTGATCTGTGCTTTTCCACAGTCTCGGAACGGTCTGTGCTGGCCCCGAGGCAACGTCTCCTGCGTAGCCGCTTACGAACAGGGCGCCATCGGGATGCTCAATAATCATGGGTTCTCTGGCGAGCCCGCCCTGGAAATTTACGGGTGGGGTTGAATCAAGCCCGGACGAGGCCGAGGTGCTGGATTCAGAAATGGACTGACCGAAGCAGGCACGCACAGCCGGCACGCCTAAGGAGAATGCAACAATTGTCACTAGCGTTTGATATGTCAGAGATCTATCAGGGCGCATGTTCGTTCCGCTCAACTGGTGTCAGTCTCAGGTTCTTTAGGATAACCCCGTCCAGGCGACGCGCAGGCTAACGGAAACGCTAGGGACGACTTGCGACAGGCGTCTTCGCCTGGCTGAAACGAAATCCGCCGCTACTTCCCTGCGCTTTCTGCGAAGTGCCTTGGCCCAAATGTCGTGCCGAAGAAATCTCCCTTGTTCCATTCCGGAGCCGAGTCACGTTGGGCAACCTGATAGCCCACCAGGAAGTTCAGCACCGAGCCCTTCGCCATGGAACCAAAATCGATCGGCTGATCCATGCTGTCCAGCGGAGTGTGGTAGCGCGTGACCATCCATTTCTTCTCCACCTCGAGCAGGTTGATTTTCGGATCGACCGCCTTCACGCCGTCGGTGATGTCGATCGCCGGGACGCCTTGCAACACGAACGAATACTGGTCGCTGCGAATGAAGAAAACTTCCTCCGGCAACGGATCAGGACTCACGTCGTATCCCATGATCCCGGTCGCCGAGGTCACTTCACCGGCAAGAGTCGAGTGTTCCACTCCCAGTACGACCACGTCTTTCATCGCCGAGAAGGCCCCCGGCGCGCCGTCAATGTTGAGGTTGGCCACAATCGATTTCAGCGGCACGGCGGGAAAATGTGCGAAATAATCGGAGCCGAGCAGGCCCATTTCCTCTCCCGTCACAAACACGAACAGCACCGATCGCCGCGGGGGCTGAGGCAGGCTGGCGTAAGCGCGCGCAATCTCGAGCAACGACGACGTGCCGGACGCATTGTCGAGCGCGCCGTGGCAAACGTTGTCACCATTGACCGCTGGGCAAATCCCCAGATGGTCCACATGCGCAGTGTAGACGACGTATTGATCCCGCAAAGCTGGGTCGGAACCCTGCAGCTCGGCCACAGTGTTCGCACTTTGAATCACTCTTTGTGCCGCCACGGTATGAATGCGCGCGGTTGCTTTCAAAGGGAACGCCTGTGGTTTGCTGGCGCGTGCGGTAGCGAAGACTTCGTCAAGAGTCTTCGGAGATCCCGCAAATAGTTTGTCCGCTCCTTGCTCGCTGAGCGTGGCGTTGCCGCGCAATTCAGGAAAGAAATCGTGAGGAACTCCGTTCTTGTCGAGCCAGTGCATCTCGCCCATCTGGATCTGGGGCACCAGCCAATCCCATGGATACCGCTTCCAGTCCTCAGGAAGCATGATGTCCAAATGGCCGATCGCACCGTGCGCGACCGCATTCTTCGACTTTACCGTTCCATCGGAATAGTAGGCACGCTCGGTCGAAGGAAACGACGATGGCGCGCCATAGATATCCACTACGATTTTGCCGTGAACGTCCACACCGGCGTAATCGTCGTATTTCTGGTCGGGGGCGGTCACGCCAAATCCCACAAAAACCAGCGGAGCGCTGACGTCGCTTTCGGCTTTGCCGGCTTTGGCCGCAGGGCTCGCGAACCACGAAGAGAGAATGTAGTCTTTGGCGTCGGCCAGTTTCTGCTCCTTGCCGTTCACCGTCAGCATCAGCGAACTGGCTGCCTCATCAGTGACAGCCTTCGCCAAGGGCACGTTCTGGAACCAGCCACCCGAAACCCCAGATCCTGAAATTCCTGGATGCAGACCCATGCCTTCGAGTTCCGTGGCGACATAACCCGCGGCGATGTCGTAGCCGGCCGTGCCGGGAGCGCGGCCTTGCAGGAGACTATCGGCAAGGAAGCGGATATGCGCGCGGAGCTGCTCCGGGCGGATCGTCTTTGTGGCAACTTGAAGCACTGCCCGATCTGATGGATCCTGAGCGAAAACACCTGCTGAGAGACAGCACACCACAAGACACATCGCCAGACGACGCTTCATTCAGCCCCCTCATTATTGCTTAGAGCATTATTGGGTCAGAGCCCAGGCTTCTTCGACTGCGTAACTGTCTACTCACACAAAAGGCGCGGCTTGCGGACCGCGCCTCCGTGAGACAGTTTATCGGATTTTCTCTCCCACCGCCTTGGCCTGCGTGAACAGATACAGGTAATCCGGACCGCCTGACTTCGAATCCGTTCCTGACATGTTGAATCCGCCGAAGGGATGAGCGCCCACCATCGCGCCCGTGCACTTGCGGTTGATGTACAAGTTGCCGACGTGAAAGTCGCGCACCGCGCGATCGATCTTATCGCGCGAACTGGTGTAGACGGCGCCAGTCAGGCCGAATTCCGTGTCGTTGGCGATTTCCAGCGCGTGGTCGAAGCCGCGCGTTTTGATCACGGCGAGCACAGGCCCGAATATTTCTTCCTGCTCCAGCTTCGACTTCGGCGCAATGTCGGCAATCACCGTGGGCTGGATGAAATAGCCTTCGCCTTCGGTCCGTTCGCCGCCGGTGATGACGCGTCCGTCTTTCCTGCCCTGCTCGATGTAGCCAAGAATCGTCTGCATCGAGCCTTCGTTGATCACCGCGCCCATGTTGGCATTCTCCGCGGGATCGCCGACCTGAATCTTCTCCACCCGCGCTTTGAGCTGCTCGAGAAACTTGTCATAGACACGCTCGTCCACAATCGCGCGCGAGCAGGCCGAGCACTTTTGCCCTTGAAATCCGAACGCCGCTTGTGCAACGCCTTCCACGGCGGAATCGATATCGGCGTCGGCATCGACGATAATCGCGTCCTTGCCGCCCATCTCGAGAATCGTGCGCTTGATCCAGATCTGGCCCGGAGCCTGCGTGGCTGCGACTTTATTGATGTGCAGGCCGACTTCACGCGAGCCCGTGAACGCGACAAAACGCGTCTTCGGATGTGCCACGACTGCATCGCCGAAACTCGCTCCCGCGCCCGGACAGAAGTTCACCACGCCCTCAGGCATGCCGGCCTCTTCGAGCAGTTCCACAAATTTCGCGGCGATGGTCGGCGAATCGCTCGACGGCTTCAGAATCACGGTGTTGCCGCTGACGATCGCGGCCATCGTCATCCCGGCCATGATCGCGCAGGGGAAATTCCACGGCGGAATCACCGCGCCTACGCCCAGCGGAATGTAGTGCAGCGTATCGTGCTCGCCCGGAAGTTGGATCGGCGTCTGCGCCTTGCCGAGGCGCAGCGCTTCGCGCGAATAGAACTCGCAGAAGTCGATGGTTTCGGAAATATCGGCGTCGGCTTCGCCCCAGTTCTTCGAGACTTCAAAGACCAGCCACGCCATGTACTCCATCTTGCGCGCGCGCAGCAGGTCGCCCACGCGGAACAGCAGTCCGGCGCGCTCTTCGACGGTCGTGTGGCTCCAGGTTTCGAACGCCGCGAGCGCCGCCTTCATTGCCGGCTCCACGTGCTCCTTGCCCGCCTTCTGATGGATGCCAACGATTTCCGACGGCTTGGCCGGATTCAGCGACTTGATCTTGTCCGCCGTCTTGACGCGCTTGCCGCCGATGATCAGGTCATATTCGCGTCCCAGCTGGGCTCTAACTTTGGCGATCGCGGCGCGCATGCGGCGCGCATTCTCTTCATTGCGGAAATCGAAAAACGGCTCGGTAACGAACGGTCCGGCATGCAGGCTGGTGCGCGGCCGGACGGGGGCTTCGACGGTTGCCATGGGAGAATCCTTTCGAATGTCTGGAGGTCGGATATTAGGGCTTGCGAGGATATTTTACACCTCCTTCGTAGGAGAAACCGGAGCCGCGCAGCGGCGCAAGAATGCAGCCCACGGCGCAAGCCGTGGGTAGAGGACAGACCAAATGGAGCCAGCCCTGAAGGGGCGAAAGGAGCCTAAGGGGAAGAGTTTCAGCCAGAAAATCGTATAGTTTGTAAACGCGGAACACGGTTCCCTTGGGCAGTTTTTCTATCCACTCGGTAGCGTATTTTCGGATCTGCGTTCTCAGGAACATCCGAGATCCTAAACTCCTGCATCGCCGATTCTACAGCTGCGTCGCTGCTCCCACCTTCACCGGCTCCAGATGCGCTGTGAAATGCCGCAGGAACGGCGCTTCATAAGTCAAGCGCAGGCCGGGGATGCGCTCGCGGTTCTTCCACACTTCCAGAATCACTTCGACCACGTAGTCGATGTGGCTCTGGGTGTAGACGCGGCGGGGAATCGCGAGCCGCACCAGATCCATCTGCGCTGCGTGCGCGAACATCAACGTTCCGATTTCCACGCTGCGAATTCCGCCCTCCAGATACAGTTCCGCCGCCAGCGCCACGCCGGGGAATTGCTCGGGCGGAATGTACGGCAGAAACGCGCGTGCATCCAGATAAATCGCGTGTCCGCCGGGCGGCTGCACGATCGGCACGCCCTCGGACGCAACGTGATTGCCCAGATATGCAGTCGAGGCGATGCGATAGCGCAGGTAGTCTTCTTCGAGCGCCTCCTGCACGCCAACGGCGATCGCCTCAAGATCGCGTCCGGCGAGGCCACCGTACGTGGGATATCCCTCGGTCAAAATCAGCAGGTCTTTTTCCTGCTGGGCGAGCAGGTCGTCGTTGGTGCACAGAAAGCCGCCAATGTTGGCCATGCCGTCTTTCTTGGCCGACATGGTACAGCCGTCGCCGTAGCGGAACATCTCCTGCGCAATTTCCTTCGGCGTTTTGTTCTCGTATCCCTTCTCGCGCAGCCTGACGAACCACGCGTTCTCGGCGAAGCGGCAGGCATCGAAATAGAGCG
Source organism: uncultured Acidobacteriaceae bacterium (assembly GCA_964407245.1). Taxonomy (GTDB): domain Bacteria; phylum Acidobacteriota; class Terriglobia; order Terriglobales; family Acidobacteriaceae; genus Sulfotelmatobacter. The sequence goes on from CAYOUY010000324.1 coordinate 16,700, forward strand.
GGACGCCATGCCGCCGGCACACGGCGCTTACGGCGCGCACATTTTCCATCGAGACCGGCTGGCCCCCGCCGGAATTGTTGGTAACGGTGAGCATGACCAGCGGAATGCGCTCGCGGCCCACGCGCGCGATCAGCGACTCGAGCGCGGCCACGTCCATGTTGCCTTTGAACGGATGCTGCAACGACGGATGGTGC
>CAYOUY010000325.1:0-20135 GCA_964407245.1 uncultured Acidobacteriaceae bacterium
CTGGGCGGACCGATCAAGCGCAACCGCGCCTGGTTCTTTATCGATTACGAGCAGCAACTCCGGAACAATCCCATTCCGGTGATCAATCAGGCCTTATCCACGACGTCCACGGCCTTGCCGGCCTTCCTGAATGCCAACTTCGGCATTCCGTTTGGAACCCCGCTGCCCGCGCCGAATGGGCCGTTGCCCCTGCCGGGAACTGACACGACGAGCTCGGTCTTGCTCAATCCAACGGACCCGGCGTACCTGCAGCAAGTCTCGAATGTCATCTACGCCTTGCACTCCAATCTCGGCACCAAACCGAGAAAAGGGAATGACGTGGTGGTCACACCGCGGCTGGACTATCAACCCACGTCGCGCGACGGTTTGTTCTTGAGCATGAATTTCAATGGCTATAGTGCCCCCGGCGGCCTCATTACCGATCCGACGGTGGGCAACTATGGTCTGCAAACCCTTGCCAACGCCTATGTGCACACGTTCCAGGCCAGCCTGGGCTGGACGCACACTTTTTCTGCCGGCCTGCTGAACGAGTTCCACACCGGCACTTCGCAGGATAACGAAATCGCAACCCCCACCGGACTGGCTCCGAACACTCCCACTATCGTCCTGGACAGCCCGGCGGCATTTACGCTGGGCAACGCGGCGTTCTCCATTGGAAAGGTGTTCGAAAGACAGTACTCGCTGGCCGACCGCATCGACTATGTGACCGGCAAGCACACGCTGCAATTTGGGTTTGATTTCAACCGTTCCTGGGATGCAGATACCAATGACGGCGGCGCCGATCCTAACGAGGCGGTCGATTTCGGATCGCCGCTGGGTCTGTACGAATTCCCGAATCTCCAAGCCTTTGCCCTGGGCGAGTACATCAACTTCAGTCAGGCTGCGGGCAATCCGACATTCTCTTTCGCCGTGCCTTATTACGGATTCTATGTGCAGGATACGTTCCGCGCGTGGCCGCGATTGACACTCGAGATGGGTCTGCGCGAAGACTTTCAGGTGTATCCGCAGCCGACCGAGAATCCCGCATTCCCGCTCACCGGACAATATCCGAATCAATTCCAGCGGCTCGCGCCCCGCCTCGGATTTGCCTGGCAGCCGGTCGAGCACACAGTAGTGCGCGGCGGTTTCGGCATGTTTTACACGAACATGAACGGATTGAACTACCGCAACGCCGTGATCTCGAACGGACTGGCCACGCAGCAGGCCTCGGTCAGCGCCAGTTACAATGGAGGGGCGCCGAACCAGCAGGCGCCTACATTCCCGACTATCCTTCCCGCCGATTCGCCGTTGTTCGGAGCGTCTCCTGACATTTCGCTGGTCTCGCCCCAGTTCCGCGTGCCCTACATCTTACAAGGGAGCCTGCAGATTGAGCGTGAACTGGCCGAGAACACAACTCTGAGCATCGGCACCATGTGGAATCATGGCGTACACATTCTTTCCGGCAGCGCCTATGACCTGAACTTGAATCCGCTACAAGGGACGACGACCTACATCGTTTGTCCTCCGAACGTCGCGACGCTGCCCTGCAGCGGGCCCACATACGTCTTGCCCAACATGGACAGCGGCCTGCTCACAGAAGGCCGCATCAACTCGAATCTAAACGAGATCAATGAGCTGATCAGCCCCGGGCAAAACCACTACAACTCGTTCTTCGTGCAACTACAGCGGCGCATGGCGCGCGGTTTGTCCCTGCAAGCCTCTTACACCTTCGCCAAGAGCATGATGCTCGATGGCATGGACTTCAACAACCAATTCGACTTCAGCAACACGCATGCTCCATCGCTGCTGGACCAACGGCAACGCATCACGTTTGCTGCCGTCTACCATCCGCAACTGGGACAACTCGTGCGTTCCGGTGCTGCACGGCGTTTGCTCTCGGATTGGACGCTGAGCACATTGATGGAGTTCTCTTCCGGGCGTCCTTATGCGGGCCTGCTGAGTCCCGCCTGCACCAGCCCGGCGCCCTTGTCGCTCAGCACTTGCACTGGGGTAACCCGGCGTAACGTCACCTACGGCAACGACAACCTCAATGACACAGCCTTCAACCAGGACACAGCCAACACCGCCGGCGGCATCAACGGCGCCGGACCCACTCCCGGCATTGGGCTGAATTCGTTCTACGGCCCGTGGCTGGCGCGGATCGATGTCGGCCTGGGTCGGAGCTTTACCCTCCGCGAAGGCAAGGAGCTCGAACTGCAAGCCCAGGCGTTTAATCTGTTCAACCATCCCAACTACTACGTGCAGAACGGCGACGGCGTCAATCAGCTGCAATATAACCCGATCGGGACCAACTGCGGCGACGGTTTGCACCTGGACCAGACTTGCTATCTCGTCCCCAACTCGGGACCGGGCAACTTCGGAACGCTGCAGGAAATCAGTCCGAACGGTCTGCCTCGCGTCTTACAGCTCTCGGTGCGATTTACCTTCTAGACTGACTCCCGCTCCGGCAGAAGAAAATCCCGGACTAACCGAAGAGTGGATCCGCTCTGTTGCGAGCAGTTTCGTACTCGTCATCTGCTGACACCGGACTGAACCACGTGAGATGATGAATCGCTTTTTCATTCCGGAGCTCAAGAATGGCCCCCCTTGATCACTCATTGATTTTCAGACGCTGGAATCTGATCGCAATCGTTTTCTTGCTCTGGCCGTTTACCACCACCGCTCAATCGCCTGACAACCTGTCGGAACGCATTCAGAAGGTCACCAGCCGGCCGGAATTTACCCACGCTCACTTCGGAATCGAGTTTTACTCTCTCGACAGTGGAAAAGTCCTGTACGCTCTCAACTCCGACAAACTGATGGTGCCTGGCTCAACCACCAAACTCCTGACGGAAGGAACCATCCTAGAATTGCTGGGAGGCGACTACCGCTTCCACACTCGTGTCTATCGCACCGGTCCGGTCAACAAACATGGCAGGCTCGAGGGCGACCTTGTGCTGGTGGCCAGTGGAGATCCGAATCTCTCGGGTCGCATTCAGCCTGACGGCACGCTGGCCTATGAGAACGAGGATCATTCCTACGGCGGGCGCGACAGCAAGGGCATTGGCGACCCGCTGTTTGTCATTCGGGAAATCGCCGACCAGGTCGCCAGCCACGGGATCAAGCGCATCAACGGCAGCGTGCTGGTCGACGCCAGTCTGTTCCCTGAGGGCGAACGGGAACTCGGGACCAACGTTGTCATTTCCCCGATCGTCGTGAACGACAATGTCATCGACGTGATCGCGACAGGCGGAGCGAAAAAAGGCGATCCCGTCACCCTGCAGGTCTCGCCGAAAACCTCGTATCTTCAAATCATCAATCAAGCGACCACCGGAGAAGCAGGTTCCAAGCCGAGTCTCAACTTCACCGATGAGAAAGTCGACGCAGATGGAACGCGCAGCGTAACCCTCACCGGCACGCTGGCCGCGGGCGCCAACTCCGGCATGATGCCCTACGCAGTGCCTGAACCCAGCCAGTTTGCCGCCACCTTGCTGACCGATGGGCTGCGGGCCAAGGGAATTGTCATCTCACCACGCCGTGCAGCCGGGGCCGTGAATTTCAAAGAACTCGCTGCCAAATACACACCCGAGAACATGGTTGCCGAGCACGTCTCGCCTCCTCTAAAGGAAGAAGTAAAAATCACTCTGAAGGTCAGCCAGAACCTCCACGCCAGCATGGCGCCGTCTTTGATAGGCGCACTCGTTGCGCACAAAGACAAAGACATCAGCCAGGCTGGATTTGATCGGGAGCAGGAATTTCTCAAGAAAGCCGGCCTCGATCTGACGGGAGCGTGCCAGAGCGACGGCGCTGGAGGGAACGCGTTTTTCACCGCCGACTTCATGGTGCACTACCTGACCTTCCTGACGAGCCAGAAGGACTTCAACGACTTCCATCGCGGACTGCCGATTCTCGGCCAGGACGGCACGCTTTTCAAGATCCAGGTGAACTCGGCCGCAGCCGGACACGTACAGGCGAAAACGGGTACTTATGTCGTTTACGACGCCCTTAACAAAAAGCTGATGGTTACCGGCAAGGGCCTCGCCGGCTACGTACAAACCAGAAGTGGTCAACATCTGGCGTTCGCGGCCTACGTCAACATGGTCGAAGTTCCCATGGACGACCCCGACGCCGTGCAAAAGATTGGCGGCGAGGCTTTGGGCGAAATCGCGGCCGCTGCCTATGAGTCGAACTAACGGGTGATGCGACCTGACGGATCGCATCGGGAATCGTCAGGTTACAACGCACTACCAGTGTGCGAAAAGTTATCCCATGCCTAGCGCATGGACAGACAGTGCTCCTCACGTGCATCGTCCCGTAACTCGCCCGCTTCTATTGACACCGACCTGACCCTGCCTTAAATTCACTCCTACAGCGAGTTGGCCTGTCGAAGAGTTTGGGAATCTTCGATCCGAGGGGGCTCCTCCTCGCTGCTTCCCAGAAATCTGAGCGAAATGGTGTGCGCGGCCGGACGGCTGACGCCAGCCCCGCCGGCTTGTACCGTCGCTTGAGAGGTCACGAGGAAGGAGCGCCTGAGTATGATCTCCCAGGCAAACATCTCACCCAATACCCCCATGGGAGCAACTCTGATTCCTGGAGGCGGGGCCACCTTTCGCGCCTGGGGGCCGCTGGCCACTGCGGTATACGTTAACGGCACATTCGGTGGCTCTTCTCTGACGGGACAAACCGACAATCTCCTACTGGCAAAGGATGCGAGCGGCTATTGGACGGGGTTTGTCGGCCCTGCTCAGGAAGGTGACGCTTACACATTTCTCGTTGTGGGCCCCAGTGGTCCCGGCCCCAAGCGCGACCCCTATGCCCGCGAACTAGCGCCAGCCTCGGCATTTCCCAACTGCAACAATCTGATACGCTCCGCTACTGCCTATCCCTGGCACGACGCGGCATTCGTCACGCCCGACTTCAGCGACATGATCATCTACCAGTTGCACGTGGGAACCTACAATCCCGGCGCGGCCGGTGCGGCATCAACATTTCTCGATGTCATCGCCAAGATTCCCTATCTCGCGGCGCTCGGCATTGATGTTCTGCAACCTTTGCCCATTGATGAAATGGAAACCGATCCCTCGATGGGCTATAACGGTGCCGATCTGTTCTCTCCCGACTTCCCCTACGTGGTTACTGACCCGGCGGCTCTAAATGCTTACCTGACGACAATCAATGGCTTGCTCACCGCAAAGGGCTGCTCACCGCTTCAGCTTGGCGACATTACCCCTGGCCCGGCTCAGCTCAAGGCCTTAGTCGATCTGTGCCATCTCTACGGCATCGCAGTCGTGTTCGACGTCGTCTACAACCACGCCGGCGGATTCACGGTGAACGGGAAACTCGACGATAACTGCATCTACTATTGGGACCGTGCCAAAAACGTCGGCAACAATAACGACAGTCTGTATTTCACTGATCAAGACCGGGGAACCGGAGGACTCTCCTTCGCTCTTTGGAAAAACGATGTCTGCCAATTTCTCATCAACAATGCCTTGTACTATATTGGCGAATTTCACGTCGACGGATTCCGCTATGACGAAATCAGCGGCCTGCTTTCGATGAACTGCGATTCGGGCTGGACGTTTTGCTCGAACCTCACGAATACGCTGCGTTACGTGAAACCGCGGTTATTGCAAAACGCCGAGTACTGGCCTTTCGAATTTAGCAACTATCCCAAACCATGGCCATCGATTGTGACCCCCACGTCCAGTGGTGGCGCCGGCTTCGACGTGGTGCAGCATGACGGACTGCGCGCCGCCGTTCGCGGCGCGGTCGCCGCGGCTTCCTATGGTCAGAGTGCCGCCATCAACTTCGACGCCATCGCCTCAAACCTCTACCCGCAGGGATTTGCCCATGGCTGGCAAGCGGTCCCTTGCGTTGAGAATCACGATATCGTGAAAGTTGGAGCAGAGCTGCGCATTCCTGCCCTTGCGGATGGCTCGAATCACGAGTCGTGGTATGCGCGCAGTCGCTCCCGCTTTGCCACCGGCTTGCTGCTGACTGCTCCCGGGATTCCGCGGATTTTTATGGGGCAGGAGTTTCTGGAAGACAAGCAGTGGAATTGGGATCCCACTTCGCCCAACCTGATCTGGTGGGCTGGCTTGAATCCAGGAACCGATGCCGCGCGGGCGGACCAACTGCGTTTTACTCAGGACTTGATCCGCTTGCGCTGGAACTATCCGGCGCTGCGCGGGGACAACGTCAATCCCTTCCATGTGCATGATCAGAATCGCGTCATCGCGTTTCATCGCTGGCTGGAGGGTACAGGAGAAGACGTAGTTGTCGTGGCTACCCTTGCCGAGGACACTTGGTACAACTACGGAATCGGTTTCCCATTTTCCGGTCCCTGGCGCGAGGTATTCAACAGCGACGTCTACGACAACTGGGTGAATCCGATCGTCGCCGGCAACGGGGGAGGGATTAATGCCTCCGGGCCTCCACTGCATGGCTTCGCGGCCTCCGCAAACATCGTGATCCCGGCCAACGGCTTCGTTGTATTTGCACGCGCCTAGCTCGGCTTCGGGTGATCGTGTGTCTGGGAAGCAAAGCCGGGCAGACGCAGCCGATTATGCAATATCCCAAACCGGGTGGGCGACCTCCCAAGGGGCCGGCAGCTGAGAGATCAGCTAGTGTGTTGATTTGGTTGAGATTAGGCGTCGTAGGGACTTCTGGGCCGTGGACCGGAGCTGGTACCGGCTGCAAGAAAATGCGCTCCCGCACACTCCTCATCATTACGCCATTTAGTGATCGCCGTCACAGAGCGTCCGGTTTGGAACATGATAACGTTTGCGAGACGAACCTCTCCCCTGGTGCCAATCGCACCGTTTTCAACGCTGGACTCTATGCAAACTCTGCACCCACCTCAGGGGCGCACCGCGGGCCATGAAACTGCTCTTGACGCAGGATCCGCGCTCGAATGCCGAATGATCAGCAATTTTGCGGAACTCGAAGAGTTTGCGCCGACCTGGGAGCGACTGTGGCAATCCAATCCGGACCGGGAAGTCTTTCAACATTTCAACTGGGCTCGGGCGTGGTGGCAATCCTTCGGCAGCCGCTTCCAGTTATGCGTTCTAGTTGTTTACGAAGGGGGTGAGGCGCGTCTTGTGCTCCCCCTGGTCCATCGTCGCGGTGAACTCCGGTTCTTGGGCGAACCGCAATACGCGGATATGTTGTGTTGCCATCCGCATCCGGAGCGGCTTCTGGCTCTGGCTCTTGAAACTCTTCTGCAATCTACCACCGAATGGAAAGAATGTACTCTCCACGGGCTCCGGCCAGATAGCCACCTGGTCAGAGCCTGGGGCGGGTTGCCTCTCCACCTGCGCCGCTCGATGCAACTCGCGTTAACGCACAGCTGTCCCACAATACCGCTCGGCGAAAAGCGGGACGTGGTCCTCGGCTCATTGCTCGCCGGCAAACACACGCGGCGTCGCCTCCAGAAATTGCAGAAAGCTGGCGTAGTGAGCTTTCGCCACGTGGAGAACCAGACCGAAGCCCAGGAGCAACTTACCCACTTTTTCCGTAGCCACAGGCGGCGTTGCGCTGCTTTGGCCAAGCAGAGCTACTTCGACGAACCCGAGTTGTGCGACATGGTGCGAGCGCTGGTCGCGCAATTCAATCTGCGGAAGGAATTCCGTTTTGGCGTTCTGGAGCTCAATGGCCGGCCGCTCGCGTGGAGTCTTGGGTTTCACTCGAACGGAAAGTACAGCTACTACCAGCAGACTTTCGACCTGGATGCGGAAGAGTACGCGCCGGGTGAGGTGCTGCTCTATTACCTGTTGTCGTATGCAAAGGAAAATGTTGAGCGGGAATTCGACTTTCTGCGGGGAGATGAATTTTTCAAACAGCGCTTCGCTACTCAGGTCAATCCACTTTATACCCTCTATTTCCAGCGCCCCAGCATCGGCGGGCGACTGCGGGGTCTGCGGCGAGCCGGAGAAGGGAAATTGCATGTCGTGAAGACCGGGAGCGAAGGATTTGTGCGGGCTGATGAAAACATTTTTCAGGTCCTCCGCTCCACTCGCACTTGGAGCCAGCGCGTGGGGCAGCGCCTTCGGTGGGCTCGGAGAGCGGGGAGACTACCCAAATATTTACTCGCATCCTGCGCGGATCTGCTGGGGCGGCTGCTATGGAGCAGAAGCGACGCGATTCTCTTTCAATCAGAAAATGGCAACGGTGTTGAGGTTCCGCAACGGGCCCCGGATTCCGTGCCAGTCGGTATCTCCCCCGGGAAGCTCAGTGACTTGGCAGATTTGGCGCTGGAGCATCCCGAGATTCCGTTTCCGGAGTTTCGCGAATGCCGATCTCGACTGAAAAGAGGGGATCAAGTCTACTCCGCTCGAAATGGGAACGATGAGGAGCTGGCGCTGGTGGCATGGACAGGCATTCACCCTGCTCGTCAGCCTTTCAAGAGTGCGTGGACTTCTGCCAACGCGGGCGGCGAAGACGCGCTCGCCCTCTATGAATGCTGGCCGGTCTGTGACTCGTGCAAGGCGTGTGCTCAGCTGCTGACGATGCTGGCAAAGGAGGCATCGAAACGAAAGTTGAACCTCCTCGTCTGCTGCCCAGCTTTGCCCACAGCCTCCCGGATCGCGCTAGAGTCGCTAGGCTTTTTCCCCAAGTTCCGAATCGTCGGTCGCCAAATCCTGCACTGGTTCCGTCATGAGAGCATTCGTGCCTGGCGCGCGGAAGATGAGCAATGCTCGGCACAGGATGGTTGGTGCCCGAAGTTACGAAATGGGCAACTTTGGCGGAGCCAAGAAACGAACTCTGACCGAAAGGACGATGCGCGCATCTCAACGAAGCTGCAAGACTGAGAAGAACACACTATTGACGGCTTCCCCACAGGCACCCGCGGCACTTCGCAATCGTATCCCTACTGGCCCGTACCCGCGAGCTTGACAGTCTGCGGACTCTCGAAACCACTGTCCGTCACGGTGATCAGCCCACGGCGCAGGCCCGTCTGCGTCGGAGTGAACGTCACCGTGATTGTGCAGCTCAGGCTTGGCGCCAACCCAGCGGGGGTTCCGGGGCAGTTGTTGCTTTGGGCAAAGTCTCCGCTGGCGACGATGCTGGCGATAAACAGGTCGTCCGCGCCGGTGTTCGTTAGAGTGACCGTCAACGGGGAGCTCTGTGTCCCAACAGACTGCGCAGGGAAGGTCAGTGTTGCGGGACTGAAGTGGGCCACGCTGACCAACGGCACTTCGCGGATGCGGTTGTTGCCAGCGTCTGCGATCAGCAGATTCTCGTGGCTGTCGATGGCCAGGCCCATGTTGTCGATAAGCGCTTTGGTGGTGGCAGGGCCTCCGTCCCCGGCAAAGCCGAAGGACAGAAGTTTGTCATTGCCAGCCACAGTCACGATGATGCCCGTAGCGACATCGACCCGCTGAACCAAATTTTGCTCTCCCCCTCCGATAAACAGATTGCCGCGGGAATCCACTGCCACCTCGTTGGCGGATCCTCTGCTGGCACTGGTCGCCAGACCTCCATCTCCACTGAAATTGGGATTGCCGGTATACGCGTAGGTGATGATCGTCCCGACCGGCTGGGTCGAACCGCCACAACCTCCGCTGGCGCCCACGACGCAACGGATCACATTGTTGTGAGCATCGGCTATGTAGAGGTTGCCGTTGGCGTCCACTGCAATGCCCACGGGACCGTTCAACTGGGCCGATGTTGCCGGACCACCGTCGCCTGCATATCCCGGTTGTCCCGTGCCTGCGACCGTCCAGATGTTCCCACTGGTATCCACCTTGCGCACACGCGCGGCGCCGCTATCCGCGATATAGACTTCCCCGGCCTGGTTGAGGATAACCGTAGAAGGGAAGGACAAGTTCGCGCTGACCGCCGGGCCTCCGTCACCGCAAAGACCTGTTGATGGTATGCAGGGGCTGCCATTGCCGGCAAACGTGTCAATCCCCTGGGTTGCCGCATCCACGTACCGAACTACCCGGTTGTAAGAGTCTGCGATGTAGATGTTTTCCGAGGGGTCAACCGCCACGCCCCAGGGAGCGTTCAACGTGGCGGCAACAGCAGGTCCGCCATCACCGGTGTAACCCGTGTTGCCATTACCGGCGACCGTGGAAATGGTGCCACCCGCGACGAAGCGAATACGGTTGTTCGCGGTGTCGGCGATGTAGTAATTATTCGAGGAATCAACGGCCACGGTGGACGGATTCGCCAGCCTTGCGGCGGTAGCCGGGCCGTTGTCGCCGCCGTTGCCGCCACCCACGAGGGTGTTGATGACCGGCGTGGTTCCCGGTGTGACCTGACGAACACGCTGGTTCAACGTGTCGGAGATCAACACATTCCCCGAACTGTCAACCCAGACTCCGTTTGGCGCCGCCAATTCAGCACTGAGCGGTGAGCCGCCGTCGCCTGCGAAACCAAACCAGCCGGTGCCGGCAAGCGTGTTGATATTTCCCGAAGACACAATACGGACCCGGTTGTCCCGGGTATCGGCGATGTACACCTGTCCCAATTTGTCCACGGCTACCGCCCGCGGCAGGGCGAGATTGGCCTGAGTCGCAGAGCCGCCGTCGCCGCAGGTTGCTGACGGAGGAGAACACATCGTTCCGTTGCCGGCGATGGTGCTAATAATGCCTTTGCTATTCACCACGCGGATGCGGTTGTCGAACGTGTCTGCGATATAGAGGTTTCCGCTGCCATCCAGCACAATCCCCATCGGGCTGTCCAAATTGGCGGATTTCGCGGAATGGCCATCGCCACACGAACTTGTGGGGCTCGCACAAGCGACAGTGCTGCCCGCGAAATTAATGATGGTGCCAACCGCGTATTTGTGCTGCACGTCCCCGCAGCCCCCCACCTGGCCCAGCACACAGCGAACGCGGTTGTCCCCTGTGTCGGCAATGTAGACGTTGAGCCCGGCGTCTACGGCAACTCCCTGAGGATCATTGAGCCGTGCCAGAGTCGCCGCGCCCCCATCACCGCAATTGCCTCCTCCACACGGCAGGTGATTGCCGGCGACTGTCTTCATGTTGCCAGCGGTGTCCACCACGCGCACGACGCCATTGCCGGCATCGGCGATATAGATGTTGCCTTGGGTGTCCACCGCAAGTCCCGTGGGATTCCCGAGGGGGGTGCTCAGAGCGGGACCGTTGGAGGGAACTCCCGGTTCGTCATAGCTGAAATAGCCGGCGCCCGCAAAAACTGTCAGCGTGCCCGACGTGCTCAGTTCAAAGATCTGTTGCGCCATGGGGACAGCGACGTAGAGGTTCCCATTTGCGTCTTTCACCGTCGCCGTTGGCCCAGGCGTGTCGGCCAAGACTGGGTTGCTATTGATCGGCCCACCGCCGGCAACCGTATTGATGATGTTTTGTCCGGCCGCGCCGAGAGTGCAGAAGCAGAAAAGGATTGCCGAGAGCAGGGTGGAAGTCAGCAACCTGCGGCGGGCGGCAACGCTCTTAGTCTTGCAACTGTTCGCTTGGGGGATGGAGTAAGGCGTTGTCTCCGGTGAGCCTGTAAACCTAAGCATTGGGATCCTCTCCACGGCTCACGCACAGCGAGAACGCCGGCAAGAGCTCATAACTCTTTGGTACGTCATTCGGGTTTAAGCGTAAGTGCTGGCAACCTGGGATCAGCAAAAGGGGGGATCGGGCTCTGGGGGAAACTGTAGTCTCGCCTGCGCCATATATCTGACGCGGTGAGTACGGTCACACCTAGCAGTGACGGCCCTCACAAGTGCGGTCAGAGGAAGTGTATTGGGAGCTCTCACTTGATAAGGGAACGATTCCGCGACACAATTGCGACCATGCAACCAAGAACCGACGGCAAATCCCGGTTTGGCTGGCTGCCATTCTTCTCCGGACTGGGGATGGCGCTCTTCTCCATCCTGGCTATTCACCACTACTTTGCCGCCAATTACCCGGCCACCATGTTCCGCGGCGAGTTCTATGACTTCAGCATGCATTGCAACTGCGACAGCCTTGACTACTCGGAACTTTCCCGAATTGGCCGCGTTCCTTTGGGCTATTTCGGCCTGGTAGCAGGCTGTGTGGTCTGCCTGGGAGCGCTGTTCCCGGCGAGCGCGCTGGAGCGTGCGAGCCGCACTCTCTGCCTGCTGAACCTCGTTGGCGCTTCAGCGCTGCTGTTGGTGGCGAGCCTCGATCTGAAGGCCCTCTGCCCGCTTCTGGGCGCCTACTGGCTGTGCTCGATATTTTCGTTTGCCGCTCTTTACAAGTCCGGCGCAGAAGCCGGGCAAATTGGTCTGTGGCAGGAGTGGCTCACATCTCCGCTCAGACATTTGGTGGTCATTGTTGTGATTACTGCCCTGGGTGCCTATGGGCTCCGGGCATTCGATCAGGCAAAAGAAACGGCCTCGGTGTACCACGCGGTTGAGGAGTACTTCAGCCTGGCCAAGGTAAAGTTGCCGAGTTTGATTTCACCCTATTGGACGGCGCGCTCGACCGCGCGTTTTGAAGATGCGCCCGTCAACATCATCGAGTACAGCGACCTCATATGCGATAACTCGCTTTACGTCGAACAACAGTTACAAAGGCTGGAACAGGACTTCAAGGGCAAGATCAACGTCGCTTGGCAGTTCTTTCCGCTGGAAATGAAATGCAACTCGGTGGTGGCGAAAGACAAACATCCGGGCGCATGTGAAGCCGCGTACCTGGCGGCGTATGACCCCGCCAAGTTTCAGCCGATCCATGATGATCTGCTGGCCCACTGGGAAGAGGCGGCCGATCCCGAGTGGCGCCACAAGTTGGCGCAGCGCTACCGGGTCGAGTCCGGACTCAACGACGCGGCGACCCAGAACTTGGTCCATCGCATCATTCAGACCGGCACGGAATACGAGCGCACCTCGGACCAATACCCCTACGGAATTCGTTCAACACCGACGCTGATCCTCAATCAGCGTATGCTCATCGGAACCTATTCCTACCCCCAGCTGAAGGCGATCGTTCAGAGGCTCGTGGATGAGCAGCAAGGGAGCCCTCGATTCATGGAAAACTGGCCGGACCAACCCAAGTGACCTGCTTGCAGTGATCGTCGCCGGACTGGGGTGCGCTCGATGTCTCTTCCATCAGGGAATTTCGTGCTAAGCGACACGCCTCGCGGCGAGTTAAATGGTGAGCGCGGAAGGCGAATCCGCATGAAACGACAAACAAAGAACTTAATCGAGCACAGTTGGCAAATTAGAGCAGTGCAAGTCCATGGTAAACAAGAAACTTCGGACAAATGACCTGAACTGGGACACGGGGAGTTTAGTGACCTATGGAATGCACAACCGCGAGACTATCTTGCATTGCTCTGGTCGCAATCGGATAGTAGAGGGAAACATCTGGCGAAGATGAAATCAAAGCCGGTAAATGCTGAAAGACCACCGAAGGCCCGCTTCCTACCCCACGAGGAAGTTCCCGTCCTGCTGCCTATTCTCAGCGAATCGCTTTCGCTGCTGGAACTTGCCACACTGCGGCTGTCTCCCGTGTATTACGGCTCAGGCGTTCCTGCCGGGGATGGAACGGCAGTGGTCCTCGTTCCAGGTTTCCTCGGTATTGACCTGATCCTATTTGAGTTCCACGCGTGGCTTGTCCGTATCGGCTACCGCCCGTACTTCTCCGGCATGGGTCTGGCTGCCGAATGTCCCAATGTGCTGGTGCAGAGGCTTTCGTCGACCATCGAGAGGGCATACGCAGAGACAGGACGAAGGGTGCACTTGGTCGGACACAGCATGGGCGGGATCTTCGCTCGCTCGGCGGCGGTCCGAATGCCGCACCGCATCGCGTCCGTGACCACGTTGGGCTCTCCGTTTCGCGGGCTGGTGGTGCATACCTTCGTGCTCACGCTCGCCAACCTGGTTCGGCACTGCATCCAAGTGCGCTACCCAAAGCTGCCACAGGGATGTGCCACCAGTCGGTGCTCGTGCGCTTTTGGGTGTTCTCTGCGCCGCAAATGGCCGAGATCAGTGGCGCAAACCGCCATTTACACTCCTGATGATGGGATCGTCGACTGGCGCTACTGCCTCACGGGAGATCCCAAGGTCGATGTAGAAGTAGGTGGCACACATGTTGGGCTTATCGTCAACTCGACAACCTACCTCCGCATAGCCGAGCGCCTAGCCGCGCCAAGACTGCGCGGTAGAAAGGCGCGACGACCACCCAAGCTGCAAACCTAGGTCGGCTGACAACACGTGGACACAGGTAGAACGCTTACGAACGGAAATCAGACGCCACAAGATCAAACCAACCCTTGCTGAAACCCTTCGTCTCGGCCTCCATTCTCAAACTTCCCAATAGTTTTTCAACAGTCCCCACCTGTTTCCCGAACGTCCACGGGTCGATGAGTGCAATCTGGATTTAACGTCAACAATCCAGGCCCAAGCAGTCATCGCACATCATGTGTGACGCATCACACTGATAGATCGGAATAATCGGCGTCCTGTTTCAGTCTGAATCCCGTGTTCTCTTGGCGCAGAGACGCCGTGGGGTTCACGACTTTCAAACACTCGCCTTGAGCCGGATCCGCGCCCTAATCGTCGTCATTGCTGGGGCAGTATCAAATTCTTGCCATGTCTGGCGTGCTTTTGCTTACACTATCCCCGACATGGAAGGACACCGATGAAAGGCATGCGAATTTACCGTCACTTGTACTTCCAGGTGTTAACGGCGATCGCCCTTGGCATCGTCGTCGGACATTTTTATCCCGAAACCGGGGCCGACATGAAGCCGCTCGGCGACAGCTTCATCAAGCTGATCAAGATGATTATCGCGCCCATCATCTTCTGCACGGTGGTCACCGGCATCGCCGGCATGGAGGACATGAAGAAGGTCGGGAGGGTTGGGGCCAAAGCCCTCATCTACTTTGAGATTGTCTCCACGCTGGCTCTGGCGATTGGCCTGGTGGTGGTCAGCGTGATTCAGCCGGGCGCGGGCATGAATGCTGACGTCTCCAAGCTGGACACGAGAGGTTTGGAGACCTATACAGCCAAGGCGCAATCGCACAACACCGTGGAGTTCCTGACCAGCATTATTCCCAACACAGTGGTCGATGCCTTTGCCAAGGGAGACATTTTGCAGGTCCTGTTCTTTTCCATCCTGTTTGGCTTTGCTCTTTCCCTACTCGGCGCGCGCGGCAAAGCGGTCTTCAACCTGATCGACGAGTTTGCCCGCGTGCTGTTCGGTGTGGTCGGCATCATCATGAAAGCGGCGCCCATCGGGGCTTTCGGAGCCATGGCGTTCACGGTCGGGAAATTCGGCCTGGGCTCCCTGAGCAAACTCGGCATGCTGATGGGCAGTTTCTATCTGACTTGCTTGCTGTTCATCTTCGTCGTGCTGGGCACGATTGGCCGTATCTGCGGCTTCAGTGTCTTCAAGTTCATCCGGTACATCAAGGAGGAGCTGCTGATCGTGCTGGGGACCTCCTCCTCGGAATCGGTGCTGCCGCGCATGATGGCAAAGCTGGAGAATCTGGGCTGCAGCAAGTCGGTCGTCGGTCTCGTCATCCCGACTGGCTATTCCTTCAACCTGGATGGCACGGCGATCTACCTCACCATGGCGGCGGTGTTTGTCGCCCAGGCCACCAACACCAAGCTGACGCTGTTGCAGACTCTGACCATTCTCGGTGTATTGCTGCTGTCATCGAAGGGCGCGGCGGGCGTCACTGGCAGCGGCTTCATCACGCTGGCGGCCACTTTCGCCGCCGTGCCGACCATTCCCGTGGCTGGGCTGGCCTTGATTCTTGGAGTTGACCGCTTCATGTCGGAGGCGCGCGCCCTCACCAATCTGGTTGGCAACGGTGTGGCAACGATGGTCGTTTCCGTCTGGGAACGGGAACTCGACAAGGGCAGAATGTCGCGGATTCTTAATCAGGAAAGTGAAGCGGAAGCCGAGGAACCGGAAGCGGCGCTCGAAGGCATTCCCACCATCGAGGGGCCGGCGGCAGCCAGGTCGGCTTGATGAAGAACCGCTGCTGTTGTCAAATTTCTGCTGGTAAACCTGTGGCGATCCCACGGAGTCACGAAGCGGAGGAGCGAGCCATGAAACCACGCATCGCCGTCATAGTTATCGTCGGACTGTGTTTGTCCGCCGTTGTGTCGCACGCGGCCGACCGGGAAGATGCCAAGGCCCTGGTAAAGAGAGCAGCCGCTTATGTGAAATACCAAGGCAAAGAGAAAGCGCTGGCGGAGATCAGCACGCCCAAGGGCATGTTCGACAAGGGCGAGCTTTACGTCTTCGCCTACGATCTGCAAGGCGTGATGCTGGCGCATCCAAAGAACCCTTCGCTCATCGGCCAGAACTTGATCAGCGTTCCGGACACAGAGGGAAAGCTGTTTCGGAAGGAGATCGTCGAGAAAGCGAAGTCCGAGGGTTCGGGCTGGGTCGATTATGTATACCTGAATCCGGAAACAAACCGGCAGGAACACAAAACGACTTACTTCCAGAAGGTGGGCGACGTCATTCTCTGCTGCGGCGTGTACAAAGATTACAGCCATAACGGAGATTGAAATTCACGCCCTCTCCCCTTTACGACCATAACCTGCCGTTGCCCCACAGGAGGATTTGCCTCAATAAGCGCTATCGATGTTACGCCAACTGACATCGATCCGCTCACAGGCGATCTGGCCGCTAAACACACCCCGTGAGGGAAGACTTGCCCACCGCAGCGCCTAAAGTGGTAGTGGATGAATTTTTTTCAAATTCAGCCACTGCCCTAAAGGCTATGTAACAAGCCGTTCATCTTGCTTTGGTAACGTGCAAGAGTTTGTGGTTCCGTTAAATTTTGTGGTTCCGTCAAGTAAGGTTGCGTTCAGCAGGGTGCTTGGGCTCTGTACCGTCTGCGTGTAAGGGGTCTGCGTGTAAGGGGCCGCGGACGGGCGCCTGTTCAATCCCGTGCAGAATGGCCTACAGCAAATTCTCCCGGTTGGCAGATCATGGTCGGGTAACGATTTGCGCTGGCGGTTCCGTCGCTGCGCTACAGCTTCAACGCTAGATTTGCGCCATGTCCCAGTCTCCAAACCCAGCCGGGCCGCAACAGGCGGCACCTCTGCTTGCGTTGGCCACCAAGTTCCTAAGAGCCGGGCGACCGGGCGATGCAATCGCGCCGTTGCGCGATGCGGCGCTGCTCGAGCCGTCTAATGCCATGATCCAGCACGATCTCGGCCTTGCCTGCCTTGAAGTCGGCCGCGTAACGGATGCTATCGCGGCCTTCGAGCGGGCCGTTGCCTGCAACCCGCGTTTCGCCGATGCCTATTTCCGCCTGGGAATCGCGCTGGAGAAGCTGGGCAACATTCGTGGGGCAATCGCTGCGTACGACCGCGCAACGAAGCTGCTTCCATCCCTGACCGAGGCCTGGTTCCGAGCCGGCGCCCTGGCCTACGTATTGGGTCATCGCGAGGGCGCGATTGGCTGCTTCCGCCGCGCGGCGATGTCGGGAGATAGAAACGGCTTCGGCCGCCTAGGTAAGGCGCGGGCGCTGCTGATCGAGAATCGCAATCAGGAAGCCGAGCAGGTGTTGCGGGAGACGCTGGTAGCCGACGCGACCAACGCCATGGCGTACGATCTGCTTGGCAACCTGCTCTCTGAGCTCGGCCGTTTTTCCGAGGCTCGCGCCTGCTTCGAACGTGCAATCGCGATCGCGCCGCTGCTGGCGGGAAGTTACTACGAACTGGTCCGGTGCCGCCCTGTCACCAGCGCTGACGTCGGTCTGCTCCAACGGATGGAAGCCGCCCTGGCCACGCCGGGACTGGAACCGTGGCAACGCCTGCGGGTTCACCTCGCGATCGGCAAGGCAGCGGAGGATCTTGGCGACTACGCCTCGGCGATGCAGCATTTCGACGCCGCCGACGCCGTGCGCCGGAGCTGTTCATCGTTCGACTCGGAGGCATTTTCCATCGAGATCGATCGCCTGATTGCCCGCTGCACGCCCGCATGGATCGCGCGGGCGTCCGGATTCGGCAGCGCGGATGCGACGCCGGTGCTGATCCTCGGCATGCCCCGGTCCGGCACAACTCTGGTCGAGCAGATCGTCTCCATGCATCCGCAGGCCGGGGCCGGCGGCGAGTTGCATTTCTGGAACCAGCGCGGGCCGTCGTGGCACCGGTCGGGGGCGGACGAGAACGGGACGCCGTTCGTCCTCTCAGAGTTCCTGGCCAGTGCGGCGGCAGACTATCTCCGCCTGCTGCGCTCGATCGCTCCGAAGCCGGCGCGAGTGACCGACAAGATGCCGTTCAACTTTCTCTGGGCCGGGCTGATCCACGTGGCATTTCCACGCGCAACCATCATCCATTGCCGCCGTACTGCGATCGACACGGCGTTGTCGATCCATCAAACTCATTTCCAGCCGAGCCTGGCGTTTCCGACTGGCGGCGCCGAACTGGTCGCATATTTCCGCAGCTACCAGCGGCTCGTCGACCATTGGCGAAGCGTGCTGCCTGCGGATCGCTTCATCGAAATCCATTACGAGGACCTGACCCGCGCGCCCGAGCCAGTCATCCGGCGGATCATCGCGGCGTGCGGCCTGGCGTGGGACGACGCGTGCCTGCGCCCGGAATCGAATCCCCGGGCTGTAAATACCCCCAGCAAGTGGCAGGCCCGGCAGCCAGTCTACGGTACCTCCGTCGCGCGCTGGCGACGCTACGAACCCTGGCTGGGGCCGCTACGTGCACTCGTCGATGTCAAGCAGAGCTATGACAGGTCGGAAGTCAACACAGGTATTCCCCGATCAGGATTGGCCTGAAGCGGACGAGCACAGGGCGGGGCGACGATGAGTGTAATCCGGATTTTGCAACAGCTAGGAAGGCCTGCCGCCGTAATCCATGACCGCACATCAGGATGTGACTCGCCTCACTGACATCCCGTGATCCACAGCAGAAAATTGGCTGGAATTTCTGTTGCCTCTCCGAAGAGCAGTTCCCGCTCGTTGAGACGCACACCCGCTGAGGCCAGTACCCGGTCTGAACCTTTGCCCGGGGCGTCTTTCTTTCAGACCGGATTAGCCATTAACGTGCTCGGTTCCTCGGTCCGAAAGCCCAAGCCACCAATCAGGAGGTGCCTATGTCGCGGATGAGCACATGGCTGTGGGTGTCTCTGCTGGTGATTGGCCCCGCCATCCCCATGTTCGCGCAGCAGTCGGCAGCAGGTGCCAGTGCCAGTAGTAGTAGTGTTGTCGTGCCGCCGCTGGTGAACTTCAGCGGCGTACTCACGGATGTGAACGGCAAACCGGTGACCGGAGTGGTCGGCGTTACCTTTGCTCTCTATCAAGAGTCGCAAGGCGGCGCACCTCTGTGGCTGGAAACGCAGAATGTTTACCCGGATAAAACTGGTCATTACGCGGTGATGCTGGGATCGACCAGCAGCACGGGGATTCCACCGCAAATTTTCGCGTCCGGGGAGGCTCGTTGGCTCGGAGTGCAACCGCAAGGACAACCGGAGCAGCCGCGTGTCTCTGTCCTAAGCGTGCCTTATGCGATGGAGGCGGCGAACGCGCAGACGGTGGGAGGACTGCCAGCATCGGCGTTTGTTCTGGCGGCTCCGCCAAGTTCAACCGCTGCCAGCACGGCCAGTGGTGGTGCAATGGCGCAGCCCTTGGCCACGGGAACCACGCCGGTGACCACCGCCGGGGGCACGGTGAACCAAGTTCCGCTGTGGGACTCCACCAGTGACATCACCAGTTCGGTGATTACGCAGACCGGCAGCGGGACCACCGCCAAGGTGGGCATCAACACCACGACGCCGGCGACTACGCTGGATGTCAAAGGCAACGGCACAATTCGTGGTCCGCTTGCGGTTCTGGGCATGCTTTCGCTGCCAGCAACGGGCGCGGCCACGGCGAGGGCGGGCAAGAACTCGCAGCCCATCAGTCTCAGTGCGTCAGCCTTTAATAGCGGCACTGCGGCTGCCGTGAACCAGAACTTCCGCTGGCAAGCCGAGCCCGCAAGCAACGACACGACCGCGCCTTCGGGTACGTTGAATCTTCTGTTTAGCTCGGGCACGGCAACTCCGGCCGAGACCGGATTGAAGATCGCGAGTAACGGACAGATCACTTTCGCCAAGGGTCAAAGCTTCCCCGGCGCGGGTACCGTCACGAGCGTGGCGAGCGGAGCGGGATTGACCGGCGGACCGATTACCGGCAGCGGTACGCTGAGCATCGCGACAGGCGGGGTGGGCAACGCCATGCTGCAGAATTCCAACATTATG
>CAYOUY010000326.1:0-2165 GCA_964407245.1 uncultured Acidobacteriaceae bacterium
TCGTGAGGCGTATGCGTCAGGGTTGCGGCTGTTCGGCGAAAATCGCGTGCAGGAGTTTTCCGCTAAAGCTGCCGCACTAACTGATCTTGCTGAAGCCGAGTGGCACATGATCGGGCATCTGCAAACCAATAAGGCGGCCAAAGCAGCCGAGTTGTTCGGTGCGATCGATTCGGTCGACACCGTCAAGTTGGCGGAGAAACTGAACGCCGCCGCTCGGAATCTGAACAAGAAGCTGCCTGTTCTAATCGAGATCAACGTCGGCGGGGAAGCTGCCAAGAGCGGGGTCCCGCCAGACTCGCCGGAGATGGAAGAATTGCTGCTCGCTGCCCCTCGGCTCGAAGCGCTGGCGTTTCGCGGGCTGATGACCGTGCCGCCGTTCACCGATGATCCAGAAGATGCGCGGCCGTTTTTCCGCCGGCTGCGCGAACTGCGGGGTGCAATTGCCCGCCGCAAACTTCCGGGTATTCAGACTGACGTGCTTTCGATGGGCATGTCGCACGATTTCGAAGTGGCGATCGAAGAAGGATCGACGTGCGTGCGCGTGGGGACGGCGATCTTCGGCGAACGAATGAGACAGTAGCGGCGACGGCAGATGCCGAGTCGATCTTGAGAACTGCCAATTACGCTACGCATCTGGTTTCATCTGCGCCAAGTCGGGATCAAACTTCCAGCTATCTTTCCAGTGCCCCGCCTGATCTGTTACTGTTTCCGGTTCGCGATTTGCGGATCGGTTGCGAAAGGACGAGAGGCACGTGATCGTCGGAGTTCCAAAGGAAAGTTATCCCGGGGAGCGGCGGGTGGCGCTGGTTCCCGTCGTGATTCCCATGCTCGCCAAGGCGGGGATAGAGGTTGTGATTGAGGCCGGAGCGGGCGAGCAGGCCGGTTATCCGGATGCAACGTACACCGAGAAAGGCGCCAAGATTCTGCCCGACCGGGCAGCGGTCTTCGGTACCGCCGATGCGGTAGTGCAGGTGCTCTGCTACGGATCGAACGACATCACCGGCAAAGCCGATCTGCCTCTGATGCGCCGCGGCCAGGCGCTCGTCGGATTTCTGCGGCCGCTGGGCTCAGTCGAGGTCGTGCAACAGATCGCGCAGGCCGGAGTGACCGCATATTCGGTGGAGTTCATGCCGCGCACCACGCGTGCCCAGAGCATGGATGCGTTGTCTTCGATGGCGACCTGCTGCGGCTACAAGGCCGTATTGCTGGCGGCTGAGACTTCCCCTCGCATTTTCCCTATGATGACGACCGCCGCGGGCACCATCACTCCCGCGCGCGTGTTCGTGATTGGCGCAGGAGTCGCCGGCTTGCAAGCCATCTCAACTGCGCGCCGTCTGGGCGCGGTCGCCTCCGCTTACGACATGCGGCCCGCGGCCAAGGAGCAGGTGCAGAGCCTGGGCGGACGCTTCGTCGAGCTACCGATTGAGGCCAAAGATGCCCAGGACGCACGCGGCTACGGCACGGCGCAGGATGACAGCTTCTATGCCCGGCAGCGCGAATTGCTGACGCGGGTGGTGGCAGAAAGCGATGTGGTCATCACGGCCGCGGTCATCCCGGGCAAGAAATCTCCCGTGCTGATCACGGCTGACATGGTCAAAGGCATGGCCCCCGGATCGGTGATCGTCGATCTGGCGGCCGAGCGCGGCGGCAACTGCGAACTGACCAAGACAGGGGAGACGGTCACGCAGTACGGAGTCACGATCATCGGCGCCATCAACTTCGCCAGCAGCGTACCTTACCATGCCAGCCAGATGTACGCGCGCAACATTACGACGTATCTGACGTACATGGTGAAGGACGGCAAGCTGCAGCAGAACATGCAGGACGAAATCATTCGCGAAACCATGATCACGAACGGCGGGGAAATTGTGAATGCCCGGGTGCGCGAATTCTTCAAGCTGCCGGCGCTGGTGACGGCGGGCACGTGATCAGTTTGAGCTTTTCACGCACGCAGGCCCAGCCTTGCGTCTTATTTGTTGAGCAGGAAGGAATGCATGAATTCCATCATTGATGCGCTGTTCGTATTCATGCTGGCGGCGTTTATTGGATTCGAAGTCATCCGTCACGTCTCGCCGCTGCTGCACACACCGCTCATGTCGCTGACCAACGCCCTCGATGCCATTGCGGTGGTGGGCGCGATCGTCCTGGTGGGCGAGAGGAAAAGT
>CAYOUY010000327.1:0-2963 GCA_964407245.1 uncultured Acidobacteriaceae bacterium
GTCTCGTGGGCGGAGCCGTCGGTCAGATGCAGGTGCAGTCGATCCGGACCTTCGCTGACAACAATGCCTTCCTTGGCGAGCGTGATCTTCGGGTTGCTGGCGTCAGTCAGGTCGGCCATGAACACGTCTTTCCACACCGCCGCGCCTTGGGCACTCCTCACATCGTGTACATACAAGACGATCTTGGGGAATCCCTCATAGAAGACTCTGGGTTGAACTTCGAACGAAACCTGCGAGCTTTTCAGCCGGTCTTCCAGATGGGCGAGCGCGGCCTGCGAACGCGGCGCGATGTAAAGGCCGTTGGCCAGCGCTATGGCCCATGCCGCAAGCACGAAGATCGAAAGCACCCGCAGGAAACTCCACACGCCCATACCGCTGGCGCGCATGGCGGTGATTTCCGAGTCGGCGGCCAGGCGGCTGAGGCCGATCAGAATTCCCACCAGCACACTCATGGGCAGCGTGTAGGTGAGGGCAACCGGAATCGTAAAGAAGAAGATCTCGGCCACGCTGGGCAGCGGAGCCGAAGCCCGCACGGCCAGTTCGAGAATGCGTCCCAGGTCGCGCGTGAACAGGACAAAGGTGAAGATGGCCACGCCGATGAGGGCGTGGGCGGTGACCTCACGCAAAATATAGCGGGTCAGAATTCGCATGGGAGACGCGCTTTAAGCGAGGATAGCACGGGAAGAAACGCCCCCACAGATTTCGGAGTCCGCCGCTCCATGCGCTTAGCTGGCTTTAAAGAACAACGCGGCCAGAGGGGGCAGGGTCAGTCTTAGCGAATACGGTCGGCCGTGAGCCGGCTCAGACTCGGCTTGAACTCCGCCGAGATTACCCATGCCGCTGCCGCCGTATTCGCGCGCGTCGCTGTTGAGCAGTTCGCGCCAATATCCGCCGTGCGGCACGCCAACGCGGTACCCCACTCGCGGCACGGGCGTGAAGTTGAATACGCCCAGCACGGTGTCTTCCGGCCTTTCGCTTCTTCGTAGCAGAGAAATCGTGCTGTTGGCGTTGTCGTTAACATCCACCCACTCGAATCCCGCGGGATCATTGTCGAAGACATGCATGCCGGGCTCGTTGCGATACAGGCGATTTAGCTGCTCCATCCAGGCCTGCACGCCGCGATGAATCCGATACTGCAAGACGTGCCACTCCAGGCTTGAATCGTGCGCCCACTCTCGCACCTGCCCAAATTCTCCGCCCATGAACAGCAGTTTCTTGCCCGGCTGCGCGTACATGTATCCGAACAGCAGCCGCAGGTTGGCGAACTTCTGCCACTCGTCTCCGGGCATCTTGCCAATCAGCGATCCCTTGCCATGCACGACCTCATCGTGCGAGAGCGGCAGAACGAAGTTTTCATGCCACGAATACAGCATGCGGAACGTCAGCAGGTTGTGGTGATACTTGCGGTGAACGGGATCATTCTGGAAATACTTCAGCGTGTCGTGCATCCAGCCCATGTCCCACTTTTCACCGAAGCCGAGGCCGCCGAGATAGACCGGTTTTGACACCATGGGCCAGGCCGTCGATTCTTCGGCGCAGGTCTGAATGTCAGCGTGCTCTTTGTAAGCTTCCTGATTGAAACGCCGCAGAAAATCGATGGCGTCGAGATTCTCGCGACCGCCGTATTTGTTCGGAATCCACTCGCCCTGCTTGCGCGAGTAATCGAGATACAACATCGACGCGACCGCATCCACGCGCAAGCCGTCGGCGTGATACTTGTCGAGCCAGAACATGGCGCTCGACATTAGAAAACTGCGCACCTCGGCGCGGCCGTAATTGAAGATGTGCGTCTTCCAGTCGGGGTGGAATCCCTGGCGCGAGTCGGCGTGCTCGTAGAGATGCGTGCCGTCGAAATAGGCGAGCCCGTGATCGTCGGAAGGGAAGTGCGACGGCACCCAGTCAAGGATCACGCCGATGTTGTGCTGGTGCAGGTAATCGACCAGGTACATGAAATCCTGCGGCGTGCCGTAGCGTGCCGTGGGCGCGAAGTAGCCGGTGGTCTGGTATCCCCACGAACCGTAGAAAGGGTGCTCCATCACCGGCAAAAACTCGACGTGGGTGAATCCGAGTTGCCCCACGTACTCGGCGAGCCGCGGCGCCAGTTCGCGATAGGTCAGCGGACGGTTGTGCTCCTCAGGCACGCGCATCCACGAACCCAAATGGACCTCGTAGATGGCTTGCGGAGCGCGCAGCGAGTTGTGCCCGCCGCGCTTCTGCATCCACTCTTGATCGCTCCACTGATAGTCGAGATCCCACACAACCGACGCTGTTCGCGGTGGTTTCTCATGCAGCAATCCGATGGGATCAGACTTGTCGACACGATATCCATGGCGGTTCGATTCGATGTGAAACTTGTAGAGCGCGCCGTGATTGGCGCCCGGAACGAAGCCTTCCCAAATTCCCGAGGACGCTCTCGGCTCGAGCCGATGCGATTTGGGATCCCATCCATTAAAACTGCCGACCACAGAAACCGATCTCGCATTCGGCGCCCACACGCTGAAGACGGCGCCCGCCTGATCGTTGTTGGACGCAACGTGGGCTCCCATCTTGTCGTAAAGGCGGTAGTGGCTGCCCTCGTTGAACAGGTAAAGGTCCTGATCGGTGAGCAGTTGCGGGCTGGTGAGGGTCGGGCTCATGCGTCCGGCTGATAGTTTACTGGACCCAGACGTTTGGAACCAGCTGCCGCGGCAGACACGATCCGAAGGGACGGGTGGTTCAGCAGCACGTGTTTCCACCTTGTGTTAATTCTGTTTTCGCCACGCCAGAAAACGGTCCTGACAGGCTTTGGCGTCAGATAAGGCTTGGCGATACTCAGGGCTCTGCCTGGCCTTGGATAGGAAGCCATCGTGCAGCAGGTGTTCGTAGCCGCAGTAGTTGTGATGGATGGAGTGCTCCATCATCCGCCAGCCGATCTGTGGTTGATTGCAGAACACCATGATCATTCCCCGGTAGAAGTGCGGTTC
>CAYOUY010000328.1:0-29153 GCA_964407245.1 uncultured Acidobacteriaceae bacterium
TCCGAGCGAGAGTGGTTTCCCATCATTAGGAGCAGGCCTCCGAATCTAACAGTGAAGAACAGCATCGGGAACTCTGGCCTGCTTATAACGTCAATCTTGTACCGCCGCAAGCAACAACTGAGGGACTTTTTCAACACCCACAGGATTCTGCAACAATTGCCCGGTGAGGATGGCTTTGCTATTGACGGTTTTCAAGCATCACTTCTTATCAAACTGGAGAAACTCGACTGGGGCTCCATTCTCGACAATGAAAGCGACGGTCACGCCCGGTGAGGGTGAGTTGGGCGCAATCAGTATCTGTTTTCCGGCGATTTCAGCGGAAAGATCGTCCACTTCGAAAGCGACATGCGGAACAGTACGCACCAGTTCAGGGACCGGCGCTTCCGGTTCGAAGCGCATCCACTCGATTCCGTAGGCGCTCGTTTCATATCCAGACACGAAGGTTGCGTAACCCTTGACCACCCGTTCGCCTTCGCGACGTTCGGTAGTGGGAATTCCGATATGATGGTAGCGCCTCGTGGAAGCAACGGGTGATTTTTTCACGTGAATTAGTTTAGCCCATGACGGCACCTATTTCTGTCCATTGTCCAGAACAGGCGACTCACGACCCCTGGGGTAGGCATGTCGCCTACTTCCACCTCCTTGCCGTCCTTATCAGCCCATACGCCACGAGGCAGAACCAGAAATCCACCAGCGTGCCCAGGTCGGTGTGGAAGCGATGGTGTCGTGCGACCGCGGGCAGCGAAGGAACCAGAAGAAAATACACGATGTTCCCGAGCACGATCGCCAGCAATGCTTCGACCAGATTCACCACCACGGATTGTTTAGACACCACGCCGCCTCGCTCAGATGACCGACAGGCTCGAACACTCGCTGGCCGCTCCTGCTACCATTCTTTTTCCGGTCATCTCACCCCGGTTCTTTCGGCATGCTCGAACTCTCCACTCCCGTTCAGTACGTGAAAGGAGTCGGTCCGCGAATCGCCGAGATTCTTGCCGGCAAGGGCATCCATACCGTCGGCGACCTGCTCCATTATCTGCCTTTCCGCTATGAAGACCGGTTGAATCCGCGCGGCATCGGTGAACTGCGCCCCGGAGAAATGGCCACGGTGATTGCCGAAGTGCGGAATTCCGGGCTGTTCCGCACGCGCCGCATGCCCATCTTCCAGCTTACCGTGGGCCAGGGCCGCGCCCGCCTGCGCTGCCTGTTTTTCAATGCCACCTACCTGCAGGATAAATTCAAACCCGGCCAGTTGATCGCGCTCTATGGCAAGGTGGAAGAGGATCAGCGCAACCGCGAGTTGCAGATCATCCAGCCACAGTATGAAGTTCTCGGCGAGGCCGGCGGGGACGACGCCGGCGGCGAAAACGGAGCTGGGTCGGCAGGGATGCAAGCTGCGGAGAAAAAAGCTGCCGAGTCGCTCGAGATCGGGCGCATTGTACCCATCTACGAATCCATCGGCCAGGGGCGCCTGACGCCGCGCTGGTTTCGCCGTGTCATCCGCACCGCGCTCGACAACCTGACGCCCGAACTGCCCGATGCTATTCCCGCCGTGGTGCGCGGCCGCCTCGGCCTTATCTCGCCCCGCGCCGCCCTGTGGAATGTTCATTGGCCCGAGCCGGGTGAGAGCCTGCGCGACCTGCAATCCTCGCGCACACCGGCGCACATCCGCCTTATCTTCGACGAATTGTTTTTCGTCGAACTCGGGCTGGAATTGAAGCGCCGCCAGCAGAAAGCGCAAACGGGAATTGCGTTTCTGCTGGACGATCGGGTGCGGGCGGCGATCAAGAGGATTCTGCCGTTTCATCCCACAGCGGCGCAGAAGCGGGTGCTGAAAGAAATTGCCGAAGACATGCAAAAGCCTTATCCCATGCGGCGTTTGCTGCAGGGCGATGTTGGTTCGGGCAAGACCATCGTCAGCTTCGAGGCCGCCATCATCGCCATCGAAAACGGCTGCCAGGCAGCCCTGATGGCGCCCACGGAAATTCTCGCGCAGCAGCACTACTTTTCCGCGCGGCGCATTCTCGAAAATGCCGGCTATCGCATCGTCCTGCTCACCGGGTCGCTCGAATCCGACCGCAAACGCGAGATTCGGCGCCACATCGCACAGGGAAACGCGCAACTCATTATCGGCACGCACGCGCTGTTGGAAGAAAAAGTCGAATTCGCCAAACTCGGTCTCGTCATCGTGGACGAACAGCATCGCTTTGGCGTGATGCAGCGATTGAAGCTGATGAAGAAATCGGGAGAGGCAGAGGAAAGCAGCCGAGCTCCGCTCGGCCCGGCCGGGTCGGAGACCCGGCCCCACACAGCCGCTGTCGAACCGGACGTTCTGGTCATGACAGCCACGCCGATCCCGCGCACGCTCGCGCTCACCCTCTACGGTGATCTCGACCTGAGCGTGCTCGACGAGCTGCCTCCAGGCCGCACTCCCATCGTTACGCGCCAGGTGGCCGACGAGCGCTCGACTGACGTTTGGGACTTTGTTCGCAAACAGGTTGCCGCGGGACATCAGGCGTACGTGGTCTATCCGGTGATTTCGGAGAACGAAGAGTCGGAGCTGAAGGCCGCGATCAAGATGTACCGCGAACTGAGCGGCCACGTCTTCGCTGATCTCAAGGTCGGCCTGCTCCATGGCCGGCTCGAGGCCGAGTTGAAAGACCAGGTCATGCGCCTGTTTCAGAAAGGCGAGCTGCAGATTCTGGTTGCAACCACGGTGATCGAAGTCGGCGTGGACGTGCCCAACGCCACGGTCATGGTGATAGAGCACGCCGAACGCTTTGGCCTTGCCCAGCTGCATCAGCTGCGCGGGCGCATTGGCCGCGGCGCCGCCAAGTCGTATTGCGTCCTGATGACCGGCGGCAAAATCACTGAAGAAGGCCAGCGCCGCCTCAAAGCCATGACCGACACCAACGACGGATTCAAGATAGCCGAACTCGATCTGGAACTCCGCGGCCCGGGAGAGTTTTTCGGCACGCGCCAGGCCGGGTTGCCGGATTTTCGCGTGGCCAACATCATTCGCGACGCGCAGTTGCTTGAAGCCGCCAAACGGGAAGCGGCCGCCGTGCTTGCCGGCCCGAACTCCGAGGTATCGTCAGAAGAAATCAGCCGAGCGCTTGTCACCATGCGCGCTAGATGGCAGCATACGTATGGGCTGGTGGAGGTGGGGTGACCGAATGCTGCTCGACTTCCGGTGTGCCCGTAATCCAACCGGACTTCGGCTCAATGCCGGTGAGTGAGTTGGCGATTTTTCATACTTTCAGAAACTAAGCCCACAGAAACCGACGACGAAATAAAAGTGTGTGTTGATCAAGGCCGGCCTGCGTCCCTTTGTCTGCCTTCGAAAAAGCGCCGTGGATCTTCACGGTGTGACCGGGGTCACTGAATTCGGCGCACGGCTGAGCTAAATGGTACATGTCGTTCCCCGAAGAGCCTTTCCTTCGCCTGATGCCGGCTTTCCGCTGAATCGACCGGGAGTCTCGTCATGGCATCCTCATCAGCTGTTATGGAGTCGACCATTCCTCAGGCAGAAGAGGAATGGATCCGGCAGTCCGGCGGATTCTACGCATGCCCCGCATGCAAACAAGATCTGGAACCGGTGCACGACGGGCTTTCTTGCCGTGTCTGTGCGCGGACCTACCCCATCCTGAGCGGGATTCCCGACTTTGTCCTGATCAACCTGGAAGAGAGCAGGAACCTATCCCTGCGCAAAGTCGGACAAAAGGACTCTCGCCCCCTGCTTGACTTTATGGCATCCATCTACGAAAGCTGCGTGTATCCGGCCGTATGCAACCTGTTTGGCGGATGGCGTAGCACGTCTCTCAAGAGGCTGGCGGGAGAGGTCTCCGACATTGTGGGATCGCGTGACGGCGTCATTCTGGACGCGGCCTGCGGCCCGGGAACCTACGGGCGCCGCATTGCTTCTGCGTCAAGGACCGTTCTTGGCATTGATGTCTGCATGAGCATGATGCGGCGGGGCGCCCATTATGTCGAAAGGGAACATATTCCCAACGTGCACTTCGCCCGTGCTACGGTGGAGGCGCTGCCGTTTCGGGCTGGCTTGTTCGACGCCGCCATCTGTGCAGGATCACTGAACCACTTCTCCGACACGGTCCTCGCTCTGCGCGAGATCAACCGCACCATGAAAGCCGGAGCGCCGCTGGCGGTGATGTGCTTTGCCGTCGGCAGCGCGGGCCTCATCAGATACAAATCGATCCGCGACCGCGCGGAGAAAGGCGGCGGGCACATCTTCAGCGTCGCTGATCTCGAGCGCTATGTGGCCGAAGCAGGCTTTGAGAACTTTCGCCCCCATGCCTACGGCTCTGTCCTGGCATTTGGCGCCCGCAAAAGGCCGGCAGAGCCTTAGAAGAGCGGTCTTGGTCGAGTCGGCGATCCGGAAGCTATCATTTTCGACAGGCACTTTCCCGCCCCAGCAACCCCGAACTGATAGAATCGAAAAGATGTCCAGCACATCGCAACTGGTTCAGATTGAGCTCACGCCTCCGCTGCGCGCGCCCAAGCCGCAGTGGCTGCGGGCGAAAGCTCCAGTCGGCGATAATTTCCACAATCTGAAGAAGCTGGCCCGCGGGCTCGGCCTGCACACGGTCTGCGAGTCGGCGCAGTGCCCGAACATTGGCGAGTGCTGGAACCACAAGACTGCGACTTTTATGCTGCTGGGCGATATCTGCACGCGGCGGTGCGGATTCTGCGCCGTGCCCAAGGGACACCCCGAGCCCATCGATTGGGATGAGCCGCGCCGCGTGGCCGAAGCCGTCGCGACGCTGGGCCTGAAGCACGCCGTCGTTACCAGCGTGAACCGCGACGACGACAACATCGGCAGCGCCAAAATTTTTGCCGAGACCATCCGCGAGATTCGTGAACTCACGCCCGGCTGCCGCGTCGAAGTTCTCATCCCTGATTTTCAGGGCGTGGAAGAATCATTGCGCATCGTGCTCGATGCCCAGCCCGACATCCTCAACCACAACACTGAGACGGTTCCCCGCCTCTATCGTGCGGTCCGCTCCGGCGCCCGCTACGAGCGCTCTCTCACGTTGCTTGAGAACGCCAAGAAATGTTCGCCCAGTATGGTGACCAAGAGCGGAGTCATGGTTGGCCTGGGAGAATCGACCGACGAACTAGTCGAAGTTTTTCGCGATCTTGGTTCGCGCGGCGTCGATATTCTTACCGTCGGCCAATACCTTCGTCCGTCGAAAGATCATCTGCCGATTGCCCGTTTCTATGAGCCAGAAGAGTTTGTATATCTGCGGAACCAGGCTCTGCGCTTCGGTTTCCGCCATGTTGAATCCGGACCGATGGTGCGATCCAGCTATCATGCGCACGAGCACGCCGATGCCGCTGCGAAAGACTCCACCCTTGCCGCAGAAAAAGCGCCCAGAATGGCGCACCCGGCGGTGACCTAGTTGCGCACGACGGGATTTCCCGCCAAAGTTTCCCATCCAGAAAATAGGGTTCGCAGGGTAAGTATCTCCATCGAAAAAATCGTCAATGGGAGGTACGCGCCGCTGTGGTGACGCTGCTGCTCGCCGTGCTGGGGTTCTTCGCCGGACTGCTGGGCTCTCTGACCGGTATCGGCGGCGGCATCCTGCTCACGCCCATTCTGGCGCTGCATTTCGGCATTCCCATCCGGCAGGCGATCGGAACCAGTCTGGTCGCGGTGATCACGACCTCTGCCGCCAGTTCCTCGGTTCACCTGCAACGCCACACCACGGATATACGACTGGGCATGACTCTGGAACTGGCGACGGCGCTGGGTGCGGCCGTGATGGCTTATCTGGTGGGCTATTTCAATCGCAGCGTTCTCGAGGGACTGTTTGCCGCGTTTCTGCTGTACAGCGCGATCATGATTGTGAGGAGCGGCGGCAAGTTGAAGCCGGAAGACGATTCGTCTCCTGTGCTCAATGGCCGCGAGGTTTCGATCCCACCCTATGAGCCGAAGCGCTATCCGTTGGGACTGGCGGCGTCGCTGGTGGCGGGCGCTCTTTCCGGACTGCTGGGGATCGGCGGCGGCCCCATCAAAGTTCCTGTCATGTTTATTTTCATGAACGTGCCGCTCATGGTTGCAACTGCGACCTCGAACTTCATGATTGGAGTGACGGCCGCGGCCAGCGCTATGGTCTACTACCGCCGCGGTGACATCCTGGTGGAGTACGCCGCGCCGCTGGCTGTGGGCGTGTTTCTGGGATCGCTGCTTGGCGCTCGCCTTGCCCCGCGCATCCACACCAAAATCGTGGTTTACCTGCTGGTGGGTATCATGCTTTACCTCGCCGGTCACATGGGATTTCACTTGCTGCGGGGGGTGTTATGAGCCAGCTTCGCGAGCCCGCCTTCGACCGCATCGTGGCGCTGGTCTTGCGCACCGGCGCGTTCGGGTGCTTCTTCATCATGCTGGCCGGATTGATCGTTAGCCTTTTCGTAGGCGGACGCGTCCCTCTGGAGATCGAACGGGCGGGAGTTTTGCTGATGCTGGCGACTCCCGTGGTTCGCGTGGTGGTTGCCTGCTACTTGTTTTTTCACGAGAAGGACTACCGCTACGGATGGGTCTCTCTGGGCGTACTGGTCATCCTGATGCTGGGGGCGGTGTTCGGCATCGGCGAGCACTAACGCTAGACACCTTCGATTCTCAGAAGATGTGCAGCTTGATGCTGAGGTATTTCTTCGGATTTTCGCGGAATGCCTTCAGCAGATCGCGAGTCTCAACCAGCGTCTGGTTAGCATTGTTGTAAAGGGACTCGTCCTTGAGCAGTTTTCCCGCCGAGCCCTGGCCGGCTTGGAGATCGGTCAACAGTTCCGAGAGCTTGGTCATGGTCGTGTCGAGCTTCTTCGCCAGTTCCTCGTCTTTGGAAAGTTTGCCGATTGCGCCCTTGCCGGCATTGATGTCTTCGGTAAACTTTTTCAGATTCGTGATGGTGTCGTTGGCGTTGTTGTAGAGCGAGGGATCCTTCACGAACTTGCCGGCGGTGCCCTGGCCCTGCTGAATGTCGTCAATTACAGCATTCATCTTGTCGAGGGTCGCAAGGAACTTGTCGTAGGCATCGTTGCGGCTGATCAGCGCCCCGAGACTGCCCTGCCCGCTACTGACCTGGTTCACAATTTTCTGGAAGTCGGCTACGGTGTCTGAAAAGCGGTTGTAGAGAGTCGGATCGTAAATTAATTTCCCCAGGGATCCCTTGCCACTTTCAGCAAAGGTCAGGATGCGGTCGGCGCGCTTCAAAAGCGTGTCCATGTTCTGCAGCGTGCTCTGGCTGGAGCGCACCACCTGGTTGAAGTCAGGATGCACCAGCGTAGGCAGCGTGTCTCCGTCGCGCACCTCTGGGCCAAGGGCCTGTGTGCTGTCGATGTCGAGATAGGTCTCGCCCAGTACTCCGGCCGTATCGAGCGAGGTCTGCGAATCGCGCCGCAGTCCGTAATGATATTTCGTGCTCACCTTCATTGTGACTTCGACGGGCGTGAGCTTCTTGTCAGGGGCGTTGACGATCCGGATGTTTGAAACGTTGCCAATATCGACGCCACTTAGGCGCACCGGCGCTCCCACGCGCAGGCCCTCGGCGTTGTCGAAGTAAGAGCGAAGTGTGATGCGGCGCATGAGAAGCCCTGCTGTTCCCGACATGAGAAACAGGAGCAGCGCCAGCGTGAGACTGGCGATAATCACCGTGATCCCAACCCGCAATTGCGACCACTTCAACTGCTTCTGGCTAGGCAAGAGTCTCCCTCATAGCCGGCTCGACTAGTGAAGCCCGCTTAGTCATGCCTCCCCGTGAAGCCTGCGATCTCGTAACGCCACGATGAAGTCTGTTCGGATGTCCTGGGTCCCGCGCGCCGCAAAATCGCAAGCGGCGCCCGGCACGCCTATGGCTGAATGATAGCAAACCTGGGGAGATGACCCGTCTCTTAGGACAAGGCAGGTGCTTTCTTGCGCACTGCCGGCAGAAAGGCTAGAGCCACGGCATAGGCCACCGCTCCGCAGGTGAGGGTCGCGGTCAGGCCGAATTGGATAGCGATGACCATCGCCAGCACCGATCCCAGCACGCTGGCCGCGGCGTTCATTGCCCAGGCCCATTCAACAGCATTGTCGGAAGCTGCAGGCCCCGCGGGAAATTCCGGCACCGGAGCCGCTGCCAGCGCGCGCAGGCCCGTGGGAAACGGCATGCCCATGAAAAATCCCAACGGCACCAGCAGCGCGCCGCTCAGTGCCAGCCGGTAGGCGAACGGTAAACCGACAAGGCCTGCTAATCGTCCGGGAAGGAAAAACACGCAGCCCAGAAGAGCCGCAACCACCACGAGAAGCGGCATCCATCCCATTTCCGTGCGCGGTAGCCATCGCCGCGACGCCAGGCTGCCGGCGCCGCTCGACAGCATCAAAAGGAAAATGACCACCGTCAGAGCGTAGGTCGGGTGCCCGAGAAACAGCACGAAACGCTGAATGAATGCGATCTCGACCAGGATGTACCCCAGGCCCACAGCTACGAAATAAAGCAGCGGAAGCGCGGAGTGGCGCGTTGTTCCGCCTTTCAGCGCGAGCGGCAGAATCAGAAACGCCAACACGGCAGCCAGGGAAATCGCGAGCACCAGGAGCAGCACCAGCACACCCAGATTTACTTTCCAGTCGATACCTGTGCGCAGGCCTTGCTCGCCGAGAATCTGCCCCGGCTTGAGCGTGAAGAAGAAAAACGGAGCATTGTCGCTGACCGGCGCAACGTTATAGGCGTAGCCGCGTGCGAATCCGGAGGGATCGTTGCTCGCAATCAGATTCGAGAACGGATTCTTCCCTGGCTGCGACGGCAGGTAAAGCGGATCGAGTTCATCATAGCGGTCGAAGTGATCCATCACCGCGGATTCCTCTTCCGCGGTAAAAGGACCTTTCTTTGCCAAAACCACCACCGGAATGCCGTCTTCATCGAGTGCACCCTGTGAGGCGACGATGAAATGCCGTGACGCGTCAGCAACTCCCAGGCGGTGCAGGGCCTCCATGGCAACGGCGACGACGCGCAAGGCTTCGCGCGGATGGCGAAATTCCCAGCGCGTGATGGCGATCATCCCGTCCGGTTTGAGGTGCTCGAAATATTCGCGAAAAGCCTCGACGGTGTACAAATTGTTTTCGCTGAGCGCGAAGGCGCCCGCCGCGGTCGAAGCCCAGGTGTCCACCAGGGTCATCTGCACTACGTCAAAATGTTGCTCGGTGGAACGCAAGAACGACCGGCCGTCCGTCACGTGAATGTGAACATCGGGCCGCTGGTAGAGATGCTGTGCGTAGTCGGCGTAGCGGCCGCGCATGATCGTGGTTGCAATGAGCGGATTGATCTCAATCCCGGTCACGCTGGCGCTGCCATTGGCCACGGCGCGCAGCACGTCGACTCCGCCGCCGGGGCCGATGATGGCAAAATCTCCATGCGGCCGCAGAACGTTAGCCAGCGCCGGCGGGGCGGACATCAGATCGTGCTCCCACTCCGTGCCCCGCCAGTGTGCCAGGTCGGCATTCATGATGTAAGTGGAGGCGTCGGCGTCAATCACAACGACTTTGGCCTGCCCTTGCCGGTCGACCTCCACACGCGACAGAGCGTTCCAGCGCGCAAACTCCACCCACGCCGGGTCGCGGAACATTCCCTTGGCGTAAACGACGTCGATCAACCGCCCCGAATAATTTGCCGCCGTCAGTGCCACGAGCGCGAACGCAAGCAGGGCTGCATTTCGACGCGCACTTCGGGCCTCAGCCCAAACGACTGCCGCAATCGCTAGGGCAATCGCCGCAACCACGATGGCGTTTGGCCCTCCGAGCCAGTTCAGCAGCGGCACCACCGCGAGGCAGGCCAGCGCCCCGCCGCACAGGTCCGCGCCATAGAGCCGAGGAATGCGCTGGGTCTCCCGGGCAAATACCACCGAAAACAGCAATCCAGTCAGGAAGAAAGGCACCGCCGCGGCGAGATAGAGCGCCGTCAGGCGCAGGAAATTCCTGCCGGAAACTTCGAGTGCGACCGGGACATGCAACACAATCTCGAGCACGACGACTACACATGCGGCATTGACCAGGCATAATCGCGAGGCCAGTGTTCGCGTTTCCCACCGTGCGAGCCGGCTCTTCAGCAGATAGGCAAAGACTCCGCCCGCGCCCAGGCCGAGCAGGGCAATCGAAATGGCAAGAAAAGCGAAGTGGTAGAAGAGCACGACCGAAAACAATCGCGTCAGCGCCAGTTCCAGCAATAACGCGGCAAAGCTGGTGAGAGCCAATCCCGCGAGCA
The DNA here is from genome assembly GCA_964407245.1 of uncultured Acidobacteriaceae bacterium. Taxonomy (GTDB): domain Bacteria; phylum Acidobacteriota; class Terriglobia; order Terriglobales; family Acidobacteriaceae; genus Sulfotelmatobacter. The sequence continues at coordinate 10,254 of CAYOUY010000328.1, forward strand.
AGGTTTTTTCGGCGATTTGGACGGGCGTTGTTGGTGGTGCAGGGGTTGCAGTAATGACGGACATATTACGAAGTTGAGAGTCTAGCAGATGATTGCCGTGTGTCGCGCGCGCGAGACCTCACATTTCAGGCGCTGGCCCCGGGGGCGAACGTACGGATTGTCACCCTTCGAGAATCACCTGCGCGAAGGCCTGCTCGGAAGTGTGCGTAAGCGAGAGGGCGGCATTCTTCACGCCCAGTTTCGCCGCAAACTCGCTGGCTTTGCCGTGAAACACAATGGTTGGGCGCCCGCCCGGAGCACGCACTACTTCGCAGTCGCGCCAGCGCACGCCATGATTCCACCCGGTGCCGAGCGCTTTCATCGCCGCTTCTTTCGCGGCAAAGCGCGCGGCGTAGCGCTCCACGCGGTTCGCCTTCGAATCGCAATAGCGAATTTCTCCCGCGGTAAAAATTCGCTGGAGAAAACGGTCGCCGAAGCGTTCAAGAGCCTGCGCGACGCGCGGAACCTCAGCGATGTCAATGCCCGTGCCGACGATCATGTTGTGAAGTTACCGAAATCCAACATCGCAGATCCTGTAGTGCAAGGGCTCATGCGGCAAAGCGTTTCAGCGCCACAATAATCGTTTCATCCTGTTCCGCAAACACGGTCCGCAGGTCGAGCAGTACGCGTCCGTCTTCAACCCGCGCCACAATCGGCGGATCAAATGTGCGCAGGCGGCGAGCCAGTTCGTCTGCGCTGAGGTCGGCGCAACTCAGTGCCAGAAGCCGCGTCGGCAGCACAGAAGATGGCGCGGCTCCGCCACCGATGACCGATTCGCCGTCGATCACGGCAACCTGCATCTTTGCCGGCTTCACCTGCGCCGCTATCTTTTCAGCGCGCTTGCCAATGCCGTCTTTCGTCAGTCGCATCATTCGCACCGACGGAATTGCGTCATGATCCCGGCGCACATAGGCGAGCAGAGTCCCTTCCAGCGCCGCGTAGGTGAGTTTGTCGACGCGCAACGCGCGGAACAGAGAATTCGAGCGCATGCGCTTTACCAGATCGGCGCGGCCGCTGATCAATCCCGCCTGGGGGCCGCCCAGCAGTTTGTCGCCGCTATAAGTGACCACGTCCACACCCGCGCGCAAGCTGTCGAGCACGATGGGTTCACCGCCGATGCCGAAATTCCGCAGATCGACCAGCGCGCCGCTGCCCAAGTCTTCCAACAGCGGAATGCCGCACCGCCGGGCCAGTTTGACCAGTTCGTCGGCGGACGCCTGCTCGGTAAATCCCGTGATCTCGAAATTCGAGCGATGCACCCGCAACAGCAAGCGCGTGTGCTCGTTGATCGCTTTTTCGTAATCTCCCACTCGCGTGCGATTGGTGGTGCCGACCTCGCGCAGCGTCGCGCCCGATTTTGCCATCACCTCGGGAATGCGGAACGATCCGCCAATCTCCACCAGTTCACCGCGCGAAACGATGACCTCGCCGCCTTCAGCCAGCGTGTTGAGCGCGAGCAAGACCGCTGCGGCGTTGTTGTTGACCACAATGGTTGAGACATCAGGCGTTGCGTTATCGTCGCTCAGCAGTTTGCGAAGCAGCCGCTCGACGTGAACGTCGCGCTTGCCGCGCTCTCCAGCCTCAACGTCAAACTCAAGATTCGAATAAACCGCCGCTGTTTCGCGGATACGTTCGAGCGCAGCCTCTGCCAGCGGGGCGCGTCCCAGGTTGGTGTGCAGGATTACGCCTGTCGCATTGATAACCGGCCGCAGCGAAGGCTGAAGAGCGTGACGGAGTTGCTCCTCGATCGCCCGGTTCAACCCGCCCAGAGCCAGTTTCAGCGCGGCTTCGTCGAGAAGTCCGGACGCGATTTCCTGCCGCAAGCGTTCCAACACCGCGCGCGCCGCGTCGGTCACCGCCGCAGCTCCGCAGCTGGTGCTGAGCGCGGCCACGGCGGTCGCGTGCACCAGTTCGTCGACGGATGGCAACTCGCGAAATAGTTCCGATCTCGCAGCCTTCTTCATAACGATCAGGATGCATGCCCCGTTCTAGCCGCGTTCTTTGCGGCCGGGGCCGGGATATCCCCATTCGTCACAGCGTGTGCATGTACGCTAACAGGTCATCGAGCTGCTGTTGGCTGAGCGTCTGGCTATAAGCCGGCATCTCGTGCCGGCCGAGGCGGATGATGTCTCCCACGCGCTCGTCATTCGCAGGCAATCCACTCATCGAAAGGTACTTGTTCTTGAACACACCTTTCAGGCCCGGACCTTTCTTACCTTTCGTCGAGTAAGGTTCGTGGCAGCGGTCGCAATAGTTGTCATAAATTTTCCGGCCTGCTGCTTGCTGCGGATTCAATCCGAGCTCGGCATCGGATTTGCGCCGCTCAACATCGCAGCCGATAAGCAAGAAGGATGCGAGCAATGCGATCAGCGTACTGGCAATCGTTACGCCACGACCACTTTGTCCTGCCCGGTGTTGAAGCTCCCATTCTTTTTCCAACCATTTCTGCGAGAACCCCTGCCCGTCTTGCATTCGTGTGTCTGTCCCTGCCTTCCTGTATTCCGGACGGCCGCCTTACAATAATAGAGCAAAGCGGAGAGCATTCATGACTGTGGCCATCAAGCGAGTCGTCATCAAGCGAGTCTATGAGCCGCCGGCGCAAAGCGATGGAAAGCGCCTGCTGGTCGACCGCCTCTGGCCGCGCGGCCTGACCAAAGCCGCGGCTCGCGTGGACGAGTGGCTGCGCGACATTGCACCTTCCAATGAATTGCGACGCTGGTATCACGCCCGACCCGACGAGTGGGCCAGCTTTCGCAAGAAATATCTGAAAGAGCTGGCCAGCCCTGAGGCGGAACAGGCGCTCCATCGCCTTTACCAACTGGCTCACAAGAAGAAGCGGCTCACTCTCCTCTTCGCCTCCAAGAATGAAACGCGCAACAACGCCGTGGTGCTCAAGGAACTGCTCGAGGGCACACGCAAGCCGCCCACTGGCACCGGCTACGGAGCAGTTCACGCCGTGCACAAACGCGCAGTCCCACAGCGCAGGTAGCCAGCCCCCGATCCCACGTCCAATTTCATTTAGAATCTGGCCGCATGCGCTCCCTCTTCAACTGGAACCTGGGCAGCCGAACGCTCGAACTCGGCAAGCGCACGCTGATCATGGGCGTGGTCAACGTCACACCGGATTCATTTTCCGATGGCGGCCAGTTCCTCGATTGCGACCACGCCGTCGCACACGCCGAACGCCTGCTCGAGGAAGGCGCCGATATCCTCGACATTGGCGGCGAATCCACGCGGCCGGGGGCAAAAGTCGACGTCGAGACTTCGACCTCCGACAAGAAAATCGCGCCCGCGAATTCTGACCAAGCTGTTACCGCCGACGAAGAAGTCAAGCGCGTGTTACCGGTCATTACTGAGCTCAAGAAAAGGCATCCGAAGGCCGTGCTCTCGGTTGACACTTACAAAGCCGCGGTTGCCCGTGCCGCCGTCGGTGCCGGCGCCGAAATCGTGAACGACATCAGCGGATTTCGATGGGATCCGCAAATGGCAAAGACCATCGCCGATCTGAAATGTGGCGCGGTCCTGATGCACACGCGCGGTCGCCCCGAGGAGTGGCGCAGTTTGCCGCCGCCCGGCGACATTGTTCTGCTGGTGAAGCGCGAACTGAAGGAGTGGGCCGAAAAGGCGGTGCTGGCCGGGATTCGGCGCGAGCGCATCGTGCTCGACCCCGGCTTCGGCTTCGGCAAAAGGCTGGACGAGAACTATCCCCTGCTGAGCCGCTTCAGCGAACTGCAGGCGGCCGGATTCCCGCTTCTGGCCGGCACTTCGCGAAAGTCGTTTATCGGGCACACACTTGCCAGAGACGGCAAAGACGCTGCACCGGAAGCCCGGCTCTACGGAACCCTGGCCACTCAGGTGGCGCTGATCCTAAAAGGCGCGCACATTCTGCGCACGCACGATGTGACGCCTGCGGTCGAAGCCGCCAAAATCGCTGACGCAATCGTGTGAGTGTGGGACGTGGAAATCAGACGGTCCCATCGTCGACGGCGCGGATGAAATCGGCAAACAACCCGTACGCAGTTGCATATAGTCCGGGATTTTCTTCCGTGATGGCGAGCCCGGGGAAAATATCGGTCTCGAAATAAATGTAGGATGATGTGCCCGCGACGCCAGCCATGGGCTCGCTGCTGCGAACTTTTTCCGGCTGCACACTAGCCTGCACTTCGCTCCCCACGCGCCGGGCGCGGCAGACCAGTTTGAACGGCCAGCCGTCGCGGCGCGCGTTGCGAAGGGCTTGCGGCGTGAGATCGCGAATGCCTTCCCGCGCGATCTGGTCGAGACGAATGGGAACATTCATGAGCACGGTGATGAGCGCGGCGGTTTTCACCGCGGCGTCCCAGCCGTCGATGTCATAGGCGGCGTCGGTCTCAGCCACGCCGAGCGCCTGCGCTTTCCTGAGCGCGTCATCGAAGCTTAGCCCGCTTTCTATTTCGCCAAGGATGACATTGGTCGTCGAATTGAGAATGCCGTGGAAGCCTTGCAAGTGAACCAAGGGCAGTTGGGGGAAAAGGGAAAAGAGAGGCACGCCGTCCATCACCGTCGATTCGAACAAAAATCGCTTGCCGCGGGCCGCAGCCAGATCGCGCAGCGAGCGGTAGGCGTGGACAATTGGGCCCTTGTTGGCAGTGATGGCGTGCGCGCCGTGGTCGAGCGCGGCGCGGATGTGATCGATCGCAGGCTGACCGGATTCAACGTTGAGAGACGTGGCTTCGAAGAGCACGTCGGCGCGAGCCGCGGAGAGCCATTCGCGAACATTCTGGATTTGTGGAGCGGCGGGAGACCCCGCCCGCGATCGGCCCTCAGCGGCTAAAGCCGCATTCTCCGGAGGCCGCGAAACGGCACGACTGAAGTCGTGCCCTTCCCGATCCGTGCCCAATGAGGGCGCGTCTAATCCTTCAGGATCGGCGATCCAACCCAGACGGCGGGAAGCGATTCCGGTGATGCGGAACTGAATGCCGTAGCGTTCGCGCATTTCCTGCGCGCGGTTTTCCAGCAGCCGGACCAGCGTCCGGTTGACGTTGCCGAAGCCGAGGAAGCAGAGATTGTGGGTGCGGATGAAGTCCTCGATCGAAAGGATGGCTATCCCATCGCAGTCGTGTGCTCAGGTTTGATCTTGTAGAGCACGCGAACTTCCCCGGGCTGGCCGTAGGGATACTTATCCTGGCCGAGATACTTCTTGGCCATTTTGTTGATGTGCTCGGCGGCACCATCTTCTGTGATCTCGACCACGCGGCCGCGAATCTCCAGATAGCGGTAAGGATTTTCCGGGTCGATAATCGCCATCGAAATGCGGGGATTGCGGCGTACGTTGCGGTCTTTCTGGCGTCCCTTGGCGGAATTGAAAATGACATGCTCGCCATCAAAATCGCACCAGACGGGCGTGACCTGCGGGCTGCCGTCGGGCATGAGCGTGCCGAGACTGGCAAAAGCGCGCTTCTGGAACAGATCGCGGTATTTGTCGGGGATAACCTGAGCCATGAGAGCCCTCCACGTTCCAAGTTTGCAGCAGCAGGGATGCAGCAGCATTATAGACGGAGGCGGGCGGGATGCGATTCCATCAGCGCCGGCGCCATATGGACGCGCCAGTGGAGAGTCTAGTAATCTGGTAGGCTTTCAAAGCGAATTGCAGGTCTGAATATGAATTCACTGCGGCAGCGTTCCGGGAATCGGCGGGTCGTTCAGCGGATCCTCCTTGCGCTTCTTATCGCGTCCGCGGCATCGCAGGTCGCGTCAGCCAGCGAGCCTTCACAGAAATATCCGCCGACCATTGTGTTCATGACGGATTTCGGCGTCGTGGACGACTCCGTAGCGATTTGCAGGGGCGTGATGTACTCCATCATGCCCGAAGTGCGCATCGTCGACCTGACCCACCAGGTCACGCCCTTTTCGATCGGGGATGGGGCGCGGTATCTCTTCGGCGCGACGCCGTATTTTCCCGCGGGCGCAGTGTTCGTGGTCGTGATTGATCCAGGTGTGGGCAGCACGCGCAAAGCGATCGTTGCGCACTCGAAGCGCGGCCAGTATTTTGTCCTGCCCGATAACGGCCTGCTCACACTGGTGGATCAGCGCGACGGCATCGACGGCGCGCGTGAGGTGACCAATCCCGACTGGATGATCGGCACGAAGTTATCGTCCACTTTCCACGGACGCGACATTTTTTCGCCGGTGGGTGCGCACCTGGCGCGCGGAGACGATTGGACGAAGGTTGGACCCGAGATCGCGGTGAAGGATCTCGCGCGGCTCGACTGGAAGGTGGCCACGGTGGACGATCGCGGCCTGAACGCCACGGTAATCGCGACGGACGGGCCGTTCGGCAATCTGGTCACGAATGTCGATGCCCAGGAGTTCCTGAAGCTCGGCTACGCTCGCGGGCAGGACGTGCCCGTGACCGTGGGCGGCAAACCGATGACGATCAAGTTCGTCAAAACCTTCAGCGATGTCCCGCTTGGCCAGCCCCTGCTCTATGTCGACTCGCGCGGGCGCCTGGGCCTGGCGGTGAACCAGAACAGTTTTGCCGCCATCTATAGCATCAAGCCGCCGGTGACGCTGTCGATTCCGCGCGCAGGAAAGTAAACCGTTCTCTACCGGTTTCTCTGTTGTGAGGAGGCTGTCGTGAAAAGCCGAACTTCGTACTCATACCGTTTCGTCGTGCACTTCATTGTTCTCCTGCTGTTCTCGAGTTTGGTCGCGGCGCAGAGCTTCCGGGGATCCATCCGCGGCAAGATCACCGATCCCTCAGGTAGCCTCGTTGCCAAGGCGAAAGTTGTTGCGAGGAATATCGATACCGGGCTAACACGCGAAACCGCCAGCACTGAAGAGGGCGCGTACGTTTTGGCTGAGCTGCCGGCGGGAGTTTATACCGTCACGGTCGAAGCCGCGGGCTTCGCGGCCGTCGCGCAGAATGTCGTGGTCAATGTGGGGCTCGACACGGCGGCTGACTTCGGCTTGCTAAAAGTGCGCCAGCAATCCGAATCCATTACGGTCACCGAAGAAGCGCCATTAGTGGAGACCACGCGCGACGTGCTGGGCGAGGTCGTTGATCAGAAGCTGGTGACCGAGCTTCCCCTGAACGGGCGCGACTTCGGAAAACTGGTGGCGCTCACTCCGGGCGCGACGGTGGATCCATCGGGAGTGGCGGGAACTCAGGATGGCTTTGGGCAGTTCAACATCAACGGCAACCGCGATCGCTCGAACAACTACACGCTCGATGGGACCGACAACAATGATCCCTTCTTCAATAACTCTGCGCTGAACCAGGTGGGAATCGGAGGTGCGCCAGCGTCGCTACTGCCGATCGATGCGATTCAGGAGTTCAATCTGCAATCTGGATTCGGCGCGGAATACGGGCGCAACAGCGGATCGGTGGTCAATATCGTGACCAAGTCCGGCACGAACCGCCTGCACGGATCTGCTTTTGAATTCTTCCGGAATAACGGTCTTGACGCCCGCAATTACTTCAATACCGAGGCGCACAAATCACCATTCCAGAACAACAATTTCGGCGGTTCGCTGGGTGGCCCAATCATCAAGGGCAAGACTTTCTTCTTCGGCGCCTACGAAGGTGAGCGCGAGCGCGTGGGCAGCGATTTTCTCTTGCAGGTTCCCACGCCGACTCAGATTCAGAACGCGCAAATGATCGCCGCCGGTATTCTTGGCCAGCCAGTTAACCCGGGGCTGACGGCCATTCTGAACTTTTATCCCCAGAGTTCGACCGGGCAGATTCCCGATGAAGCGCGTGACACGAACAACGGCGATTATGTAATCGCGAAGGTCGATCACAACTTTACCGACACGGAGTTGCTGACCGGCCGTTACGCTTTCGCGCGCAATTACCAGGTGTTTCCCCTGGGTTCGGCCGGCGGGTATGGAGCGGGATCGCGCCTGCCCCAATTCTCCCAGACCTCGCCGACGCGCGTGCAGGTAGTCTCGCTCAGTTTTCTCTCGACTCTAAGCCCGAGCCGCATTAACGAAGTTCGCTTTGGATACAGCCGCTATACAACATCCTTCAGTTCGCTCGATGCCAACTTCGATCCCACGACGATCGGATTGAACTTCGGTACCGGCAAGCTGGGCCTGCCGGAATTCGATTTCACCGGTATTGAAAATCTGGGCGCGACCGGATTCAGCGTGCCGCGGGGCCGGACCAGCGGCACCTATCAGATTCTCGATAATTTCACCTGGCTGCGCGGAAAGCACACGTTCAAGTTCGGCGGCGAATTCCGCCGCGCCAGCATCGTCAACTTCAATGACAACCTGGAGCGCGGAATTTTCCAGTTCACCGCCGGAGTCTGCCTGACTCAGGGCGCCATGGCCTGCAACCAGCCGGGCTACGACCCGGTGGTCGATGCGCTCGCCGATTTCTACACCGGCGGAATCGAGGACACGACTTTCTGCTGCTCCTTTGAATCGGTGGACAACGGCAACACCCACCGCACCACCTACAACAACGGCTTCAGCTTGTTCGCGCAAGACGACTACCGCGCAACCTCGAACCTCACGCTGAACCTGGGGTTCCGCTGGGAATACTTCGGCCCGCTCAGCGAGAAAAACAACCTGCTCTCAAATCTTGGCGCAGACGGCAACCTCGCCATGGTCGGCAGCGACGGACTGAACGGGCTCTACCATCGCGATCTGCACGACTTCGCGCCGCGGGTTGGACTGGCGTGGAACGGACTGAAGAATACGGTAATCCGCGCGTCGTACGGGCTCTATTACGACTATGTTCCACAGGATCTCTTCATCGCGAACTACACTACCTCGGCGGGCGTCGCGACCAACCCGATCGGGCCGCAGGCGGTGCTGCCCATGACTTTCAACGCGGGAGCTTTCACCAGCAACAGCCCGCCACTCTCGCCGATCATGAGTCCCGTAACGGTAGCGACTGGTGGTCCGTTTAACGTTTTCGTAACTCCGCAGAACTTCCGCTCGCCCTACACGCAGAACTGGAACCTAAACGTACAGCAAAGGGTCGGAGAAAATGTTGGCTTGGAAGTTGGCTATGTAGGCAGCAAAGGCAGCCGGCTGGTTCGCCTGACCGACTTGAATGAGCCCGACGCGACCGACACGCGCAACAACCCTGGCTTTCAGGCGATCGACGCCCTTACGCCTTCGAGCTCTTCGAACTACAACTCACTGCAGGTCAGCGCGCGCCTGCAGAAGGTGCACCGCTTGTCGGGTTTTGCCGGGTATGTCTGGTCGAAGTCGCTCGACTACGCATCGGATGGCATTGACTTTGTTCCGGGCGCTGCATTTCCCCAAGATCCCAGCAACCTCGGCGCCGAGTACGGCCCCTCGACCTTTGATACGCGCCAGCGTTTTACCGCCGCGCTCAACTACGACATTCCTTCATGGTCGGCCCACAAGCGGTTTGGCTCGGGCTGGCAGCTGAACTCGATTATCAGTGTGCAAACCGGCCGCCCCATCCCCATCGCGAACAACACAGATACGAGTGGGCGCTTTTACTTCAACCAGCGTCCGAATGTCGTGCCCGGAGTGAGTCCGATCCTGCCCCATTGGACTCCCTTCACGGGATATCTCAACCCGCTCGCTTTCAGTCAGCCCGCCGATGGAACCTTCGGCGATCTCGGACGAAATGCGATCTTCGGCCCGGGATATCGGAATTGGGATTTTTCCATCACGAAGAATACGGCCCTGACCGAGCGCCTGAACTTGCAACTGCGCGCGGAGTTCTTCAACATTCTCAATCACCCCAACTTCGCCTTGCCCGATCACAACATCTCGCCGGGATACGATTCGTCCGGCAACTTAATATGCAGCCCGGCGCTTGGTTGCTTTGATGGGCTGATTACGCAGACTCCCGACGTGGCCCAAACCAATCCCGGCCTGGGCGGGGGAGGGCCGCGGGTGATTCAGCTCGGAGCGAAGTTCCTGTTCTAACTATGTGGAGGCGTGCTGTACCGGCGATCTGTTGCCGAGTTGAATACGTCAGCTCTGAAGATCTGCCGCCACACGCGGCAACACCGCTCGCAGCAGCGATTCGAATGTCGTCTTGACTCGTCCGCCGGTCTCCATCACTTCGGCATGAGATAGCGGCTGGTCGAGAATGCCAGCCGCCATGTTGGTGACGCAGGAAATCGCGAGCACGTTCATTCCCATGTGCCGCGCGGCGATGACCTCGGCGGCTGTGGACATGCCGACCAGATCGGCGCCGATGCGGCGCAGATATTCGATTTCCGCTGGCGTCTCGTAACTTGGGCCGAGCAATGCAGCGTATACGCCTTCATGCAGCGTGATGCCAAGCTTGCGCGCCTCTTCCCGTGCGGCCTCGCGATAGCTGCGAGCGTAGGCGTGCGTCATGTCGGGGAAGCGCGGGCCGAATCGGTCATCGTTCGCGCCGATCAGTGGATTCGTGCCCTGCAGGTTGATGTGGTCGCGAATCAGCACCAGCGCTCCCTGGGCGTAGCTGCGATTGATGCCGCCGGCGGCGTTCGTCAGAATCACTGCACGAATGCCCATGCGCCCAAACACTCGAATGGGAAATGTAACCTGCTGCGCCGAATATCCTTCATACAGATGTACCCGTCCCTGCATGGCGGCGACAGGAACGCCGCCCGCGTTGCCGATTGAATTGCCAACGACCATCCGCCCGGCGTGGCCAATGGCGGTGGATTGCGGAAACGAAGGAATCTCTGCATAGGGCACGCGAGTCGCGTCGGCGAGAGTGTCGGCAAAGGCGCCGAGGCCCGAGCCGAGAACGAGGCCGATCTTCGGACGCAGTGGCGTGTGCGAAAGAACAACCTGCGCGGCGGATTCAGCGTGCGTGAATTGATCAGGCATTCTTCTTAAGCATTCCTGTGGAGGGGCGGACGCCCTCGTCCGCCCCGGGGGCGCAACGACTCTTCTGGAGGCGGGGACTCCCCCCCGGACGAGGGCGTCCGGGGTATCCAGGTTTACAAATCGCCGTCGGCCAGGTGGCGCCCATGGCCGTTGCGGTCCAGCCAATCATACAGAAACGTCTGGTAAAGATACGATGCGACGATCTCCTCACCCAACTCATGCGTCTCGGTGCAGATAAACGGCAGCCGCAGCCCGGTCAGCACTGCCAGCAGCGACTGTGTGATCCGGTTGGGATTCGCGGCGCGGTACGGATACTCGGATTTGATCTCGCTCAACGATGCAGTGACCACGAGCAGGCCATGCTGGAGTTGGCTCAGCCGCCGCAGCCGCTGGATGAAGACGCCGCGGTTTGTGGTGAAGGACTGAATCAGGTCGGCGAGATCCTTACGCTCAACGACGCACGAGTCTTCCATGCCCGCGACGGAGTAGTCTCCCAGCCGCAAGCCGCGATGCTCGATGCGCGCAAACCACTTCCTGAAGCGCCAAAAGGAAAGCGGATTCTGCTCGCGCGTGTCAATGATCGCCACAGGAAGAGGCGTGCGCAGCTGTGTACCGCCGCGTTCGGCCAGCACGGGCAAGGCAGGCGGCGGAACCGGCACCGACTGCATCGACCAGGCCAGCGGCGAAGGGATCAGAATGCGTTTGCGGGGCATGAGTTGAGCAGTCTCGAACGGCTTAGAACTTACCTTCAAACTTTTGAAACGCGTTCTCCAGTTCCCACTGCTCGCGAGCGCGCTCACTCGCGGCGAGAAACTGGGCGCATGAGGACGAGGGTTTCTCCGCCCCGATCACTTCGTTGGCGCACGCAGCGACGGGCCGGAACGAGCCCTTGGTCGTAGCCCACAAGCTCTGGCCCGGCAGGAAACTATGCTCCAGACTTTGCCGTGTCATGCGCTTCAATTCCGTGTACGGGAGCTGGTAGCCATCCGCTGCACGCCAGTATTCATTCGTCATGTTCGAGCGTGAGACTCCTTCGTCGTCGGTCGAGAGCGCTAGCGGTACGCCGTACTTCATGTAAACCGGCAGCGGGTGGTCGTCGCCGCTGACGCCGAGAATCTGATCGTTCGACGTCAGGTTGATTTCTACGAGCACGTTGCGTTCCGCCATCTCTTTCATCAGGCCGATGGGATCTTTCTCCCACATCACAGAGACGCCGTGGCCGATGCGCTCCGCGTGGCCACGCTCAACCGAAGCTCGAATGTGGAATGACAGATCCTCCGGCTTTACCAGCCCCAGAGCTAGTTCGCCCGCATGCAGCGCGATGTGCACCCTGGGATACAAGCCGTGCAGGTAGTCGATCATGGACATGTGCTCGTTGAAATCGTGAGTGGGCAGGTACCAGTCTTCCGGCATGACCAGATTGAAACCGACAAAATGCGGGTCAGACGAAGCCAGTTCAAATCCCAGCAGAATCTGCGCGAAAACAGCTTCGTGCGGTAAGCCGCGCAACACCTGATAAAGATAGCGAACCGTGACATTGCATCCCGGCTCGGCATCGGGAGTCCCGCATTTCAGCTGGCTGCGCGCTCGCGCTTCATCGTCCGCAAGAGTCTTGCTGGTGGAGGCGGTGACTTCCTTCAGTCCGCCGGCGAGGAGTTTTTCGCGCATTTTGCCGTAGTCAGAATCCCATCCCAGCTTCATGCCCAGATCAGCGGCGGACCTGCCGTCGGCGGTATGCATGAACTCGATGTACTGCACATGCTCTTGCGCGGCGCGATTAACGACCGACGCAACCGCCTCAGCCACATGCCCGTGTGAGGCCAGACCGAACTTGTCGAACGTGGCGAAAAAGTGGTCGTGGCCGGACTCGTCGCCGGGATGCCAGTTGCGCATCGACCAGGCGTCAACGATCTGGCCATAGAGGGCGTGATCGGCATAGGCGCAGCGGATGGCCGGCTTCGGCGTGTACTTCTCGCATGAATCGCAAGGAGGGGCAATCAGGGTCGAAGTCGTGCGGTCCACGCACAAATTGCCGGAGGCGGCGAAATCGACGAGGTTCTCGGCATAGATCGCGCCGTCGAGATGATTGTGCAGGTCGCCGCCTTTGGGCATATCGTGCAGGAAGGCCAGGAGCAAGGATGGCTGCTTGCGCACCGAGTCGAGATAACGCGCGGTCTTCTGTTCCGCCGTCTGGGCAAAGGCAATGGAGGTTAGAAGAAGGATGATCAGACAGAGACGAAGATATGGATACGAGCTCACGAGCGTGCCTCCGAAAGAAGAAGGATTGTAATGCACGTGTGGCTCCGGACGCAGGTTGCCCTAAGCGAAGTCGAAGGGTCCTGGGACGCGCGAAGCGCGATGGGATTTGCAATCTGAGCGCGGAGGACAGCCGAGGGTGGCTGTCCCTACATGAAACCGCGGCGGACCAATGGGTCCGCCCCTGCACGCGCGGCACTCTGCTAAATTGTTTGCTTATGCCGCAGGTTCTTGCCAGGCCGCTACGCAGTTTTGCCAGCGACAATAACGCCGGCATTCATCCCGAAGTGCTCAACGCGATCGCCCGCGCCAATCAGGGCCATGTTGTCGCCTACGGAGATGACCCCTATACCCGCTCGGCCGTCGAGAAATTCAGAGAGCATTTTGGCGAGGGCATCGAGGTTTTCTTCACCTTTAACGGCACTGGCGCCAACGTGCTCGGCCTGCAGGCGCTGACCAAGCCTTACCATGCCGTTTTGTGCAGCGACTTTGCCCACATTTATTGCGATGAATGCGGCGCGCCGGAGAAGCACACCGGATGCAAGTTGATCCCCTTGCCGCACCAGGACGGCAAAATTACGCCCGAGCTGGTGCGTCACGCCTATCACGGCATCGGCGACCAGCACCACGTGCAGGCGCGGGTGATCTCCATAACGCAATCGACCGAGATGGGAACGGTTTACAAGCCGGACGAAATTCAGGCGCTGGCCCGCTTCGCCCACGAGCACGGCATGTTTCTGCACGTGGACGGCGCTCGCATCGCCAACGCCGCCGCCGCGCTCGGGCAGACGCTCCGCCAGGCCACACGCGATCTCGGCGTCGACGTCCTCTCCTTCGGCGGTACGAAGAACGGCATCATGGGCGGAGAAGCCGTCGTCTTTTTCAATCCCGCGCTGGGTGCGGATTTTCTCTATCTTCGCAAGCAAGGCATGCAGCTGGCTTCGAAGATGCGCTTCATCGCCGTGCAATTCGAGGCGCTGCTGACCAACGACCTCTGGCGCCGGAGCGCCGAGCACGCCAACCACATGGCCCGAGTACTCGAAGCCGAGGTGCGAAAAATCTCCCAGGTCCGCATCGTGTGGAAGGTCGAGGCCAATGGAGTCTTTGCCCAGCTTCCGCGGACGGCGATCGAAAAGATCAAAGAGCGCTACTTCTTTTATCCCTGGATCGAAGAGGAAAACATCGTGCGCTGGATGTGCTCGTTCGACACCACAGAGGAAGACGTCAAAGCTTTCGCGGAGGCGGTTGCCGAAGCCGTCCGGGGGTAACCGGAAGGCCAGTTCTGCTATTGCTTTTTGCCCGGCTGTTTACTAAATTGGCATTTCCCCCACAGCGCGCGTCTGATCAAGACACCGCTCAGGAGTCGGCATGAACCGGAAGTGGCTCGGCAGCTGGATCGGCATCGTTGGTTTAGTGGTCTTGGCAATTTGGTTGTCGAGTATGTCCAGTTGTGCCCGCCCCACGCAGCTGGTCTCCATTTCGATTACGCCTTCAGCCGGCGGTACGTTCGGTGCGGTCGACCCGAATCTTTATTTCCAGTTCAAGGCGATCGGCACTTACATCCATCCCCCGAAAACCGTCGACATTACCGACCAGGTGAACTGGCAGTCGGACAATCCCCAGGTCATTTCGATCACCGCCGCGGGAGTGGCTTCTCCCAACCAGAATTGCGGCGTAGCGCAGGTTTTTGCCGAGATGCACCAGGACGGCAACGACATTGTCAGCAACCAGGACTCGATTACCGTCAACGGCCCTGCAGCCGATGGCTGTACGCCGGCCGGACCCCAGCCGACGCTCACGGTGAGCTTCGGCACCGGTTCAAATTCTGGAACCGTGACCAGCAATCCTGCAGGAATCGATTGCTCCTCGCCCAATTCCTGCAGCTTTAGCTTCACGGCAGGTACGACAGTGATTTTGACAGGAACTCCGACGGGCACTTCGACATCGGTCGGCTGGAGTGGGTGCAGTTCCGCGAGCGGCGATCAGTGCACGGTGATCTTGGAGCAGAGCGTAACCGTAACGGCAACGTTCCAGTAGCCTAATCCGCTGCGACTGCTGCGATCAGTCTGCTTCTCCCAGCAGCTTGCCTAGGGTGGGCTTGTGCTTCTCCGGCTTCTTCTTTTTGCCAGGAACTACCTTGGCTGCGGGCGGCGTGCCCACGCGCTCGCGGGCCAGTTCCTTCACAGCGGTCACTGCCCTGAAGCGCTTCAATTTTTTCTTCCGCGGCATCGCGTGGGCCTGCTCGTTCCATGTTGCCATAGCTTGTCTGGTGCAAACCTGCAATAATCGGGTTGCCAGGAATGGTTCATTCGAAGACGGCGAGCCAGTATTCGACTACAGCTCGCGGCTAAGCTCGAAACGACATGGAAGAGAAAGATTTTTTCGACGAACGGCAGGAAAAGAAACCGGCCACGCTGAACTGCCCGCACTGCCAGCAGGCGGCGGAATATGAAGTGACCTGGCTGGTCCGCACCAAGAAGCGCCAGCTTCCCGGACGCGCCGACGAGCGCGATCGCGCCCGCTTTGCGAAAGCCCGCTCCTACATGCTGCGCAAAGACGACCTGATGGCCTGCAAGAACATGCGCTGCCGCAAGCGGTTCGAGATTTCCGGTGTGCAGTCGGTGGTGTTCACCGAGTAGCGTTCTGATAGGTGCGCAGCCAATGCTCAATTCGAACCCAAGACGTCCACTTGTTCGGATTGTTGCGTCGTTGGCCGGACTGGCTATTCTTGGCAGCGGACTTGGAGCAATTCTGTGGCATGGCGATCTGCATTATCGGAACTGGTTCGGAGAACGGGTGTTCGCGCCCATTTGCATCGTGTTTGGCTTAGCCGTCATCCTTGCCGCTCTCTTTAAGCCAGGAATACTGGGCCGACCGCCTACACGATTGAAGCGCTGAGATTAGAACCTCAGGGGCTGAAGCCCGCGTCTTAGGGCAGCCTTACGGCACGGCTGAAGCCGTGCCCTTCCCGTCCATTGCAGCCCTTAGAGCAATCCCACTTCCCGCGCATATTCCAGTTCGATAATTCCCGGCAGTCCTTCCAATCCGGCTTTCTTCCCTTCACGTTGCGCAAAGGAGATGATTTCTTTCTCGCGATCCCCCGGCAGCGGGTGACGTGTGTAGGCGGCGATGAGTTCTTCGACGCGCTGACCCGCGCGCTCCAGGATGCCGGGCGTGCTGCCGTCCGTCGATGCGAGACCGCGATCAATCACCGCCGAAGGGAAGTGCTGTTCCTTTCTGAACAGGGCACGGGTTTCCTTCAGCTTCAGAAAGTCGCCGTGCAAGCCGGTCTGCGCGAACACGGCGGCGGCGAGGGAATCGCCGCGCGGCTCGATACCTGCAATCAGCCGCTGGGCCGAAGCGATGGCCTCCGCGTCGATCACGAGCTTTTCAACGCTGTGGCAAGCGAGAAAATCAAGCATGCCCGCCCCCGAAATCATGTTGATCCCCGACAGCGCGCCCAGCACGGCCGACATGCCGCTTTCCATTTCCACCTGCGCGTCGATGACGCGTCCATCGCCGGCGACCATATACGCGTGCGTGGGCAAGCCGACATATTTCCCGACCTGTGCGCAGGCCACATCGAGCATGGCCGTCTCGATCGCGCCCATGGGTGTTTTTCCCGTGCGCATGTCGAAGATCGCGGGCGCGCCGCCCCACACAATGGGCGATCCGGGCTGCGCCAGCTGATGGATTGTGATTCCGCTGATGCACTCGGCAGCGTGCTGCACCACGGAACCCGCCAGCGTCACCGGCGCCGTGGCGCCCGCCAGGGGCATGCTGACGATTTCCGCAGGCACGCCGGCGCGCGCCAGATCCACAAGATTTTGCGATGCGAATTCCGACCAGTTCAGTGGCGGCGAAGGGCATACGTCGAAGATCGCCCGCGGGTGCAGGCGGAGCGCTTCGCTGCCGCCGCTTTCGATCGCCAGCAGATCGAGCAGCGTGTGCAGGCTCGACGCCGAGAACGCGCCCGTCACCACGGGCTTTTTTGAATACCAGAGCACCAGCAGCAGGCGATACCAGTCGCCGATTTCCTGCGGAACGTCGTTGCACACCATCGCCGTCGACTGCGCCGAAAACTCCGGCAGCATTTCGGCCACCTGCACCAGTCGCACCAGGTCTGCGGCCATAGCCGGGCGAGCCTGCTGCGTCGTGGGATCAAGAATGTTCAGGCAGGATGAGCCGGGATCGAAATGAACGTCGTCTCCGCCGTAGCGTACGGCCGGCTTGCCGCTGCGGTCATAAAGGCAGAATCCGCGCGGGGCGAGATCGAGCAGGCGGCGGGCAAGAGCTTCGGGAATATGCGCGACGCCGTCAGAGACCGCGACTCCCGCCGAGCGCAGCAGTTCGACGACATACGGCGCGACGCGCACGCCGGGATCTTCGATCAGCTGAAACGCTTCGTCGAGAATGCGCTCGATCAGCGGCTTGTCGAGGAGTTGAAATTTGGGTCTCATGTCTGCCCCGCGACGGACCCGCCTTGTTGAAGCACTTTCTGATTCATCAGTTCCCGGGCAAGGTCCACCGCGCTCATGGCGTCCTTGGCGTAGCCGTCGGCGCCAATTTGTTCCGCCCAGCGGCGCGTGACCGGCGCTCCGCCCACCATGACTTTCACCTGCGAGCGCAGGCCCGCTTTCTCCAGCGATTCGATCACGCCCTTCTGGTTTCGCATGGTCGTGGTGAGCAATGCCGACACGCCCACGATGTCGGCGCCGAGTTCGCGCGCTTTGGCCGCGAAGGTATCGCCGGCCACATCCACTCCCAGATCGTGAACGCGAAAGCCATGCGCGCTGAGCAGCGTGCCAACGAGAATTTTTCCGATTTCGTGAATGTCGCCCTTGGTCGTTCCCAGCACCACGACACCCGCCATGGGCCGTTCCGCACCCAGTTTGCTGAGTTCCGGATCGAGCACGGCCATGGCCGCGCGCATGGCCTCGGCCGAGGCCATCATGTCGGGCAGAAACATTTGGCCCTTGGCAAACTGCTCGCCCACATCGTGCATGCCGGGCACGTAGCCGTTGGTGATGGCATCGAGTGGCGCCACGCCAGAGTCGACAGCTTGCCGCGCCAGGCTGGAGGCTGTATCTGGTGCGCCATCAATGATGCTCTGGCGCATGGTGGAAAAGAGATCATCGAGCATATCTCGGCCATGCTGACGCGGCATGGCTGCGCTGGTCTGTGATTGCAATCACAAGAATGGCTTCCGATAGAACTCTGTCCGATAAGTCGCTTGGAACCTCATTTCCTCCGGCGCTCGCCGCTCATTTATACTTACCAGTTTTGTTGTGGCTCTCGGGAGCCACCGAGTAAGGAGTCATAATTCTTGAAAATCCTGGTTTGCATGAAGCAGGTGCCGCAGAAAGATGCGCCCCTGAAGCTCAATGAATCGGGCACCTGGATCCGCGAAGATGTTTCCTACGAAGTGAACGAGCCCGACGCCTATGCCCTCGAAGAGGCGCTGCGGCAGCGGGAAAAGCACAAAGGCGAAGTGGTCGTCATCACCAGCGGCCCGGCTCGCGCCCAGCACGTGCTGCGGCGTCACATCCGCCGTCTGGAACGAGGAGCGGAATACGGCGCCCAGCGGCCGCGCCAGCGTATCGCAGACGTTCTGGTTCACCTCAATGCTGATGCTGCTGAACTGCGGCAATCCGCCGGCCGGCGTGAAGGTCACCTGCGTGTCGCCGGCGCCGAGCGCCAGCGTTCCCGCCAGGGCCGCCGAGCCCACGCGCACGACGACGCTGCTCGCCGTCACCGTGGCCGGATCGAGCGCCGCAGAGAAGCTGAGGATAATCGGCGTGTCGAGCG
>CAYOUY010000329.1:0-17967 GCA_964407245.1 uncultured Acidobacteriaceae bacterium
TTCCCAGTCCGTGCCTCCGGCCACACCGCGCGAGCACGCTCCCCCCCCAGGCAAAGACGCTTCCCTGCATCAATTCTTTGCGCCGGGCGGTGTTCTGTCGCGTACGCATCCGCTCTATGAGTTTCGCCGCGGACAATTGCAGATGGCGCAGGCGGTCGAGCAAGCCCTCGAAGAAAAGCGGCACCTGATCGTCGAGGCCGGTACGGGCACCGGCAAAACGCTGGCCTATCTGCTGCCCGTGATTCGCTCCGGCAAGCGCGTCATCATTTCGACTGGCACCAAGAACTTGCAGGAGCAACTGTTCTACAAAGACGTGCCTTTCCTCGAGCAGGCGCTGTATGGCGAGCTGTCTTCCGGCTCGCGGCTCTCCGTCTGTTACATGAAAGGCCGTAACAATTATTTGTGCCGCAAGAAGCTCTATGACCTGACGGATCAGCCGGTGCTGAGCGGCATGGAAGAAATCGAGCAATATCGCGCGATCGCGGCGTGGGAAAAAACGACCGGCACCGGCGATCGCGCGGAGCTGGCCGAGTTGCCGGAGATGAGTCTGCTGTGGCACAAGCTGGACGCGCGCGCCGAGGCCTGCCTCGGCCAGAAATGCAGCCAGTGGGAGCGCTGTTTCATTACGGAGATGCGGCGGCGCGCGATGGAGAGCGACATCGTCATCGTCAACCACCATCTGTTCTTCGCCGACCTGGCCATCAAACTGCAGGCCGAGGGCGCGCCGGATGCGGGCATTCTGCCCGAGGCCTCGGCGGTGATCTTCGACGAAGCTCACGA
This sequence comes from uncultured Acidobacteriaceae bacterium, assembly GCA_964407245.1. GTDB lineage: Bacteria > Acidobacteriota > Terriglobia > Terriglobales > Acidobacteriaceae > Sulfotelmatobacter. The sequence goes on from CAYOUY010000329.1 coordinate 781, forward strand.
CCTGGAAGACGTGGCAGCAAACTACTTCGGCATTTCCGTCAGCAATTTGCGGGTGGAGGAGCTGGCCCGTGACGCGGAGAACTCGCTGCAGCATAACCGCCTGCTCTCGCCGTCATTGTCCAGCGCATTGGGCAGCCTGCGCGAGCGCTCGCAGTTGTTCTTCTCGCTGCTGCCGCCCGGGGAAGGCCGCTTTGCTTTCGAAACACGGCGCGAGTTTCTGGAAGAAAACGGAGATGAGTTTCTCGCTCTGAATCAGGCGCTGACGCGCCTGGCGGGCGAGCTCGAAGGACTGCCGCAAAAACCGGAGGAGATTTTCAACTTCGTGCGGCGGGCGCAGGAGATTCAGGTGCAGATCAGTTTTGCCATGGAAGCGGAGGATCGCAACACCGTCTTCTGGATCGAGCGGCGGGGAAGGGCTTTTTCGCCACAGAGACACAGAGACACGGAGAAGAACAAAGAAAAATCTCAAGGCCGACAGAACGTCTATCTTCAGGCCACGCCTATCGACGTGGGGCCGATCCTCCGCGAATGCCTGTGGTCGAAACTGGAGTGCGCGGTGCTGACCTCGGCCACGCTGGCGGTCGGCGGGGGCTTCGAGTACATTCGCCAGCGCTTGGGGATGGACCACGCCCGCGAATCGGTGTTGCCGTCTCACTTCGACTACGAAAGCCAGGCGCTATTGTACGTTCCTCCCGATCTGCCCGATCCGCGCACACCGCAGTTCACGGCCAAGGCCGCCGATCGGATTCGCAAGCTGCTCGAAATCACGCGCGGGCGGGCGTTTGTGCTCTTCACCAGTTACGCGCAGATGAACGAGATTCATCAGCGGTTGCTGGGCGAGGTGGAATTCCCGCTGCTTCGCCAGGGCGATGCGCCAAAAAGCGCGCTGCTCGAAGAGTACCGCCTGACGCCGAACGCGGTGCTGTTCGGCACGTCGTCGTTCTGGCAGGGCGTGGACGTGCAGGGCGAGCAGTTAAGTTGCGTGATCATTGACCGCCTCCCGTTCGCCGTCCCCAGCGATCCGGTCGTGGCGGCGCGAGTAAAGGCGATCGACGCCGAAGGCGGCAACGCGTTCTTTCAGTACCAGGTGCCGGCCGCCGTCATTACGCTGAAACAGGGCTTCGGGCGGCTCATCCGCTCGCTGCACGACCGCGGCCTGCTGGTGTTGCTCGACAACCGCATTTTGAAGAAACAATACGGGCGCGTATTTCTGGAGAGCCTGCCTCGCTATCAAAGGACGACCGAGATGCGAGCGGTGGAAGAATTCTTCGGCCTGGCATAGGAGATGTAAGAGATACAACTCCCCGCAAACTTCTCCTTTTCAAATCCTTACATTCGAGACATAATTTCTCGCCATGCGCCAAGTCGGTTGCCGCCAATGTGGACTCACCCCGAATACTCGCGTGGCTGCGCTCTTCGTTCCCGGCCCGATTGTCGCGATTCTCACCTTTCCAGGGGTAATTCTGCACGAAGCCGCGCACCTTTTTTTCTGCGAACTCTTCGGGCTTCGGGTTTATGACGTGCGCTTTTGGCGGCTGGGCAATCCGGCCGGCTACGTCATTCACGAAAAAACCGACAATTTCGCCGCGCTGTTCTTTGTCAGCATCGGCCCTTTCGTGGTGAACACGGCTCTGTGCGTCATCTTTTGCACATCGGCGTGGCTGTCGCTCAAGGGCCTGAGAGTCGGCAACCCTGTGGCGTACTTTTTCTACTGGCTCGGTCTTTCCATCGGAATGCACGCCATCCCTTCCACGGCCGACCTGTCGAATCTGTGGGAGATGGCTCCGGCCAAGGCGAGACAGGGCAACGTTCTGGCGATTCTGAGCCTGCCGCTGGTGGCAGTGCTGTACGTCGTGAACCTGGGTCGCGTGGTCTGGGCCGATCTTGGCTATGGAATCGCCGTGGGGGTTCTTGGGCCGATTGCCCTGCAGCGGCTGCTGGCACGCGCCTGAAGCGCTTTTTCCGTCGCTGTACAATAGACTTTCGTTGCAGAATACGTGCCTCGCCGCTATCGGCGCGGGCTTGGGGGCTCATGTTCGAGGTCACGGTTGAAGATACGTTCGCGGCGGGACACTACTTGCGTAACTACAAGGGCAAGTGCGAGAACCCGCACGGCCACAACTACAAGATTCGCGTCACGCTGGCCGGCACGGAACTCGACAAGGCCGGCCTTCTGCTCGACTTCAAGGATCTGCGCGAGGTCATGAAGCACGTCATCGAGCGGCTGGATCACCAGATGATCAACGAGATTGAGCCCTTCACGGTGATCAATCCGTCGGCGGAGAATCTGGCCAAGTATTTTTACGACGAGTCGAACAGCCGCCTGCAGCGCGTAACTAACGGCCGGGTGCGCGTCAAAGACGTCACGGTATTCGAAACCGATACCACCACGGCCAAATACAGCGAATAGCCCGCTTCCGGTTGCCAGTTGCCGGCTGCCAGCAGAAGCAATGCAGATCACGGAAATCTACAAATCCCTTCAGGGCGAATCCACTCATGCCGGGTTACCCTGCGTTTTTGTGCGCCTGACGGGATGCAATCTGCGCTGCACCTGGTGCGACAGCGAATACACGTTCCAGGGCGGGCGCAAAATGACCATCGAGGAAGTGCGGGACGAAGTTTCGCGGCTCAGTCCGGGCGGTCTGGTTGAAATCACCGGTGGCGAGCCCATGTTGCAGGAGCGCGAAGTCATCCCGCTCATGCGGCACCTGCTCGCCGACGGGTATACGGTTCTTCTCGAAACCAGCGGCGAACGGCCGCTGGCAAATGTCGCGGCCGAGGTCATCAAGATCGTGGACGTGAAATGCCCGGGTTCTGGCGAACCGAACACGTTTGACATGAGCAACCTCGATGCCTTGACCTCACGCGATGAGGTCAAATTCGTGCTCGCCAGCCGCGGCGACTACGACTTTGCGAGGGAGTTCATCACGCGGCACAATCTCGCGGGGAAGGTGAATGCGGTGCTCTTCTCGCCTGCGTTTCGCAAGGACGCCACCGGCTCCCGCGACAGCTCGCACTGCCTGCTCGATCCGCAAGATCTGGCCAGTTGGATGATTGCCGACAACGTCCCAGCCAGGCTGGGGTTGCAACTGCACAAGTTCATCTGGGACCCAGCGGTGAAGGGAGTGTAGGGATTTCATATTGCCGATGGAAGATTGCAGATTTGAGATTGATCACGAGTGTTGTCGGGCAGTGGAGTTAGTCTGCAATCTACAATCTTAAATCTGCAATCCGAAATCTTGCGTTCAGAAATGCCATCCTCAGCAAAATACCGCGCGGTGGTGCTCCTCAGCGGAGGCATGGACTCCTGCGTCTGCGCTGCGCTTGCGGCTCGCGATTACGACGCGGCTGCGGTTCACGTCAGCTATGGCCAGCGCACCGAAGAGCGGGAGCGGCGATCCTTTCTGGCCATCTGCGAGCGGCTGCAGATCCGCGACAAACTCGTCGTCAGAAACGAAGCTCTCCGCGCCATCGGCGGCTCCGCGCTGACCGACGACAACATCGCCGTACCCACCGCTGACTCGCTCGGCCGCGGCATTCCTGTTACGTATGTGCCGTTTCGCAACGCCCATTTTCTGGCTGTGGCGGTCAGCTGGGCGGAGGTGCTGAACGCCGAAAAGGTGTACATCGGCGCGGTCGAGCCCGACAGCTCCGGCTATCCCGATTGCCGGCCCGCGTATTACGAGGCGTACAACAGGGTCGTGAAGGCGGGCACAAAAGAAGGCCGGATCGAAGTTGTAACCCCGCTCATCGCTATGCGCAAAGCCGAGATTGTGCGCCTCGGCCTTGAACTGGGTGTGCCCTTCGATTTAACTTGGTCATGCTACAGCCGCGAGGATTTGGCCTGCGGTGTGTGCGACAGCTGCGCCTTGCGCCTGCGCGCCTTTGCCGCAGCGGGAGCCAGGGATCCAATCGCGTACGCGGACGACAGCGTCCGTTGCCGGGAGGCAAAATGAAAAGACATTTCGCAATTTTCCTGTTCGCTGTGCTGGCGCTGGGACTGTGTGTGCCTCCAGTCTGGGCGCAGGCTTCGGGATCGGTGAAAGGCGTTTGCAAAAATGTGGATGGCACGCCCATGGCCGGCGCAATCGTGGAATATGTCAACGTCGAGAACGGCCAGAAGTACAGCCTTAAGACCGGCGCCAAGGGCGAATATTTTTCACTCGGCATCTCGCCTGGCAAGTACAAGGTCACGCTCTACAAGAATCCCGACGAACAGAAGGCCGGGGTAGAGACCTACCACCTTAGCGGAGTTCAGGTTGCGGCGGAAGAACTCACCCTTGACCTCGACCTGAAAAAAGAACAAGAGCGGCAGGCGAAGGGTGAAGGGCTCACTGCCGAGCAGATGAAGCAGCGGCAGGAACAGGCGGCCAAACAGGCGAAGGAAATCAACACGGTCAAGTCGTTGAACGACAAGCTGAACGCGGCCAAGGCTGCAGCCGACGCCGGTGATTTCGATACCGCCATCACCAATCTGACTGACGCCAATCAGATCGATCCGTCCCGCGACCTGATCTGGTTCAAGCTGGGTGACTACTACCGGATGTCCGCAGTCAAGCAGACTGATCCGGCAGAAAAACAGAAGCGCCTGGGTTCCGCGATCGATTCTTATCAAAAGGCGATACAACTGAGGCAAACGACTCCGGATAAAGACGCGGCCAAACAGGCCCAGACCCTGGCCGCCTACTACAACAACCTGGCCGAAGCCTACGCCAAGTCCAACAAGGTGGATGACGCTGTAAAGACCTACGCGTTGGCCGCCCAGACCGACCCGTCTTCCGCGGTGCAGTATTACTTCAATACAGGTGCGGTCCTCACAAATGCGGGCAAGGTGGACGACGCTGTTGCCGCCTTCGATAAGGTGATCGCTACCGATCCGACCAAGGCCGATGCATACTACTGGAAAGGTGTGAACATGATCGGGAAAGCTACGCTGCAGGGAGACAAAATGGTCGCGCCACCGGGCACGGCGGAATCGTTTCAGAAATACCTTGAACTGCAGCCCACCGGCCAGTATGCCGATGCGGCCAAGCAGATGCTGGCCAGCATTGGCGCTTCGGTCGAGACCCAGTACGGCAAAAAGAAACCCCCGAAGAAGAACTAGGCCCAGCAGAACCGGCGGACACAGTCACTCAGGGGCGGCCAGATTGGCGGCCCATTTTTTCGTCTCCGCGAGGCGATGAGAAGTTACCAAGGGAGATGTACCGTCGGCCTTTCGCGCCCGCCCCTACGGCGCGGTACATTTAAGTTACTCAGTCTTCCCGTCTGTGGTGCATGCGATTCCTGAGAGGAGCGAATGGCAGCACCAACCATTGCACCGATTTCTGTCCCTCTAGAGGGTTTTTCCGCCAGCGGCAGCGCCGCCACACCCGCATTGCTGGGCGCCATGCTGCGTTCCACGGAAAAGGTCAGCGATCTGATCTTTTCGCCGGGGCGTCCGCCGCAAGTGCAGGTCTACGGGCAAATGATCCCGGTGCAGGTGCCCGGTCTGACCGTTCTGACCGCCGACGACACCCGCCGCATTGCCGCCGATCTGATCGGCGATAACAAGCAGGCGATCACCACCCTGCGCGAGCACGGAGCGTGCGACATCTCGTTCGGTCTGCCCGGCATGGCTCGCTTCCGGGTCAACATTTTCATTCAGCGCGGCAGTTGTGCCGTGGTTATGCGCGTGATTCCGACCGCCATTCCTGACTTCGCGACCCTGCGCTTGCCGGAGCAGTTGTCGGACGTGACCAAGTTGCGCGATGGAATTGTACTGGTTACCGGCCCTGCAGGTTCGGGTAAGTCTTCGACTCTGGCCGTGCTGCTCGACGCCATTAACCGCGAGAAGTATTACCACATCATCACCATCGAAGACCCGATCGAGTTTTTGCACAATCACAAATGCTCGACCATCCACCAGCGCGAGCTGCACAGCGACACGCCCAGCTTTGATCACGCGCTACGCTCGGCCATGCGGCAGGCGCCCAAGGTGATCATGGTGGGCGAAATGCGCGACCGCGACACGATTGAGATCGTGCTCGAAGCGGCTGAAACCGGCCATCTCGTTTTGTCCAGCCTCAACACCATGGACGCCTCGAAGACCGTCGAACGCGTCGTCAGTTCGTTCTCGCCGGGCGAACAGCAGCTGGTGCGAGAACGATTCGCCAAATCGTTCCGCTACGTCATCTGCCAGCGGCTGATCCCCAAGGCTGACCGCAGCGGCCGCGTGGCGGCATTTGAAATCCTGAAAGCCAATGCCCGCACCCGCGAGTGCATTGAAAAAGGCGAGCGCGAGAACAAAAGCCTGCTCGACGCCATCAAGGCCGGCTCCAGCGAGGGCATGCAGCACTTCGATGGCGAAATTGCAGAGCTTGTGAGCGATCGGATCGTCGATCTGGAGACCGGCCTGTCGTTCGCCAGCAACCCAGCCGTGCTGGGCCAGGAGTTGGCAAGGTAAGGCAGGAATTGCTGCGGGAAGAGGCCTTCCACTCTCCAAACTCCTTGTCGTTCCGATCCCGATCCCGATCCCGAGCGGAGCGAGGGGGGAGGAACCTGCTTTTCGATCCCAGCGTGCCTGCGCTGGTTCCTGTCGTATGATTTCTGCATGTTTGCCGCGCCCGCTGATCCGAAAGTCCTGGTCTTCGAAGACGCTCGCCGCACAGTCGAAGAGCATGCGGCGCGAGTTCAGCCGCCGGCTGCGGAATGCGTTGAACTTCTGGACGCTGCCGGCCGCGTGCTCGCTGAACCGGTCACAGCCGATCGTGATTTCCCGCCGTTCCCGCGAGCCACACGCGACGGCTACGCCGTGCGTTCGTCCGACTTATCTCAAATTCCAGCAAAGCTCGACGTGGTTGGCGAAATCAAGGCCGGCGAGCAGGCTGAGAAAATTCCAGCGGTCGCGCGCGGGCGGGCAGTTTCCATCATGACGGGCGCTCCGGTTCCAGCGGGTGCTGACGCCGTCGTCATGGTCGAATATACTTCCCGCCGCGGCAACGCAGTGGAAATCACAAAGAGTGTCGCTCCCGGCGAAAACATCGTTCCGCGCGGCGCGGAGGCCGGGCACGGCAGTCTTTTGCTCGATCGCGGCCAGCGGCTCAACGCCCCCGCCATCGCGCTTGCCGCGTCGGGTGGGAAGTCGCAGTTGCAGGTGTCCCTGCGCCCCCGCGTGGCTGTGCTCGCCACAGGCGACGAAGTCGTTGATATCAACTCTTTGCCCGGCCCGGCGCAGATTCGTAACTCAAACACGTATTCACTGGCCGCGCAGATTGGTGAGGCAGGCGGCGAGCCCGTGCTGCTGCCTATCGCCCCGGACGAACCTCATGCGCTGCGCCGCCTTATCGAACAGGGGCTCGCGTCGGATCTTTTGCTGATTACTGGCGGCGTTTCCATGGGCCGCTACGACTTGGTCGAGCAGGTTCTCGCGGAGATGCAGGCTGAATTCTTTTTCACCGGCGCTCAAATCCAGCCAGGGCGTCCGGTCGTATTCGGCCGATGTGACAAGAGCAAGACTGGCGCGGGCACCCGTGGCTCGGGCATTCCTGCCCGCGGCCGGGGACAATATTTCTTCGGTCTTCCCGGTAACCCGGTCTCAACCATGGTCACGTTTGATCTTTTTGTTGCGCCGATGCTGGCGGCCCTGGCCGGCGCATTCCCGCGGAAGCTCACGTTCCTCCACGCGCGTCTCAAATCCGACATTCGAGTCAAGACCGGCCTCAAGCGATTTCTTCCCGCGATGCTCACGGGCGAGTTTGAAAATTCTGTGGTCGAACTCGTGCCTTGGCAAGGATCGGGCGACATCGCCGCTACTGCGCGCGCCAATTGTTATGTCGTGATTCCGCCGGATCGCGCGCACATTTCTGCCGGCGACTGGGTCGCTGTCATGCCGCGTTAGACGATTACCTGCGGCATCAGTTTCCACCTCTGCATCCATGTAAGATAGATTTGCGCACGATAGAAGATTGAAGGATCGACAGTCCAAGCGTCTGCATGGCGAAGGCACTTTCTCACTACGACCGGGGTGGGCAGGCGAAGATGGTCGACGTCTCGGCCAAGTCTTCGACTCGGCGTGAGGCCGAGGCCAGCGCCTTTGTGGCGATGAAACCGGCGGTGCTGAAGGCGCTGCCGAACAATCCCAAGGGCGATCCGCTGGAGGTGGCGCGGCTGGCGGGCATTATGGCGGCCAAGCGCACGGCGGAACTGATTCCCATGTGCCATCCGTTGCCGCTGGCGCTCGTTGATGTGCGTGTTCGCCTGTGCGAGAATGGCGTCGCTATTGCCTCCAAAGTTACGACCACGGCGCAGACGGGAGTCGAAATGGAGGCCCTGGTCGCCGCCGCCGTATCGGCGCTGACGGTTTACGATATGTGCAAGGCCGCCGACAAGGGCATCGAGATTCGCGAGATCGCCCTGGAGCGCAAGAGCGGCGGCAAAAGCGGCTCCTATCGCCGGGGGAAGCGCTAGCCGCAACAAGTCATGGCCAATAACGTCAAGCTGCTGCTGGTCGACGACAATCCGATGATGCTGGCGATGCTGCAACAGGCGCTGGCTCCGCTGGCGCAGGTGACGACGTCGTCCGATGCCGCCGACGCGCTGCTGAAGGCGGTGGACGACAAGCCCGATCTGCTGGTCTGCGATTACCGCATGCCCGGCATGGATGGCCGCCAGCTCGTCGAGCGCCTGAAGAGCCGCCCCGCCACGGCAAATTTTTCCAGCGTGATTATGGCCAGCAAAGCCGACATCGCCGAGAGGCTTTCGCCGCAGGATGCCGCCGACGACTATCTGGAGAAGCCGTTTTTCCTGAAGGAAGCCACCCGCCGCATCAAGCGCATGATCGACCGCATCGCGCTCGAGAAGATGGCGAAGACCGCGCCTTCCGACGGCGTGGTGCGCGGCAGCCTGGCGCAAATGAACGTGATCGATCTGATGCAGTCGCTCGAAATGGGGCGCAAGAGCTGCCAGCTCACACTCACCAACGAAGGCGACAAATGCGAAGTATTTTTTGTCGAAGGCCAGGTGAAGCACGCGACCTACGGATCGCTGGTTGGCGACGAGGCGGTTTTCAAGGTCCTGCGCTGGACCGGCGGCAATTTTCAGCTCGACTTCGAAGCGAAGACCAACAAGGAGACGACCCAACTCAACACCCAGGGACTTCTCATGGAAGGCTTGCGGCTGCTTGACGAGTCGCAGCGCGACGCTGCGGGCGAGGCAGAATCCGTAGCCGCATCGGCCGGGGCACCCTCGCAACCTTCAGCGCCTTCGAGTGCGGCCAAGCATCGCGGAAGGGACGAAGAGGAAGATGTCCTCCTCGACAGCTGACACGCCAGCCGGCAAACCGCTGACGGCGGCGGTGATCACGGTCAGCGATTCCTGTGCCAGCGGCCTGCGCAAAGATTTATCCGGTCCCGCGGTTGCGCAATTTCTTCAGAAACTGCACTTCGAAGTCAGCGTCCGCGAAGCCGTTCCCGACGATCCCATCAAGATTCAGAATCTGCTCATCCGTCTCGCGCGCGAGGTGCAATTCATTGTGACCACCGGTGGAACGGGAATCGCCGAGCGCGATTTCACGCCCGAGGCGACCACGGCCGTTTGCGACCGACTGCTGGATGGCGTTGCCGAGTGCATGCGCGCAGAAGGAATGAAGAAAACGCCGTTCGCGGCGCTGAGCCGCGGAGTGTGCGGCGTGCGCGGCCGCGCCCTCATTCTCAATTTGCCGGGAAGTCCGTCGGGAGCGGTCGAATCACTCCAGGCGGTCGCCGCGCTGATTCCGCACGCGATTGAACTACTCACTGGCAACACCAGCCATGGTTCCACCGTGTAGACGGGCCGCGACGCGACTGACACGTCCTTCTCAATCACGTACACTAATTTCTTCCTGTTGAAGACCATCGGACACATTCTGGCGCGCTATACGGCGTGGATTTGGGGGGTGCTCGCGCCGCTCGGCGTGTGGGGCGTGTTTCTTATTGCCTTGGCCGATTCCGCCTTGTTCGGAATGCCAATCGACGCCCTGGTCGCCGCATTCGCTTACCAGAACCGCAGCCGCTTTCTTCTTTACGTGACCATGGCGTCGCTGGGTTCAGCGGTCGGAAGCATTCCGCTGTACATCATCGGATACCTGGGTGGCGAAAAAGTCCTGCGAAAGCGAATCTCAGAAGAGCGCTTCCAGAAGATTCACCAATCCTTCGACCAGCATGAATTCTGGGCGCTGATGTTCCCCGGTATGCTGCCTCCGCCCATGCCGTTCAAAATTTTCGTGCTGGGCGCGGCTGTGTTTGAGATGCGATTCACGCACTTTCTGGCCGCGATTTTTCTGGGCAGGTTTGTGAGATTCTCAGTGCTGTCGGTGTTGGTCCTGTGGTTTGGACCGCAGATCGTGCAGGTGCTCGGAAGTCTCTTCAAGCAGCATTTATACCCGGCGCTTGGAGTTATTGCGGCTGCTGCCGTGATCTTCTGGCTGGTTCTGCACAGCAGGAAAAAGGCCGCCGACCAAAATGTCCAAAAGGTCTAGCGGCCGGTTCGGTGTGCGAATTTTGCGGGCTATTTTATGCCGCTGCTGCGTGGTCGCCAGATTGCCGCATGCGCTCTGCGAGTGCCTGCGCCAAAGCGGGCGCTCCAAAGAACGCGAGCGAGAAAAACAGATCGCTTTCCGCGGTTCCCCGGAAGAACGGAATCCCAGCCGTATACGACATCAGCAATCCGCTGAACGTTCTCGGATACATTTCAGGCCACGCCGCCCATACCGCGAAGTTGCTGATCAGGAAAAACGAAATCGAACTGGTAAGAGCCGCCGCGACCACGCGCCAGAATCCGGCCCTTTCGCGCAAGTTCGTTCCCAGCCACAAAATTGCCGCGTACCAGGCCCAGGTGACCAGATGGTCCCACGAGAAAGTGTAAGAGTAGATGAATTTGGTCAGCACGACGTCGGTCGCGGCCAGCAGAACTAGCGGCACCCACAGTTGGCGGCGTGAACCGCGCGCCCCGAAAAACAAAAGCGATGCCGCCAGAGGCGTGAAGTGCCAGGCATGGGGCAGGACGTTCAGCGGTCCGGCAAATGGCAGGAATCGTACAGCAATCGCGAGCACCACGAATAGGTAAGGAAGCATGATCACCTCATGAGATCACTTCAGCAGCGAAACATTATTCTGGGCGCTGTCGCGGCTGGCGTCAAGGCGGGAGTTGAGGTGCCCGCACTTTCCATCGATCCGGCTCCGGCACGATCTTTTGATGTTCGTCCGTGCCCCATACGTCGCCAATTACCCGTTGGTTCTTGTCCAGTTCGATGGCTGCGCTCAATGGGCGTCTGCGACCACGACGGACGGCGTTAGGGCCTTGCGCAAAGCGCAGATCGATCAGATGGACGATGTATCCTCCCTGCTCTGTTTCGAGCGTTTCCGTTTCCGTTGTCGGATACTGCGCCCAGTCCAGATACGCGCGGCCTAAGTAAGATTTCTTCGCGGCCAGGGTGACCGGCGTCTCTTCTGGCTTGTAGACGATTTCGAGTTCGTCGCCGGGATCGACTTCCGGCCCCAGAGAATTTACCGGTGCCAGCGCGAAGAAAGCCGGCGTCTCGACTAAGCCATACCAGTGAAAAGGATCGATCCATTGTGGGTAAGCCGAGACTCGAATCGGATCGGCGCCTTTGTACGTGCGCGCCTCCAGCGCATTGACAGCGCGGCGATGCTCGTAGTCGCGCACGCCCCACATCAGCACGACGCCCAGCAACGCGAGAGAAGCCGCCACGCGTCCTCGTGGAGCTTTCGTCCGCACTCCGATCTCTTTGTCAATTAACGCAAAAAAAGCTGGCACGACGAGCCCCAGACCCAGAAGAAGCCACATCACCGGCTCAACAATGAAAACGATATCCCACGAATACCATTTCTCGGAAAACGGCCAGAAGGGCCGCACGCCGTAGTTGTTCGTGAAATCGAGCAGGATGTGGCTCAGTCCCGCCAGGCAGGCATAGAAGAACAACAGGCCCCATCGCGGCGGCAGGTTCGGATTCTTGGTCTTGCGCCCGCGCAAACGCCAGACAAGATAGACGAACCCCAGCACCACGACGGCGTCGATCGGCACTCCGAGAAAAGCATGCGTAAATCCGCGGTGATGGGCAAAGGCAAAGGCCTGTCCGCGAACCGAGCCGAGCACATCCAGGTCCGGGGCTTCCGCCGCGAGGGTGAGCGTCAGTGTGGCCAGCGCTGTCTTGCGGTTGAGGCCGGCTCGTCCCATGCAGGCGCCGGTCAGAAAATGGGCTACAGGTTCCAAGGGGTTCGAAGAATTCTAGTGTGCCTGCCGGCAAAGGCCAAGCCGACCACAATGCTCAGCGGGGCGGCCCCAGCAGCGTCAGCGCGTCCGGCACGACTGTCATTGTCATCGGCAGCGTGCCCAACAATTCGCCGTCGGCCTCAATGTAGATCTTCCGCTGGCCGTTCGATGCTTTTGACTCTGAAGACGACTCCTTGTAGCGGGACGACACACACTTGCTGTCCACCAGGTCGATGCCTGGAATCTTCCACGTTTGTCCGAGCAGCCCCCGCGTCACGTAGGCGAGATACGCCGCGCGGCTGGCAGTGCGGCAAAAGACCAACCGCAGGTCATTTCGATCGAGCGAAGCCCCGGGAGCCAGTTCCTGCAGCACACCGCCAAAATTGCCAATGCGCACGCTCATCAGCTCCGTTACGTCGACTTGCTTCGGCTCACGCGTTCCGTTCTCCAGGTATTCGGCCACAAATTGAGTCATGGGATAGCTGAACCACAGATTCCACGCCTTGGCGTAGTACGCGGCCATGCCCATGCGCTGTTTCGCCGCACCGTGTAGTTTGTAAAAAAGATGGGCATCGACGCCAATGCCGGCCGCGACCACAAAGTAGCGCGAGTCTGGGTTCCCCTTCAGATCGGCGTACTCCACGCGACCGAGCGCCACGCGCCGCGGCGCGTAGTGGAGAGCGGCTCGGGCCGCTTTCGTCACGTTGTTGGGAATGCCGAGATCATGCGCCAGGGCGTTGGCTGTGCCCATGGGCAGAATGGCCAGTGCGACAGGCGTTTGCGCCAGTACCTGCGCAATGTTGTGAACCGTGCCGTCGCCGCCGCAGGCAAAAACCGTATCGCACCCAGCGGCAACAGCGCGCCGGGTGGCTTCCTCTGCAAACTCGGCCGATTCGGCCGCGATCAGGTCTGCTTCCACGCCGGCCCCCTCAAGCACCGCCAGCGCCGATTGCAGCTCGCGCCGCCGCTTCCTGCTGCCTCCAGAATCCGGGTTGTGAATTAATGCAGCTATGCGCATGGTGGGACCGAGCTGATGAGACGACGCCGATTGGGCGAAGCCGATTGCCGAATCCGAATTGCCGAGTTGGATTGTACCCGAGGTCCGAGCAAGGCAAAGCGAGGAGCGAACCGGGAAAATCAACCTGGCCGGAAACAGGGCGTTCGATAGCATCGTCCTCCGCCCGGCTATAATCTGCCCGATGCCCTCCGCCGCAAAAGAGGCCGAAAAGAAAATCGAAGCCCTGCGCGAGAAAATCCGCCACCACGAATACCGGTATTACGTCCTCGATCAGCCGGAAATCAGCGACGGGGACTTCGACAAGCTGATGCAGCAGTTGAAAGTCCTTGAGGCCGACCATCCTTCACTCGTCACCCCCGATTCGCCCACGCAACGCGTCGGCGGCAAGCCCCGCGAGGGATTCGTGAAGGTCCCGCACTCATCGCCCATGCTGTCGCTCGACAACACCTATAGTGAAGAGGAACTCCGCGACTGGGAACGCCGCGTGCACGAGCTCAGCGGCCGCAAGGACGTCGACTACGTCTGCGAACTGAAGCTCGACGGCATGTCGCTGGCGCTAACTTATGAGGATGGCAAACTCGCGCGTGGCGTGACCCGGGGCGACGGCTCCGTCGGAGAAGACGTCACGCTCAACGTGCGGACCGTGCGTTCGGTGCCGCTGTCGATTCCGAAGGACAGACTGAAGAAGGCCGGCATTCCGATGGATTTCGAAGTGCGCGGTGAATTGCTAATGCCTACCGCCGCGTTCAAGAAACTAAACCAGGAACGCGAGCGCGAGGGCCTGCCGACTTTTGCCAATCCGCGGAATTTCACCGCCGGAACGGTGCGGCAGCTCGACGCCACGGTGACCGCACAGCGGCCGCTCGACTACTTCGCCTACATGCTGCTCCAGAACGGACGCACGTATTTCGACCACCACTCAAAAACGCTCGACGCCCTCGAGGCTGCGGGATTCAAAGTGAATCAACACCGCAAGCTGGTGCATTCCATGGATGGCGTCTGGGCCTTCATTCAGCAGTGGGCGGAACAGCGCGAGTCGCTGCCCTACGAAATCGACGGCATCGTCGTAAAAGTCGACCGCACTGCGCTGCAGGACGAACTCGGCTACACCGGCAAGGCTCCGCGCTGGGCCATCGCCTACAAGTACGCGGCGCGAGCCGGGGTGACCGTGCTGAGAAACGTCACATGGCAGGTCGGACGCACGGGTAAGCTGACGCCTGTCGCAGAATTGGCGCCTGTGGGGATCGGAGGCACTACCGTTCGCAACGCCACGTTACACAACATGGACGAGATCGGCCGGCTTGGCGTGAAGATTGGCGATTTCGTTGAGGTCGAGCGGGCGGGCGACGTGATTCCTAAGGTGAACGGAGTCGTGGACAGCAAAGACTCGAGAATCACTGATTCTCTTCGTGCCGACCAGAAAACAGTTCTCGCCGGGAATCCGGACTCCATCGAGGCGCCCGAGAAGTGCCCGGTGTGCGGAACGAAAGTTGTCCGCACCGAGGGCGAAGTTGATTACCGCTGCGTCAATGCCAACTGCCCGGCCAAGCTGACGGGCACGATTCTCCACTTCGCTTCGCGCGGCGTCATGAACATCGACGGCATGGGCGAATCGCTCGTCAGTCAGCTGATCGAGCGCGGCCTGGTCAAGAACGTTGCCGATATCTACGACCTGACCAAGAAAGACCTGCTCAGCCTGGATCGGTTCGCCGACAAATCGGCACAGAACATTCTGGACGAAATCGAGAACTCGAAAAAATTGCCGCTTGAACGCGTGTTCTACGGACTCGGGATCCGGTTCGTCGGCGAACGGACCGCGCAATTTCTCGCAGAACATTTCGGATCGATGGAAGCGCTCGAAAACGCCAGCGTCGAAGAATTGCAGGCCGTAAACGAAGTCGGCCCGCGCATTGCCGAGAGCATCGCTGAATTCTTCAGCATCAAGGCGAATCGGGAGTTAGTGAAGCGCCTGCGCGCAGCTGGACTCACAATGCGCGGACAGAGGAAAGAGCGCGGCACGAAACTCGCCGGCAAAACATTTGTCCTGACCGGAACGCTCACGCACTTTACCCGCGACGAAGCCAGGAAGCTGATCGAAGACGCCGGCGGGAAAGTAACTGGCTCCGTCAGCAAGAAGACGGATTACGTCGTCGCCGGCTCTGACGCAGGCTCGAAGCTCGACAAGGCGAAAGAATTAGGAATCGCGGTGATCGACGAGAAAGAAATGGAGAAGCTGGCGGGATAATTTTTTGCTGCCCCAAGACTCTTGTCATCCTGAGCGAAGCGAAGGACCTATGCAACCTGACAGGAGTACAGAGATCCTTCGCGGCCAAAACCGCCGCTCAGGATGACAATGCGCAAAATTCGCTAATCATTACTCGCCCAGTACCTTCCGCATCCTCTCCCACGTCACATCCAGCGTCTCTGGCAGCACGCGCGTCTCGGCCACTACCGACATGAAATTCGAATCCGCAACCCAACGCGGCAGCACGTGCATGTGAATGTGTCCGGCGATTCCCGCTCCGGCGGCTTTGCCGATGTTCATCCCCAGATTGATTCCATCCGGATGGTAGAGTTCGCGGAGTACCGTCTCCATGCGTTGCGAAAGCGCCATCATTTCGTTCGCCGTCGCAGTGGGCAGTTTCTGCAAGTCGTCCAAATGCGCGTAGGGCACGACCATCACATGCCCCGGCGTGTAGGGAAATGTATTCAGAATGACGAAGCAGTTCACGCCGCGCAACACAATTCGCGATTTGGCGTCGTCATTTTCCTTCACCGCATCGCAAAACACGCATCCGGCGGCCTTTTCCGTGGTGGAGACGTAGGCATAGCGCCACGGAGTCCAGAGATAATCCATAGCAGGGCAGATTAGCAGATGAGTGCTTGTTCTGAAACTGTAACAACTGAAACCTGCGTGTAACATACACGCGATTTGCGTTTGACACCCTTCGCAGCCCGTTGCTATAGTCGAGAAGAATTCCCTTTGGACGCGGGTTTTCTGTAAACGTCCGACAGCTGGGGATTGTCCAAGCTCACTCGCCAGGGTGGGCCCACCACAACCAAACGACTCGTCCAGCAGTCCGCAAAGCAGGCCCGCATCCCGTTATCAGAGAGGCTTAACTTTGCTCGACGACACCACCGCCCTTAATTCCGACTCCACCTCTACTGTTGTAGCCGAGGCGGAAACCCCGAAACCCGAAGTTCCCACACCTGCCGCAGCGGAATCGACCGCGCCCGCCGCTCCCGAGGATGGTCATGCGACGCCCGCCACGGAGGACTTCGCCTCCGCGCTGGAGACGTTCACCACCGAGTCCGAAGAGGCGGTGCACGACGATCGCGTCATCAAGGGCACGGTGCTGAAGCTGACGGGAACGCACGTGGTCGTTGATATCGGGGCCAAGTCGGAAGGCATGTTGCCGCTGGCCGAGGTACTCGATCATGAGGGCAACCCCAAGGTCAAGCCTGGCGACGAAATCGACGTGATGCGCGACAAGGGCGAGACCGAGGAAGGTTACATCAACCTTTCTCATCAGAAAGCCGCGCGCATTCACGCCTGGGAAGAAATTGAAAAGGCTCACAAGGAGAAGAAGCCGATCAAGGCCGTCGTGGTGGACCGCATCAAGGGCGGCCTGACCGTCGACATTCTCGGTGCGCATGCTTTCCTTCCCGGCTCGCAGGTTGATCTTCGTCCCATTCGCAATCTCGACGGCATGAAGGGCCAGACAATCGAAGTCGCCGTCATCAAGCTGAACAAGAAGCGAGGCAATATCGTCGTATCGCGCAAGCATCTGCTCGAAGAAGAACAGACGCAGAAGCGCGGCAAAACGATTGAGCATCTGGAAGAGGGGGCAGTACTCACCGGGATTGTTAAGAACCTCACCGAATATGGCGCCTTTATCGACCTCGGCGGCATCGACGGCCTC
>CAYOUY010000330.1:0-4549 GCA_964407245.1 uncultured Acidobacteriaceae bacterium
AGCACGCCAAGCAGCAAGCCCGCGGCTGAACCGAGAACAAGCAAAACCAGCGGACGGCCCAGAGCCGCGGCCATGAGCCGCAATGGTTTTGCGCCCAGAGCGACGCGAATGCCGAGTTCTTTCATGCGCTTCGAAACCGAGTACGTCGCCACGCCGAATACGCCCGTGACGGCCAGCATTGCGGCCAGCAAGCCCATCACCCCAAGCGCTGCAGTAGCCACTCGCGCAGGAAACAGAACGAGCGACAGCGCATCCGTCCAGGAATGAATTGTGAACGGCAGGTTGGGATCGATTCCCGCGAGCACGTGGGTTAGAACCGGCGCTAATTCTGCGGCGGACAGGGGAGACCGAACGACAAGGCTCGTGTCGCTCGGTGCGCCCTGAGCAAGCGGAAAGAACACGGCCGGTGTCGCTTCTTCCGTCAGACTGTTGTACTTCCCGTCTTCCACAACGCCGACGATCTGATACAACTCCTTGTCGCCCATCCTGAAATGGAGACCGATGGCAGAGGCACCACCAAACATGCCGCGAACAAAAGTTTCATTCACCAGGGCAACGTTTGGCGACTTGGCGCCGTCGAGCCATGTGAAATCGCGGCCCAGCAGCAAGCGAGTACCAGCAGCCTGCAAATATCCGGGAGAGATCGAATAGAATTTCGCCTCAAGCACGCTGTCAGTTGGGCGGAAATCTGTGGCGGCCTCGCGATATACGGGGCCGCTGCTGCCTCCCGTGCCGAGGGGAAGCTCGTCAACGATGCCAACTGCGGTGACGCCTGGAATTCGAGAAGTTTCTTCCAGCATGCGTTTACGTGCCGCCGACGACATCTCGTCCGAGTATCCCGCCATTTGCAGATCGGTCTCCGCGAGAACCGTTCCCTCCGGTTGAAATCCCATCGGGGCGTGCAAGGAGCGCTGCATGCCTCGGAATGCGACGAGAGATGCGGTAACCAGAAGCGTACAGAGAGTGATTTGGATGGCGAGCAACAGATCACGCAGCGTGAACCGGCGGAAAAGCATGGCACCTGTTCCGCCCTTGATCACTTGAGCCGCGCTCGTTTGCAGGACTTGCCGCAGGGGAAGGAGGCCAAACAGCAGCCCGCTGCCGAACGACAGTACAAGTGCTACGAAATACACGCGCGCATCCGGAACTACGGTTACGTGGATGGGGAATTCGGCGAAGGGCTGCCAGCGCGTCAGCACGCGAAGCATCAACGCGGCAAAGATCGTACCGACAATGCCGCCCATAATTGAGACTGCCACGGCTTCGCTGAGCAGTTGACGCAGAATGTGCCAGCGGCTCGAGCCGATGGCGAGGCGAATGGCTAGCTCGCGGCTGCGGTCTGCGGTGCGAGCAGCAAAAATGCTGGCAAGATTGGCGCATGCTGCGACAAGCACAAGAAACGCAAGGAGCATGATGCCCGAGAGAAACGCTTCGGCTGGATCTCCGAGCATCTCTCCCATCAGACCGGGCTTGACCAGCCGCGCACCCATTCCCTCGTCCGCGTTTGGGAATTGCTTGCCCAATTGAGCGGCAATGCCATTGAGATTGTTCTCCGCTTGTTGCGGCGTGATGCCCGGTTTTAGTTTTCCCAAGATCCACAAACCGTGGTTGAAACGCTTGCTGAGGAAGTCGTACCCTTCCACTTGCTCCTCATTCACGATCGGCATCCAGAAGTCCGGCCAAATAAACAAATCGGTTCCGTGGAAGGATGCCGATGCAACACCGATGATGGTAAACGGACGCTTATTGACCTCGACGACGGTGCCGACCACCGCGGGGTTGGCGTTGAAGCGGGAGCGCCAGAAATTCTCGCTCAAGACGATATAAGGGGCCGAATTGGGCCCGTGTTCGTCGCTATCCTGAAAAAATCTGCCCAGTTCGGGCCGCGCCCCGAGCAAATCGAAGTAACTGCCTGAAACCTCATAAAAGAAGCTTTTGTTGGCCCATTTTCCGGTACTCAGCCCTGCGCTTTGCAGACGATAAGCGGCCATTCCGCTGAATGTGGTGTTGAGCCTGCGATAATCGGCGTAATCCGGATAGGACTGGTTCTCGTAGCCCTGCGGCTTCTGCACTACGTTGTAGAGTCCGGCTGGTTGCGGAACGTCGAGATGTTTGAGAACCATCGCGTTTAGGACGCCGAAGACAACGACGTTTGCGCCGATTCCCAAAGCCAGGGTGAGCACGGCGGTGATAGTGAAACCCGGGGATCGGCGGAGTTGCCGCACTGCGTAGCGAAGGTCGCGCGCGGCAGCGTCCAAAACGATGTCAAGGTCCGCTGTAGCCACGCGCTCGCGCAGCGCGGCTCGATTGCCGAAGCGAAGAAGCGCGTCGCGGCGGGCCTTTTCGGGCGACATGCCGGCGGCGATGTTGTCCGCAGTGCGCATTTCGATGTGCGACCGGAGTTCAGCATCGATTTCGTCGTCGAGTTTCGAGCGGCGGAACAGGTTCACAATTCGGCTGGCGAGCGACATGGCTTTACCTCACGCATACCGCAACATCGCGCGGATTCCCTTCACGAGCTGCTCGAAACTCTTCAACGCCTGATCCAGCTCTTTCTGCCCCGCGGCACTGAGGCGATAAAATTTCGCTTTTCGATTGGTGTCCGTCATTTTCCACTCCGAGCGAATCCAGCCGCTCTGCTCCATGCGGTGCAGCGCGGGGTAGAGCGAGCCTTCTTCGACGGAGAGCAGTTCGTCGGACGCGCGCTGGATGTGCAGCACGATGCCGTAACCGTGGAGTTCGCCCATCTGCGCGAGGGTCTTTAGGACGAGAAGGTCAAGACTACCCTGAAGATCATTTCGGGCCATCGGATCGATACCCCTAGACAACTCGGGATGCAGAGAGCATAGGCCTAGAAGTCGAGGTGTGTCAAGGGAAACCTAAATCTGTGTCGCTGCAAAATGAGAATGTCCGGTTTGTGCAAAGTAGAAATGTCCGGTTCTATGCGGGGCGGGAGGAGGCATGGAGCCGGAGCGAATCGAGTTGAGTGCCAGAGAGCGGGAGCGGTTGAAGGTGTTGCACGAGGTCGAGCAAGGGCATTTGAAGCAGGTGGAAGCAGCCCAGCGGCTGCGGCTGAGCGACCGGCACGTACGCCGCTTGCAGGCCCGGCTGCGCCAGGAAGGAGATCGGGGAATCCTGCACCGCTTACGCGGCCGCTGCTCGAATCGCAAGATTCCCGAGGTTCTCCAGCAGCGTGCACTGCGGGAGTTGCGTCAGGCGCGTTATGCCGGATTTGGTCCGACCCTAGTCAGCGAACACTTGGCCGCGCAAGGTCTACGGGTTAGTCGAGAGACTCTGCGCGGTGGATGAGCGGAGCGGGATTGTGGCAGCCTCGGCCACGGCGTGTGAAATCGGTGCACGTGTGGAGACCGAGGCGGTCGGCCTTCGGCGAGTTGGTGATGATGGACAGCTCGCCGTATCGCTGGCTGGAAGAGCGCGGTCCAGCCAGCCACCTGATCGCTTTGATCGATGACGCCACCAGCCGGGTCTGGGGTCGATTGGTGGAGCACGATTCGACGGAAGAAAATCTGCGCACGCTGCGAGGCTGGCTGGAGCGTTATGGGCGTCCGCTCGCGCTGTACACCGATAAAAGCGGGCTGTTTGTGACCTCTCGCCCGGTGCAGTGGCAGGAGCAGTTGCGGGGCGAACCGGCGCGCACGCAGGTCGGGCGCGCGCTGGCGGAACTGGACATCGAGTGGATCGCCGCTCATTCTCCACAGGCCAAAGGACGCATCGAGCGGCTGTTTGGCACCTTGCAGGACCGCTTGGTGAAAGAGATGCGTCTGCGAGATATCCGCACGCTCGACGGGGCCAACCGCTTCCTGGAAATCAACTTCTGGCCTTGGTGGGAGACGCGTTTCGCCAAGCGGCCCGTTCAGCCCTGCGACGCCCATCGACGATTGGAGCGGACGCATCGCTTGCCAGAAATCCTCAGTGTGCGCGTGGCGCGGACGGTGTCTGCCGATCATACCGTGTCCTGGAATGGTGCGCGCTGGGGAGTGCGCCGCAAGGAGGTATGCGTGGGCCTGCGCGGCGCTCGCGCGGAGATCGAACGGCGGCTCGACGGCACTCACTGGCTGCGCTTTCGCGGCCGATACCTACCGCTGCTGGCCTGTCCGGCGGCGCCGCGATCCGCAAGTCCTTCCGGCCTACGGCCTGCAGGCCTCGCGAATCGCCAACTGAAACCACAGCAACTCAGCAAACCCAAATACATTCCGCCTCCCGACCACCCCTGGCGCAAATCCTGGAAGCGGACATTCTTACTTGGCAGAAATCCGGACATTTCTACTTTGCGTTGACAGCGGCGTCTGAAACCGTTTTTCAAGACTCGTTTGGAACGATTCTGCGATGACTTGTGAAGGCCAACCAGGCCAGGATTCAGCGCGCACGGAGACAACGGTTCCTGCTGACGGGTTACAGGGGTGAGGCATCCAGGGTAGGGCAGGGAAATTGAGTCTTTCAATGGATTTTCAACAATGCGGGGAATTGGGACTCTGTGGCAGTTTTTGTAGCAACCAACTGTTAAGATGGGCTTGTGTGGCATGGTAGC
>CAYOUY010000331.1:0-11914 GCA_964407245.1 uncultured Acidobacteriaceae bacterium
AAGCTTCGATTTTGACCTTGGTGGTGCGAGCCGTTGGAAGGGATTCCAGCCAAGGCGACCACGCGGGGCACCTGACTAACAATGACTCGTTCCTGCCAGCACGGGACAAGCCCCCATCACTTTGGGCTTCGCATGAAGTCGTATCCGATGGGGGCAACCCGGCTTCACTTCGATTTCTTCCTAGGCCGCAACGGATGTAAAATTGCCGCCGCATGTCGGACGACAACCCATTGATACGCGCTTGGTGGCGCGATGAAACCGAAAGAGACTTCGCTTGGCGCACAGGTGGGCGGACTCGGTTCATCTTCCGAATCTTGCTGTTCTTCGTGTGTTTTGGCTGGTGGTTCGGTTGCTTCTGGCTCCTTCTGAGCATAGAGAAGCCATTCTTATCTAAACAGTTCATTATTGACAAACTAGCAATCCCAAACGGAATTGCTGCTACGCTTCTGTCCGTTATGCCACTAGTCTTATATTTTTGCTCACAGACTTTTCGGCGTGTGGTAAATACAATCATTAGAGTCATCGTCATCGGAACTCTGGTACTGATTCTTACATTAGTAGTTCTCGCGGTCATCATTGCCAAGACCCAACACAACAGGCCAAACGCAAATCAAACGTCCGCACAGACTGGACACCGTGCCGTAGACAATCAGAAAAAACCGAAAGTGCACTAATGGGGCAGGCAACAGCTCACTTCTTTCAGTCCTTACATCGTGCTCCAAGAGTATAATCTACCGTTCTTTTCCCTCCCCCCCCCACCAAGGAGAAGAAATGTCTAGTGCGCAAGCTTACTCTAACCTCGTAAACACAGTCTCAGGAATCAAGAGCATCGACAAGGACCGATTGCTTCGGCCTACGCTCGGTGAAGAATCCCTTCAACAATCAGGATTTACGGAGACATTTGAAACCATTTGTAAAAAAGCGCTTTTCGCGCTTCAGTATGGCAAGGACGTTGACGATGGGGCCGTCAATAATCTCAACAGTGTACTAAACACCATTCGGTCACTTCTAGAACAGCAGGTAAAGCGAGCTAATACTGAGTACGTAGCCCAAAGGCAAAACTTCCTGACGGAAATCCCTGCGCAGCTTGAGGCGTTACGGTCATATTGGCCGCCTTTTGTGACTGCAGCCGTCGAAGCGAGGGGATTTCTGCAAGACGAGGGAATTAGACAAGAATACGAACATACCGTCTCCGAAATGAAATCTCAGGCTCAGGAAGCACTCACTCAGGTCCGCGTAGAGTCAGAGAAAACCTTAAGTGAAGCCAAGAAACTGGCAAAGGAGATTGAGGATCGAGCACGGAAGACTGCCGCTCACATTTCCGTGGATGTTGCGCAGGAACAATTCAGAGAGGCGCAGAAGGTTCTTAAGGGAGATGTAACTTTGTGGGCTTGGATGAGTGGCGGTTCCACGGCAGCGTTCATCGCGGTCGCGATTTACTTGGCCAAAATCCATCTACCTGAAGGCATGAAATGGGAAGTTATCTACTTCGCGGCCATCAGGATCACGATTCTGACAGCAGTCGGTGCGATGGCAACCTTTTGCTTGCGCATACTAAGAGCGCACATGCACATGAGCCAGCAGAACCTTCACCGTCAACGAATAGCAAACAGTATGCCCGCATTTGTAGAATCGGCCATCACGCCCGAACAACGAGACCTGATTCTTGCCCAACTCGTAACTTCGGTGGCCGATTTCGGTAGTTCCGGCTTGCTCTCAAAGGAAGACGATTCGGTTTACTCTCCGAAGATGACGATTGAAGCAATCACGAGGACATTGAGCGCAGGTAAAGAATGAAGAATCGGTCCGAGGTTGTCGGTCATTATGTGGTCTTCAGTTGTGGGTGCTTCGGTGCCTCGGTCCAATCCTTCGTGTACGTCAAAGCATGAAGTAGCGACCACTCTTTAGAACCTTGCATGGGTGGTGGCAAGTTGCGAAGCCACGTCTGAATTGCCGCTTGATCGTCCCGGCTTAAACTGAAAGAAAAATTCCCAAAATCGCCAGCCTTTTTCGCGCCTATGTTTGCCATTGATCCACCTTCGTTACCTGAAAATTTTATTTACTGACACTTTCACTGACAATTACTTTTCCGTCACTCCCGAAACCCTTCAAAATCACCGAATCACTCCACTTCATTCCGCCCGTATCCTATTGGTTCTTATGATACTTCCACCATTTGAAGACCGGGACGATCACCGGACCGCATGCGCTTCCGCGAGAACAGTCAAAGGCCACCGACTGTTATATCCGTGGCCTCTTCTGTTTCGCAAATGGCGGGCAAGCCCTTTCAGGCCAAGAGCCGCGTCGTTTCCGGCACCATCGGCGCGGCTGACGCCGCGCCCTTTGCCACCCCAACCCTAAACGTCGCAAACTGGTGTTACCGCGGCCTACTTCGGCTGAGGCACAATGCGCAGGTACGGCTTGGGCGCCTTGAAGTTGCCGAATTTCTTTCTTGCGTCGTCGTCACTGACGTTGCCGCCCACGATCACGTCTTGGCCCGGTTTCCAGTTCGCCGGGGTCGCCAGCGAATGCTTGGACGTGAGTTGCAGCGAGTCGATCACGCGCAGAATCTCGTCGAAGTTGCGGCCTGTGGTCATGGGATAGCTGAGTTGCAGCTTGACTTTCTTGTCGGGGCCGACCACGAATACCGTGCGCACGGTCGCGTTGAGCGCTGGAGTACGGCCTTCGCATGTATCTCCCGCGTCGCCGGGGAGCATGCCATAGAGCTTGGCAACCTTCAGTTGCGGGTCGCCGATCATGGGATAGTTCACTTTCGCGCCCTGCGTTTCTTCGATGTCGGACTCCCACTTCTTGTGGTTGGCGACGGAGTCGACGCTCAGGCCGATGATCTTCGTGTTGCGCTTGGCGAATTCTGGCGCCAGCTTCGCCATCGCGCCGAGCTCGGTCGTGCAGACCGGCGTAAAGTCTTTGGGGTGTGAAAATAAGATCGCCCAGCCGTCACCGATCCATTCGTGAAAGTGGATGGTGCCCTGCGTGGTTTCGGCGGTGAAGTCGGGCGCGGTGTCGTTGATACGAGGGATGCTGGTGATTTCGGTCGCGGTGGTCATTCAATGTCTCCTTTGCACATTAGATTACTAACGATTAGCAGAATTTTGCCCGTCCCCCTCTAGCCCGGCAGCAAAGGAAAAAAACCCACCCGCTCGCCGGGTGGGTTGGAAGAATCTCGCTGACTCCCTACCCACCGAGCAGGCAGCGGCAACAACACATCATACTGGCACTGGTAGGCACCGTCATTCCGCAAGGATAGAAGCACCTTGGGCCGGTGTCAAACGGCACACAAGCATGGTCTTCATCTTTCCTGCATCGCGGCGATGGCCTGGGGCATCTCCTGCTTGGCGTGCGACCCTCGTCGCCTGAGTTGCTCGGAGGTTGTCATGAAGAACGGATTCCGGCGGTTGGCGATGGCGCAGTGGGATGTTTTTTCGTCCAAAGCGCTCGAAGGCAATTCCCTCGCGGTATTTTTCGACGCGCGCGGACTGAATGACGCAGAGATGCAGGCGATCGCGCGCGAGATGAATCTGTCGGAGACGACTTTCATCTTCCCACGTGAAAAGACGGTCGAAAACGAGCGTGGCGTGCGCGTCAGAATTTTCACCGTGCAGGAGGAACTGCCTTTTGCTGGGCATCCCACGCTGGGCACGGCGTTCGCCCTGCGCGGCGGCAGCGGCGCCAGCCGCATCACACTCGATTTGAACGTGGGAAAAGTGCCGGTGCAATTTGATGATTCGGTTCAGCCGGCGTTTGGCGAGATGACGCAGGTCGACCCGGTATTTGGAATGCGCCACGATCGCGAGGCCGTGGCGCAAGCCACAGGCTTGCCCCGGGAAGATTTCGATGAGTCGCTGCCGATCGAGACTGTTTCGACCGGAGTTCCCTTCACCATCACGCCGCTGAAATCGCTCGAAGCGATCAAGAATCTGCGCATCGATATGCACGGCGTCAGCGAATATGCGCAACGAACGAATGCGAAGTTCTTCTATTTCGTGTCGCGGGAAACGGCCGATCCGGCAGCCCGCTTGCACGCCCGCATGCTGTTTTACAACGGCGAAGATCCGGCCACGGGTTCGGCCGCCGGTTGTGCGGCAGCGTGGATGGTGGCGCACGGTGTTGCCAACTCCGACGAACGCGTGCTCATTGAGCAGGGCATCGAGATGCAACGACCCAGCCGGATTTTCGTGCGGGCTTCTCAGAACGGTAACCGCATAGTTAACGTGCGCGTCGGCGGCAACGCGGTCGAGGTCATGCGCGGAGAAGTTTTCCTCTGAGTGCCATCGCACAAAACGCAGAAACATGTTGGATGCACCCGTTCGCGAAAAAGGCAATGGCCAAAAAGTCCCATTAGCATCGGCGGCACTTTACAGCAATCACTCTTCCAGCTAGCATGCAGTTCGCTGCAACATTCTTCATATCGAGAAAAGCCTCTGTTGGTCGTTCTGGTCCCGGCAGAATCGATCAGCGGGTTGCGGAAGGCTGATGAAACCCAAGCGCACGATTCTGTGTGTTGACGACAACGAACAATCTTTGTCCCACCGCAAGATTGTGCTGGAGACGCGCGGATACCGGGTCGCGAGTTTCTCCCGCGGCGAGGAAGCGCTGGAGCGCTTCGCGCGAGGTGGTATTGACCTGGTGATTGCCGACATGGCGATGCCGGGCCTGGACGGGCCGCAACTGATCGCAAAGATCAAAGACCTGTCGCCTAACACTCCCGCCATTCTTATCTCGAGCAAGGTTCGCATCTACGATCACGAATCGAAGGCCGACGTATTCCTGACCAAGGGAATGTACGCGCCAGCCGATCTGCTGGAACGGATCCGTACCCTGCTGGTTCGCAAGCGCGGGCCTAAGGCGCCGCAGCCAAAAGCGGCGCAGATTTCCAGGCAGGCCGGGGTCGCGTGAGCAAGCATGCTCGATGAAGCGCGGTTGCTCTTCCGCACAGCCCCCACATCACTCCTGACTCATTCATTCGTGTAAGATTCCTTCAGGCATGGGCCCTGCATCCAGCGAAGCCGCATTTATCGAAGCGCGCGATCTGCGCAAAACCTACCACGTGGGCAAGATTGAGGTCGAGGCGCTGCGCGGCATTTCCTTCAGCGTGCGGAAGGGCGAATTCGTCAGCGTAGTCGGGCCCTCAGGAAGCGGCAAATCGACGCTCTTCTATCTTCTGGGCGGACTGACGCGGGCCGACGGCGGCAGCGTGATTCTTGACGGCCAGGAACTGGCTGCGCTTTCCGACGCCGAGCGCACGCGGCTGCGCAAGCGCAAGATCGGCTTCGTGTTTCAGAAGTTCAACCTGCTGCCCACACTGGATGCGCGATCGAACATCCTGATTGCGCAGGAGATTTCGGGCAATGGCGATCGCGATCCGGCACATTTCAATCGCATTACGGACTTGCTGGGCCTGAGCAAGCGGCTGCACCACCGTCCGGCAGAACTTTCTGGAGGCGAGCAACGGCGCGTGGCGCTGGCGCGCGCGCTGATCAATAAACCGGCAGTAGTTCTGGCCGACGAGCCCACAGGCAATCTGGATTCGAAAAATTCCGAGGTTGTGCTCAGCATGCTGCGGCGCTCTAACCAGGAGCTCGGACAGACCGTGCTGATGATCACGCACAACCCCGAGGCGGCCAAGTACGGCGACCGCATTATTCATATGCGCGACGGGCAGATCGTGAAGCCGGAAGAAGATCCGCAGTGGGTAGCGCGGTGACGCTCACGCCGCTCTCGCGATATCCTTAATAATTCGATCCCGCAACGAGGGCTGTAACCTTTCATGTCCAACCCGACCATTCCTAATCCAGACGCTTCCAACTCAGAAGCGACAGAGCCTCAGCCGACCGAGCACACAGAATCCTTTGGGGAAATTCTCACCCAGTTCCAGAAGAGTCATTCGCACAAGACAGAAGACGGCCGCCAGCTGCAGGCCACGGTAATTTCGGTGACGGCTGAGGCTGTCTTCTTCGACATCGGCTACAAGTCGGAAGGCATCCTGCCGGTTACCGCGCTACAGGGAGAAACGCTGCAGCCCGGCGACAAGGTGTCGGTCACGATCAAGGGGCGCGACGCGGATGGCTACTACGAACTGTCGCGCTTCAAAGTCGCCCGGCCCATGGACTGGGACGCGTTCGAAAAAGCTTTCGCCGACAAGACGCCCGTGCTGGGCACGGTAACGGCGGTGGTGAAGGGCGGATTCAGCGTGGATGTCGGCGTGCGGGCGTTTATGCCGGCCTCGCGCAGCGGCGTGCGCGAGGCGGCCGAGATGGAGAACTTGGTCGGGCAGGAGATTCGCTGCCGCATCATCAAGCTCGACGTGGCCGATGAAGATGTGGTCGTCGATCGGCGGGCAGTTGCCGAAGAAGAAGAACGCGCGGCCAAAGATCGTCTGTACTCGCAAATAAAGGAAGGTGACACCGTAACCGGCACGGTGCGTAGTGTGACCGACTACGGCGCGTTTGTCGACGTGGGCGGCGTGGATGCCTTGCTGCACGTCGGCGACATCGCGTGGGGGCGCGTGAACAAGCCCGCGGACGTGCTCTCCGTGGGCCAGCAGGTCGAAGTGAAAGTGCTCAAGCTCGGGACCGAAGGCGACAAGCGCCGCGTCTCGGTGGGGCTAAAGCAGTTGCAGGCGCATCCGTGGGATGCGGTGGCGGGAAAGTACAAGGCCGGAGAGCGCGTGCGCGGGACGGTGACGCGGCTGATGGAATTTGGCGCGTTCGTGGAACTCGAGCCCGGCATCGAGGGATTGATCCACATTTCCGAAATGTCGTGGTCGAAGGGCAAAGTCCGCAAGGCCAGCGACGTAGTCAAGCCCGGCGAGACGGTCGAGGTGGTGATTCTTGGCGTGAACACTGCCGAGCGCCGCATCGCGCTCGGGCTGAAGCAGGCGCTGGGAGATCCCTGGGCGGATGCGCCACAAAGGTTCCCGGTGGGATCGGCGATTGAAGGGCCCGTGACCAGCCTGACGAAATTCGGCGCCTTCGTGCAGCTGGCCGAGGGCGTCGAAGGGATGGTACACGTCAGCGAGATCAGCGCCGAAAAACGCATCAACCAGCCGGCGGATGTGTTGCGCGTCGGGCAGGTATTGCAGGCGCAGGTAATCGCCATCGATCCGGAGAAGCGCCAGATGCGGCTCAGCATGAAACAGCTGGTGCCGACCGGGATCGACGAATATCTGGAGGAGCATAAAGAAGGAGACGTGGTCACTGGGCGACTGGTGGATGAGTCGCGCGTGGAGTTGGGCGATGGGATTCACGCCGTGTGCAAGGCAACATCGCCCGCCGTGACTTCCACGAAAAGCGAAGCGACGACAGAAGCAAGGGCCGATCTGTCTTCTCTCAGTTCGATGTTGCAAGCCCGCTGGAAAAGCGGGCCGAGCGCGACTCCCAAGACGGAGCCTGCCCGCGCGGGCCAGGTGCGAGGTTTTCGTATCGTAAAACTGGACAAGGCTGCGAAGAAGATTGAAGTGGAGTTGGCGTAATACGGCGCAACAGCATCAGCAAACGTCGACCGCAAGGCCTGACCTTACCAGAAACTGTGCACCGGAATGATACAATTAGCGTTGCTGAGCGGGAGTAACTCAGCGGTAGAGTGCGACCTTGCCAAGGTCGAAGTCGCGGGTTCAAATCCCGTCTCCCGCTCCAATGCTATTTTCGGCATTCCATTCGTCAACTGCGGTTCGTAACCCTCTGATTTGCATATCCATTAGCTCACGGTTCGCCGGTTCAAAGAACTTCCTCTCGTTGCTGTACGGCAAGCCTTGTGGAAAGAACCCGCGTACCATCTCCTGCTTCAGAGCCGTGCTGCCATCCCTCCACGCAGCTACGAGATCGATTGATTGAACCTGCGCCTGTTCGATCAGGTCTTTCATCGCAGATCGCTCAGAATCCAAAGCATTTATCTGCTCTTGAATTCGGGCTTCCTCAGCAGCGATGGCCGTTTTCATTACTTGGAAATCCTCGGCAGAAATCTCGCACTCGATCTTTGAGCGGATCGCTCGTTGGTTCAAAGTTTGTTGATCTGCTAGTCGCTTCGAGAGCTGTTCCGCGTCCTTTGCGATGCGTACCTTCCGGGTCTCCCATTGGCGTGCGGCGATCACTGGCAACTGTGCAATCAGCTCCGCCGTGGGTTCCATGCGTTCTAGCAGCGCGATGAACTGAGCCTCCAGATCATCCCGGCCCACACCACACTTGTGGTGACACTTGGGATTCCAGCACCAGTACCGAGGGTAGCGATCCTTGCGGCCTCTGACCCATCCAGAGGTTAGAAAGTTCCCGCAGGATGCACAGCGTACGAGGCCACGCAGGGGAAAATCATCGCTGATCGCTTTGTGTGGAACGCTCTTGCCTCCAATGCGTTCCTGCACCTTTTGGAACACAGCGTCCGAGACTAGGGCCTCATGTTGGCCGTGCACGCGTTTCTGCCCAGAGACAATCCATCCGGCATAAACCGGGTTTGCCAGAAGCCTGCCCCAACTTTGCTTCGTAACCACATTTCCTTTGCGCGTTCGCAGTCCGAGGCCGGTGACAAGTTTGAGTACAGCATCCGTAGTCGGGTAATTTCCACTGGCGAGCATCTCAAACGCTTGGCGTATCAAAGGACCGCGCTCCGGGTCTACCACTAGATTCTTATCTACATTTTTGTAGCCGATAGGAGCGTAGTGCAGGAAACGTCCCGCCTTAAATCCCTCATCCATGCGACCTTTGATTCGTTCGGCCAGAACATCGCTGTAGTATTGATTCACAGAAGCGGTCATATTCCGCATAAACTTCCCGACTGCGGTGTCATCCATGATCGGCTCATCAACTGAGACCACCTTGATGCCGAGTTGTTGAAGTTCCGTGATCGCGTTTGCCTGATCGCGCACATTACGTGCAAAACGACTCAGGTCCGCGACAACAACGTGAGTGACTTTTCCCTTGTGTTTGCGGCTATACGCAAGCATCTTCTGAAACTCAGGCCGATCCTCTGTTCTCGCAGACGCACCTCGATCTGGAAACAGCTGGAGCACTGGCCAGCCCTCGCGTGCACAGTGATCCCGAACCTTCTTCTCTTGGGTGGGCAGGTTGTATTGCTGCTTCGCCTGCTCCGCAGTTGACACTCGGATGTAGCAAATCGCTGACATGACCCTCACCCTGAAAAATCGTAGAATCACGGTTCACACAAAACAATTGGCTGAAAGTGTCCCCACCTTCCGTGATCAGTTCACCGTGGCACTTGCCGAGGTTTCTGTTTTGGTCTGCTCCGGCCATCTCCAGAATTCATCCTCTCCGACGAGGTGACGCAGCGCTCGTTGCGTGGATACGAAATTCCCAATCGATCCGTAGCTTCCGCGCAAGAGAAACAGAAGATCGAGCTGGCTTGCCAGAGACATTCCCTCCAAATTTGCGCGAGGGATATTCGGTGATGCTTCGAGAATTCGCCCGATGATGACACGGGATAGCTCAGTGTGTGTGGGATTCATTCTTTGTGAGCCTCCATGCTCACCACATCTGCCGTAGACGGCACCCACCGTGATCCTTCGGATTCGGTTGGTGGAACTGAGGCGTTTGCTCAGTTCGCTCTTGATGTTCGGGATCAGTCTAGCACAGGTGCCACTCTCATCCTGCGATTCTGGGCCTGCTCTTTCTTGGTTGCCCACCGGCAGTTACTGGGTTTGTAGGTGCCCAGCGGGTTCGGATAGCGATCAATCGTTTTTCCTTCAGGTCGCCGCCCCATGTCCTCTAAGAAATTCAAGAAACTGTCGCGCCACTGCTCACAGACAGTGATGCCTGCGCCCCCATATTTGTGGAAATAAGGGTGTTTGGGATTCGTGCACCGGTCGATCATCCTGCGCCAACTTGTTCTCGTGCTGACGAGACATTTGCAGATCAATTTGC
This sequence comes from uncultured Acidobacteriaceae bacterium, assembly GCA_964407245.1. Lineage (GTDB taxonomy): Bacteria > Acidobacteriota > Terriglobia > Terriglobales > Acidobacteriaceae > Sulfotelmatobacter. The sequence continues at coordinate 9,891 of CAYOUY010000331.1, forward strand.
CAGATCGGATTTTGTGCTCGGTTTGAGGTGAAAGGCGACAGCAGTAGTAGCACCCCACTGCCCAACGAGTTTTTCTCTTCGGAGCCTGAGGGTCAATTTTTCCAAACACGAGGTGATGACCGAACCGTCTCATCGCCATCTTGCCTCGATGGTTGCTTGCCTTCTTGCGATGTGAGCAACCACACGTCGTAGTGTTTTTGCTGCGGAGGTTTGCTCCTTTAACAGAAACCTGACTGCCGCATTCGCACTGGCACACGAAGTAAGCCTGACCGTTGCGAACTTCGTCGAACCTCAGGACAAGCAGTCTCCCGTAGCGCTTGCCCGTTTCGTCAATGAACCGTCGCTTTCTCGGTGATGGAGGTGCCATAGGCGAGAGAACTTGATCTCTAAGTAGGTTAATCTTGTAAATCATTGAAAACACACAATTCTGGTTCTCCAGCATTCTGGGCCGGGTGCTTGCGTGATATTCAATCCTAAGTCGCTGAAAATAAGCATGTTCGGCCTTCTACGTCATTCCTTTTCGAGCACCCGACGCACATGGGCCTGAATACTGCCTTGGCGAACCCTCAGGATCGCCTTTGGGCAGTGCTCTGGTCTTCCCTTAAGGAATCCTCGGTATGCGCCTGTCTAGTGCTCTTTGCAGGCTGATCCTTGGGACGATACTGAGTCACGCCTGCGAACCGCTCTTCGAGGAATAGCCCTCGTAACGCCAAGGCAATCCCCTTCATCTCTTGGTGTATTCGCAAACCGGGTTCTTTCCAGATGTCGCCTGTGGGTGTCCTTCTGTGCCCGTAGGTTGGGATCGAGGTGAAGGCCGAGCGGTTTGCTGAGTTCCTGCCGGACATGCGCTTCAAAGGGGAAGGGCCGAGAGACTGAGCGCACGGCGTACGTCAAACCGCAGCGCAACTCATTGGCACCTCGCGGGTCTGCATGTACGCCGTACCGTCGGCTTCCCGTCCCTGATCCTGATGCCGCAGGAGAGGGCAGACCACAGGCCGCACTCAGGACACGCCCCGGGATTGCCGAAATATACCCAAGGCCCAGCCGCTCACAATACGGGGCCAGAACGCAGAGGAATTCGCTCCAAACCCTGTTCCTTGGGCCAGACGTAGCGTGCCTCAGCCGTTGTGCCAAACAGGGCTAGAATCGCTCCAAAAGCGCTCGCACCGTGTTTATAAGCGGTCCGTTGTTTTGCGGCGTGCCCCTAGTCATTCCCATCGCACTACAGGACTTAGCCCTCGGTAGCCCCTCCGTGTTCCGTTTCCATTCTTAACGAACGGCCCGCTCGTTCGCTTCGTACGTTAATACGTGTATACGCAACGACTTACGGAGCCGAGTACCATCGAAACCTGCCCGGTTTTCCCCGGTAATCCTCAAGGTGAATGTCGCGTGTGCGTCAGTGTCAAACGGCAGGAATAGCCAAGGGCGATCCTCCGGGTCTCACCAGACATGGCCAAGGGGGACGTGGGCAGCCACCGGGGGGCATCTTACGGTTGGAAGGGGTCAATGAGTGAAATCCGGATGTTACGCTAGTTGATCGGCGCGGTAAGCCAAAGACGTGACACCAGTCACTGACATCACGCCCAGCTCATGCGAGTTTGGCTGTGGTCAGGCCTACGATTTACCTCAAAGGATGAGGGGAAGGAATGTCTTCCCCAATGGCAAACTACTCGGTTAGCCACGATCCGCTGGTCGGCCAGATCATCTCGCACTACCGCGTCAACCAGAGGTTGGGCGGTGGTGGGATGGGAGTGGTCTACAAGGCCGAAGACCTGAAACTCGGTCGCTTCGTCGCACTGAAGTTTCTTCCCGATGATCTCGACAACGACGCACAGGCTCTCAGTCGCTTCCAGCGGGAAGCCAAAGCCGCATCCTCGCTGAACCACCCGAACATCTGCACGATCCATGAGATTGACGAATCCGATGGGCGAACTTTCATCGCCATGGAACTGCTGGAGGGGCAGACCCTTCGGCACATGATTGCTGGCAAGCCGATGGAGATTGAGACGGTGCTCGATCTGGGC
>CAYOUY010000332.1:0-2480 GCA_964407245.1 uncultured Acidobacteriaceae bacterium
GCATTGCCCAGAATGACGGCAACGCGGTCGGGATCGAGCGGGTGCTTCGGGTAGCCGTAATCTTCCAGAGCCTCGCGTGTGGCCGCGATCGCCCACTTCTGCGCCTGATCCATGGCGTCGGTGACGCGCGGCGGAATCGCCATGCGCCACTTCATCGGGTCCCAGGGATAGTCGCGCACCCAGCCGCCGATCTTCGAATATGTCTTGTCCGGAGCAGCAGGGTCGGGATCGTAATAAAACGACGGGTCCCATCTCTCGGGCGCGACTTCGGTGATGCTGTAGCGGCCGCTCTTGATGTTCTCCCAGAAAGCCGCGACGTTGGGGGCGTCTGGGAGAATGGCTCCAGTTCCCACGATGGCGATAGCGCGATAGGCTGTGGCTTCCATGATGACGCTCCTGTGCAACCCGGTGGGCAGGGTTGCGTGCAGATAGTCGGGCGTCGAGAACTCAGGCGGCGAGGGCAGGCTTCGCCACGCGACTGTAGAGGACGTCGGCTATGTAATCCATGTCAGAGACCAAACCCGCCTGTGCGCGGTGCACGGCGGGGAACTGCAAACTTGTTTCGAACGCGGGCATCTCGCCTTCGCCTGCGCCGCCGGCTCCGGCGATCCAGCGCAAGCCTTCTTCTGTGACCTTGAGCGCGGCTTCCCGGGCAAAAATGCGGCTCAACGCTGCCAGCGCGGTCGGGTCGAAACGGCGGTTGGTTTTTTCATGACCCTTTCCTTCTGCCAGACGCGCGGCGCGGCGGGCCAGGCTGCCTGCGCTCTCCGCGTAAGAGATCCATTCCCCGATCCGCAAGAGAATGTGCTGGAAGCGCGTGAGTCGTGCAAGGCGCGCTTTCTCGAGAAGCTCGGCCAGCGCATGATGAGCGAGCGCGGCGACATCTGCGCCCACGTTAGGATGCTTGGCGTGCAGCGCTTCCAGCTCTCGCGCCCGATCGTGATAGTGCTGGCCGCGCGTCTTCAAGTGAAGCTGCCAGCGGTCGCGGCTGATAGTCATCTCCATGATTTCGGAGGTGCCTTCGTAAATGGTTGTGATTCGCACGTCCCGGCTGATCTTCTCCACGATGTACTCGTGCGTGTAGCCGTAGCCGCCGAGAGCCTGAATACTCGCGTCAGCGGCCTGATTGCCGGCCTCTGTTGCCATGTATTTCGCGATGGCACCCTCGGTGTTCAGGCTGCCTTCGCCGGCGTCAATGCGCTCGGCAGTTTCTTCGATGTAGGCGCGTGCCGCTTCCAAACGCGCGACATGCGGAACGATCAGCTTGTGGGTGTAGCCTTGCTTTTCCGAGAGCGGCGCGCCGGCCTGAATGCGTTTGGTCGAATAGGGAATCGCGCGGTCGAGAGAGGCCCATCCGGCGCCCAGGCCGAACGCAGCGACCATCAGCCGCGTGTAGCCGAATACCGCCTGGGCCTGCAGCAAGCCCTGGCCTTCGACGCCGCCAATCAGGCGATCCGGTGTTACAAAAACATCGTTGAAGGCGAGGGCGGCGGTGTTGCTGAGGCGGATGCCGTGCTTGTCTTCGGGTTCATCGTGGGTGAAGCCCTTCGCGCCCGCTTCGACCACGAACCAGCTCGGTCCGCTCGGTGTGTTGGCCAGCACGCTGTAGGCGCCGGCGATGCCGCCGTTGCTGATCCACTGTTTATTGCCGTTGATCTTGTAGCCGACGGTCTTGCCATTCTCCACGACCGGGTCTGCCGTGGTCCGCAGCGCACCCAGGTCGCTTCCTGCTTCTGGCTCGGTCGCTCCGTAGGCGAATAGCAATCCTTCGTCGGCGATTCGGCTGAGCCAGATTTTCTTTTGTTCGGGAGTCGCGCCAACGGTGATCGGGTCGCTGCCAAGAAAAGTGGCCAGCACTGAAGTGGCAATGCCGAGATCGATGCGCGCCATCTCTTCGCAAATGCAGTAGACGTCGAACGTGCCGCCGCCCATGCCCCCGAACTCTTCGGGGATGAAAAGCAGCTGAATGCCCAGTTTGTCGGGGCTGCACATGTCACGCACGATCTCAAGCGGGCATTCATCCTTCTCGTCGAGTTCGATCAGCGTCGCGTCAGGCAATCGCTTCTTGGCGAATTCCTTCAGAGACTTCAGGCTCAGCTTCAGCGTTTTTTGTGCCAGCATGATTCAACCTCTATTTGGCGCGACTACTTGGCGGCAGCACCGCGCAGTTCGCGAACTTTCTCAGTCAGAACAGGTAGGAACTCCAGGATGTCGTCGACGATTCCAACATCGGCGACCTGGAAAATCGGAGCCTTCGGGTTCTTGTTGATGGCAATCAGGAACGGACTTCCCTTGATTCCGGCCAGATGCTGGAATGCGCCACTGATGCCGCAGGCCAGATACACCTTGGGCTTCACGGTTTTGCCCGACGAGCCGACCTGGCGGGATTTCTCCATCCACTTGGCGTCGACGACCGGACGCGAGCAGCTCACCGCCGCACCCAGCGCTTCGGCTAGTTCTTCGGCGATGGCGACGTTGTC
>CAYOUY010000333.1:0-13032 GCA_964407245.1 uncultured Acidobacteriaceae bacterium
ACTTTTCACATGGGTTTGCCAGCGGCGAGCTGAGAATCGAAACTTGCCCACTACCGACAAGAAACCCGTAGGTCACAGCTAAGACGCCTTTTCAACGAGGTAGCAAAACGTCCGAGCTTTTCGACGATGCGGTTAAGGCGAGATGGTGTGGCCGATCACTTGAGGCGACCATACTAGGGCTGCGGCGAGTCAACGCGTTGCGCGCAAAGCTAACTTTCAACCCGCCGCCCAATCGACTCGCAGAAAGCGCCAGCAAATCAGAGCGCACCCCAAGGACAAGAATGCCTCGTGAATGTCCGCCCGCTTTTCGTAGCGCACGCGCAGCCGCCGGAATTGATTCAGCCATGCGAAAGTTCGTTCGACCACCCAGCGCCATCGCCCCAGCCCGCTGCCATGTTTGGTGTTGCGTTTCGCAAGAAAAGGGACGATGTGGCGGGCACGCAAACCTTGCCGGATTGCCTCGGCGTCATAACCACGGTCGCCCAGTAGGCAGTCAGGACGATGCCGTGGGCGTCCCTGCTCTCCCTGTAAGCATGGGATGGCGTCAACCAGTGCGAGGGCTTGCTGCGAGTCGTTGCGGTTCGCTCCGGTCAGTTGAATAGCGAGAGGAACTCCCCGTGCGTCGCAGATCAGATGACGTTTGCTGCCCAGCTTGGCCCGGTCCGTAGGGTTCGGCCCTGTCTGCCGCCCCCAAGAACTGCCCGGATCGAACTGCCGTCCACGACGGCTCGCGACCAATCAATTTCCCCGTAGCGCGCCAGCCAGTCCAGCAAAGAGAAGTGGATCAGTTGCCAGATGCCCGCCTCTTGCCAGTCGCGCAACCGCCGCCAGCAGGTCATGCCCGAACCGCAGCCCAGTTCCTGTGGCAACATCTCCCACGGTATTCCGCTACGCAGAACGAACAGAATCCCGGTGAGACAAGCGCGATCTGGCAAACGAGGTCTGCCTCCCTTGGGCCTGCGCGGCGCGGGCGGCAGCAGCGGTTGAATCAAATTCCACAAGGCATCTGCCAGCAGAGGAGTGCTCATGGAATGGGAATCCTACCATTTCTGGGAACAGCTTTCCGATCCTGTGACTGTGCGGAGTAGGGTTGTCGATCCGTTCAGTGGCGGCGGTTCGATTCCGCTAGAAGCCCTCCGCATCGGCGCTGATGCGTTTGCTAGTGACCTTAATCCCGTTGCCGTTTTGCTGAACCGATTGGCCTTGGAGTACATCCCGAAATATGGCTCGCAGTTGCTCCCTGAAGTCAAGAAATGGGCTTCATGGATAAAGAAAAGCGCTGAGAAAGAACTGGCAACCTTTTACCCCAAAGACCAAAGCGGTGCAACGCCAATCGCATACTTGTGGGCGCGGACTGTTCGCTGTGAAGGGCCGGGATGCGGGGCAGAGATACCACTCATCCGTTCGCTATGGCTTGCGAAGAAAGAAAACCGCTCCGTCGCATTGCAACTCGTACCGAACCTGAAAGAGAAACGCGTGGATTTTCGTGTCCTTGTGAAACGCCAGGACAAATGGGTCGATCAAGCCTCTCCTGAAACAGTCGTCAAAGCACCCAGCTTTGATGGGACTGTCAAGCGTGGGTCGGCGACCTGTCTCTGTTGCAATTTCACTACGCCTGTAGGTCGAGTGCGAGAACAGCTTCGTGCTCGAAAAGGTGGGACGAATGATGCGCGTTTATTCTGCGTAGTAACAACGCGTGCAGGGGAGGGGGGGCGCTTTTATAGAGTTCCAGAAAGTTCCGATTTTGCTGCAATCCGAAACGCTGCTGAAGTGCTCTCAAAAAGACTGTCTCAACATACGGGGACTATCAGCCTAATTCCCGATGAGCCCCTTCCAGCGAAGGGAACGCTTGGCTTCCGAATACAGAACTACGGGATGTCAAGATGGGGGGACGTATTCGCTCCCCGGCAGGCATTGACTCTGGTTGTACTTTCCGAGCTAGTCACGCAGATAGGTGAGAAAGCTCGAAGGGAACAGTCCTCGGAGGCCAGTTCCTTCATCCAGTCCATCCTTAGCCTAAGAGCCTCTAACAAAACCTCCGCGCAGGCAGCTGGAGTACCCTCATTGCAGCCTCGCGTACTCGGCTTTCGCTTGCTTCAGGAGGGGGATATCGGGATCGGCGTCCTTCCACAGGGCAAGAAAATCCCTGTAGTCACCGAGAGCTCTGGCGAGTGCAGCATCGGCAGCAACTCCCTTATCGATCCGGGCTTCCACCGCGTTCGCGCGTGCTAGTTCCAGATACGCCAGTGCGCCGGTCGGGCAGTTCCAGACAATGCCATTGTGGTCATGTATCTTCTGAAACTCGGCGGCCGCTGCTGTCGCATTGCCGGCCGTGAGGTAAGCTCGTCCACGCATATACGCCGGGTAAAGACAGGAGATGTTAGCGAGCGTAGGAGTGTAGCCTAACTCCACAGACGCGGTGATCCGCAGCCGATCGATCGCGGCATCTGGTTTCTTTCTTGTCAGTGAGATTTGCGCATCGATCGTTGGCAGCCAGAGGGATTGGACCTGCGTATGTCTAGGAAATCGGTTACTCAGATCCTGCACCAGGGATTCCGCTTTTGCGCTATTGCCCGCAATAGCCAGAGCCAGCGCAGCCCCGATTTCCACGCGCTGGCTGGCCGGAGCCAGCTTAAGAGCCTGGGCTGCGTCTTGTTGGGCCTGCGCCGCGTTTCCGAACAAGGCTTCACGTGCGGCTGAATAGTCCCACACGATCGCCGCGGATTCTCGGCTGTCAATTTTTGTCGCCGAGTCCACCGCACGACGCGTCAATTCCCGTGCCTCGCGCAAGTGTCCGGCATACGCTTCCGTGTCGGATTCCATCATCAAACCGAAATATTCGTAGTCGCGCTTTCCCGCAAACCAGGCCAGCTGCTCCGTCATTGCTTTGGAATTTCCGGCGAAGAAGGCGAGCGCATACAAGACGCTGTGCAATCGGTCAGTATCCAGTTTTTTGTCGAACGCAGTCTGTACTGTCTGTCCCGCCTCATCAAAACGCTGCAGCGAGAGCAGATTTTGGGCCAGATTTGCGTAAAGAAACCCGACGGTAGCACCCATGGCAATGACCCGGCGATCCATCTCGGCTGCCTTTTCATAGTTGCCTTGCACCGCGTAGACAACGCCCAGATTGCCGTAGGTACTTTGTGTCTTTGGATACGTTGCCAGGCTACTCTGCCACGTCTCGGCTGTCTTGTTCAGATCGCCAATGACGCTGTAGTAGTAGACGCTGGCAATTTCCTCTCTTTCTCGTTCGCCAGCGTGATCCCGCAGTTGAAATGCCTTGGTGATGTACTCCGTGGCGCGAGCGCTCTGGTCCATCGACAGATAATTCTCTCCAACTGAGAGGTAGGCGATGGCAAAATCGGGATCGAGTTGGATGGCCCGCAAAAAGTAGGACAGCCCGGCAGCTTGGCCTTTCTCGTAGCTGGCCCGGGTCCCCTGGTTGTAGGCCTGCAGTGCTTCGAGAGAACCTGTGGTTTCATCGTTGGGATAATCAAATTTCTCCACGGAGGCCAGCGGCTCGCCGAGCTCACCGCGCAATTTGGACGTGGCCTTGACCAATGCGTCCACTACCCTTTCCTTTCCGGTTGCCGTCTCTTGCTCCTCCGCCAAAGTCTCTCCGCTTTGGCACCCGACCGCTTTCACCTTGAGCACATATTCGCTGCCCAGACTTCCGATGACTCCTGAGACATAGGCCTTGCTGCCGACCCGCAAGCAAACCTGCCTCGCAATCTCGGGTGTGAGCTTGGTATCGGGTTGCCGGTTCATCACCCTCAGAGCTGAGCGGACGGTGCCACCAGGAAGAATGTTAAGGAAGGGCGACTCCACTAGAGCCGAGCCCAGCGTCTGTTTGAGCGTATCGTCGAAGATAACGTCACCTGTGGAGTTGGCGAAGTCGGCCAAAATCAGGGTGTCCCGATCGGTCAGCCGGCCCGCCTGCACGGGACGAACATAACGATATACAACGTTCGCTAGAATGCCGAGAAGCACCACAGGACCTGCTGCCAGCAATAGCCGACGCCAGCGGAGAATCGCGGTGCCCAAGGTAGGCTTCGAAGACGAGGATGGAACAGATGCGGCCGAAGATCCTGGTATTTTCAGTTGCCGCAGATCCGCCAACATCACGAGCGCTGACCGGTACCGCTCCTCGGGGTCTTTCTTCAGCGTCTTGACGATGATGTCGTCCAGCGCCGGCGGCACATCCGGATTTAACTCCCGAACCGGTTTCGGAGTCGAGTGCAAGATAGCTGCGTGTAGCGCGGCCGCCGTCTCGCCGATGAACGCGCGCTGCCCAGTGGCCATTTCGTAGAGAACGAGCCCCAGGGAAAACAGATCCGTTCGCGCGTCCAGTTTTTCACCTCGCACTTGCTCGGGCGACATATAGCCAGCTGTTCCCATTGCCACGCCTGTTCTGCTGAGTGACAATCTCTGTGGTGAGAATTGCGGGGCGGGCTGCTCGTGTTGGCCGGCTCTGGTTGCAGCACCCCGTTCTGATTGAATTTCGGCAGCAGATCCCGCCTCCAGCTTGGCCAACCCAAAGTCCAGAATCTTCGCTTGCCCCCGTGTGGTTACAAAGATATTCGCGGGCTTGATATCGCGATGGATGATTCCCGCACCGTGGGCCGCGTCCAGTCCCTCGGTGATTTGAACGGCAAGATTCAGCAATTTCTCCATCGGCAACGGTGCTGTTCTCGCCCCCGGCGCCGTGATCAACTCCCGCAGGGTGCCGCCATCCAGCAACTCCATCACGATGAAGGGCTGCGCTTCGTGATCTTCAATTTCGAATATTGTGCAAATGTTGGGATGGCTCAATGCGGAAGCGGCCCGCGCTTCGCGCTCAAAACGCTCCAGCGCATCTGGATCGCTGGCCAGTTCTTCCGGCAGGAACTTCAATGCGACGTGGCGCCCCAACCTGAGATCTTCCGCCTTGTAAACCACCCCCATTCCCCCACCGCCCAGCACTTCGAGCACACGGTAGTGGGACACTTTCTTGCCGATCAGGGTTCCTGCCGCGGCATTCTTGGAAAGAGCTGCGCCTTCGAGTTCCGCAGCTTCTGCATCTGACTGTTGGGTTGCCCTCCACTCCACTGGCACCATTAGCCGATATCCGCGCCGAGCTACGGTCTCCACGTAACGCGGTTCTTCCGACGAATCATGAAGCGCAAGCCGCAGTTTCTTGATGGCTGCGTTGATGCTCTGATCAAACTCGACGATGGTGTCGTTTGGCCACAGAGTGCGGCGCATTTCGTCCCGGGTGACCACCTCGCCGGGATGTTCCAGCAGCATTTTGAGAACCTGGAGGGGCTGTTCTTGAAGGCGGACGCTGCGCCCATCGTGGTGCAGTTCCCCGGCCTTGAGGTCCAGTTGGAACGGGCCGAAGTGAGCGACATTAGGCCGAGGTTGAGCCCGCATAAGGTCAGCAGAGCCCCCGTGCCACCGGAGTTTATCAGTGCAGCAGGTGGTCTTCAACCTCCATCTCTCTGGGTGCCAAGTGGTTCGAGGCCCACGAGACGCGCTCAGTGGTCTTCAAAGTAGCGGCATCAAGCCACTGCGCCGCAGTCACTTACCCGGATCATTCCGAAATCCCTGGCAAATCACTCGCGGAACATTGACCCGCCCGCTGTCTTGCAGCAGAGTTCAGCTTCGTAAACGCGAAATGCGTGGGGCAATGAATTTCAGGGAGGATGGTATGAAGCAAAATCTAACGGCGAGCCTTGCTGCTTTGGTCGTGTTCACGCCTATAGGAGCAGGCCGTCAGGAGGAAAAATATGAATTCGAAGAGATGGGCGTTAACGGTTGCAATCATGTTGTGGGTCACGCCGCTCTGTCAGCTTGAGCTGGCCGCGCAGAATAAAGGTAAACAAGATCACCAGCACCAGCCCCATCATTACCAAATCGTGGACCTAGGCAGCACGTTCGGCGGGCCGCAGAGTTATTTCGTCCCGGGAAGTGGCGACGATTTTGCTGGCTCATCCGTCCTCACCAGTGGGGGGACAGTGGCCGGCTTTGCGGATACATCCACGCCCGACCCCTTCCCAAACTTTTGTTGGTCGAACGACTGCTTTGTCGATGACACCTTCCAGGCGGGCGGCAGCGGCGTTCTGACAAACTTAGGCGCGCTTCCCGGTGGCGGGAGCAGTGCCCCCATCTGGATCACTGCGAATGGACTGATTGCCGGAACCTCTGAAAACGGCCAAACCGATCCCTTGTATCCAGGAGGCCTCCCGGAAAATCACGCTGTCCTCTGGCAACAGGGCCAGATCATGGACTTGGGCACATTGCCGGAAGGCGGGTATCAGAGCGAAGCCAACGCCGTCAACAGCGCGGGCCAAGTGGTGGGCTCAGCCCTGAACACGGTTCCCGATGCCAATTCCATGGCGGTGGGAAACTTCTGGCTCTTTAACGTCCCGTACGGATATCAGCAGCGAGCGTTTCTATGGGACAAGCAGCACGGGATGCAGGACCTGGGCACCCTTCCCGGCGGCACCGACGCCGAGGCGCTCCTTATCAATGAGCCGGGACAAGTCGTCGGATATTCCTACACTGCATCAACCCAAAGCGGTGCCTGCTATCCCCTAGCCACGAATTCCTTCATCTGGGAAAAAGAAAAAGGAATGACGGATCTCGGCGGCTTCGGCGGCACCTGTACGCTGGCTACGGCTCTCAACGACCAGGGTCAAGTCGTGGGCGGGTCCAATCTGACCGGGGACCAATCTTCGTCTGCTTTTCTGTGGGAAAACGGTTCACTTCACAAACTGCGTGGCTCTTTGGGCGGAGATTTCACCGGGGCTTTTGCGATCAACGATCAGGGGGAAGCTGTCGGCTATGGATACCTTCCCGGGAACAACGAATTCCATGCGACTCTCTGGATGAGTGTAAAGAGCGTCACTGACCTCGGAGTCGTAGGCAACGATTCTTGCAGCTATGCGGCCGTGATTAACGCGAAAACGCAGGTCGTGGGCAGCTCGGGGGGTTGCGGGAGCGGCGGTTTTCGCGCTTTCCTGTGGGAGCAAGGCGCGATCTTCGATCTGAATTCTCTGATTCCGCCTGGTTCCGCTGTGTATCTGCAAATCACCAACGCCATCAACGATCGTGGCGAGATTGCCGGCACAGGCGTGGATGCTAACGGCAACCAACACGCTTTCCTGCTGATCCCCTGCGACGAGAATCATCCTGGCGTCGAGGGCTGCGACTACAGCCTGGTGGACGCGACCACGGTGACACAAAGTCCGGCGCCTCGCTATGTTCCCGGCTTAAAGCAACGTCCATCTCAGTGGCGGCGGACGAACCGGTATTACATCCCCGGACTGGAAGCGCCGGGCAGATAGGCCGGCGAGCCATCGCCAGAAAGCTACAAGGAGACAAGCCATGAATTCGAAGACGCTACGCATCATCGCCCTGATACTTTTCGGAGCCTGCGCACTCAGCAGTTGCGGAGGCGGCAGCAGCGGATCGCCAAGTGTCTCTTTCTCGGCGAGTAGCCTGGCTTTTGGCGACGAGGAGCAAGGCTCAACCAGCGAACCCCTGCTCCTCACGCTTACCAATAGCGGCACGGCTCCGCTGACGATTACAGGTATTGTGGCCAGCGCGAATTTTGCGGAGACCAACAACTGCACAACGCTCGCCGCCGGAGCGAGCTGCGCCATCAATGTGACCCTCGCGCCTGACACTACGGGCAGCTTGAAGGGCACGGTCACGTTCACCGACAACGCTGTCGGCAGCCCGCAGACGGTCTCCCTCAGTGGCACGGCGGTCACACCCAGCACGCTGACCGGAGTATGCGTTGGCGGAGTACCGGGCCAAGGCCAAGGGGGGTGTGCGGTCTTGGATTGGGCCGATGGCGGCTGTGTCGCTGGGCAGCCGGCGGCGACTCCTGCCGTTGTCGATGTGTGTCCTAATCAACCCTATATCCTCGATACCTCGACCCAGTGCGATCTCCCGGGAACCAGACTCAAAGGTTCTTGCGTAGCGACGAGTGCTGTCGTTAGCTGCTCGGTTCAAGGGCAGCAGTGTGGCGGAACCGACTCTACACCCTGTTGCTCTGGTTTCACATGCACGACCGGAACCGGCGGTTCGTTCTGCCAGCCAACGGCGGGGTCAGGGGCCAGCGGGGTACGCTCATCATTGGATCCAGGGCTCGCGGATAGGCTTCGGTAGCCAGCCCGAGTGTTTCGGCTTGGCTTTGCTGGCAGAACAGGTTTGGCACAAGGTTCTTAACAGCGTAGAGCGCGAAGGTATAAAGTTCTCTTCGCGTCAATACTAGGGGAACATTGCATGGTTCAACTAGGAGCGCCGTCATGACGACAAGAACGAACTGTTTTCGGGTCTGGACATACAGGATGCAACGCTGGGCGGCAGTTCTCGCGTTCACATCGATCGCGGTGGTCGCGCTCCTCACGCCGATGCAAGCGCAAACCAGGGCAGCTGAGACAAGGCTCGCAAGACCCTATTACGACCTCACCAGGGAAGTCACACACAAGGCTACCGTGTCGAGTGTGCTCACGAAACCCTCTGCGGGAATGATTGTTGGTTCCCACCTGCTGCTGGCAACCGCCTCCGGTGAAGTGGATGCAAGTCTTGGCAGATGGGGGTTGCAGGGCAAAAGCGCACTCTCCGTTTCCGCAGGTGAGCCAGTTGGGGTGATGCTCATGGGTAGACAAGTATTCGTGGTTCGCACCGTGAAAGTGCGCGGCCAGGTCTTTGCCATGCGGAACGAGCACGGCATCCCTGTGTCTCCGCAAGCCCGCGAACGTGCCAGCCAGGAGAGCGCGCAGAAAGGGGAGTCCCTGTGAACCGCAAAGCTTACGCCAGCATTCTCGGTTCAGTTTGCCTGGCTTTAGCTTTCTTGACGGGCTGCGGTAGTTCGACAGCTACAACTCCTCCTCCCGTCATAGCGATTACTGCCACGAGCGGATCGGGGCAGAGCGTGACGGTCGGCGCGGCGTTTACCAATGTGCTGGTGGCAACGGTGACCTCGAACGGATCGCCGGCGAGCGGCGTGACTGTGACGTTTGCTGCTCCAGCGAGCGGGGCCAGCGGCGCCTTCGCGGGCGGAGTGAATACGGCAATGACCAATGCAAGCGGCGTGGCTATGTCGGTGGCGTTCACAGCCAATACGACTGCCGGCGCTTATGTGGTATCGGCCACGGCGACGGGCGCGACCACGCCAGCCAGCTTCAGTCTCACCAACACTGCGGGCTCGCCGGCAACGATCACGGCTGTGAGCGGATCAGGGCAAAGCACGGCGGCCAGCGCGCCCTTTGCATTTCCGCTGACGGCGTTAGTCGCGGATGGCTACTCGAACCCGGTGAGCGGCGCAGCGGTGACATTCACCTGTCCTGCGGGCAGCTCAGCAGGTTGCTCGTTTACGAATGCACAAGGGCCGCCAACGGCGACAGAGATGGTGGCCACCGGCGCAGACGGCATCGCTAGCGCGACGCCCACGGCAAACACCGGGACGGGCGGATATACAGTGACCGCTGCGGCCGCTGGGATTGCCGCCCCAGCCGACTTCTCTGTGACCAACATCAGTTCGACCACCTACGTGTTCTACCTGAGCGGAGCTGACACTCGCCCCACCAGCCACGGAGGCTATAACTTTTACGCCCTCGCAGGGACGGTGACCATTGACGGGAATGGCAACGTCCTCGGGGGGGAACAAGACTACAACGACGCAAATGGCGTCACGTCGCCGGCTGGCGGCGATCGCATCGTAAGCGGAACTCTGATCTTTGTTTCCGACCTGCCGGCGCCGGATGACTTCGGCCAGGGGACGCTCTTTCTGAACACGACAAACCAGAGCATGGGCGGGGGCGGCACCGAAGTCTTCGCCATCCAGTTTGTGAACAATAACCACGCGCTCGTCACGCAGTATGACGGGACAGCAACCTCCAGCGGAAGCATGGACGTGTCGACACGGTCGGGCACGGCCATCACGGGCGGGGGTTATGCCTTCACTCTTTCCGGAGTGGACTCCGGCTACAATCCGGCTGCACTCGGAGGCGTATTCACGATCAGCAGCGCTGGTCTCAGCTTGCAGAATGGCCTAGTTGACACCAATGATGATGGAAAAGTGACGACGCAGGTGGGTTTCAGCGCTGAGGCGTCGGCGACGGATTCATTCGGGCGCGGAACCATCACCGGGATCGGCATCGGAAACACACCCGTCTCACTCGTTTATTACATCGTCGGTCCGGAAGTGATGCGGATCATCGATGTGGATACCAGCGATTCGCTTGTCGGTTCGGCATTCGGGCAGGGCACGAGCGCTGGCACCTTCACCAACGCCTCGCTGGGAAGTTCGGTATTCGGCCTCACCGGCAACTCGCGGGTCTCCGGGAGCGACGCGTTGGGTCAGTTCTCTACCAGCAACACGTCGTCCAACCCCGCGGACTTCCTGGGAGTGGCGGATGCCAACGAGTTGGCAAAAGGCATCTCGCCAGTGTTGGCCGCTCCGATTTCAGGCACCTATTCCATTCCGTCCGGCGATGGATACGGCAGCCTGAACATCACGTCGGGAAACTTGGGAGACGTCACCACGCTTGGAATATATCTGACGGACCCCAGTCTCAACCTCAGCGATCCGAATAACCCGAGTGGTGGAGGAGGCGCTCTTGTTCTCGACCTGGACGATGTTATGGCCGGCGTCACGGGAGTCCTGGTTCCGCAAACCGACATCACAGCTGCCGACTTCAACGGCAACTATGCAGCTGGATGGCAGGATTTCAACAACTTTAATTCGGATTGCACCCTGTGCGAGTTCGACATCGTCGCGCAGGGACCCGCAATGGGCACAGCCTCCAACGCGTTCAACTTTGCCGGGTTCGTCAGCGATCCATTCTTTACAATTCCCGTGTTGGGTCCCTCATATTTCAATGGAACTCCGCTGGCGGATCCGGTCAACCGTGGACGCTATTCCATGCTCCATGCGAATGTGCCTTCCAATCCGCTTATGGTTACCGTAGGCCCCGTATTCGCGGATTTTGACGTGGTCATCTATCAGGCCAACGCCGGACAGTTGTTCTGGCTTGAGGTCGACGAGGCCGTCTTCTTTGGCGCCCTGGAGCAGCAAGGGTCGCTAAATGGTTTGCCTGCGGCTAGAAAACCGCCAGCGAAAACTCAACTGAAAAAGAAAGAGTAACCCGTCAACGGAAAGGGCAACGCCAGAAGTCTCGACTGGAAAAGGAGCGATCTGTGACCAGTACAGTGCAATCATCGTCCAAGATTTCAGGATTACCCGGACGAGCGGAAAGTGGCGCGCTGTCGTCAGCGGTCTTGCTGCGCCTCGGTTCGGCGAGAAAGAAAGGCAAGACTAAGACGGGATTACTGGCCTGCGTGCTGCTCACCGTGATGATTTTCACGGTCGCTTGTGGCGGCGGAGGGAGCAGCAGTGGTAGCGGCGGCACCGGTGGAGGCGGCGGAGGCGGCGGTGGCGGCGGGAGTACCGATTGCAGCAGTGGCGCCAGCGGCCCTTCCGGCGGAACGTTCACCTTCGAGGTGCTCCACGACTTAGGAGAACAGACCAGTACAGGTGTAGTCATCGATGCGGCGGGCAACATCTACGGCACCGCAGGAAATCTAGTGTACAAACTAGATCCTGCGGGCAACGAGCTCGTGCTGACAAACCTCACCGACATCAGTGTAGAACTTTCGAATCTGATTTTGGACGCAGACGGCAACCTTTACGGAAATTCCTATCGAACCTATTCGGGCTTCGTGTTCAAGATTGATCCGGCGGGCAACCTAACCGAGTTATACAACTTCACCGGCGGCGCGGATGGAGGCGGGCCCGTGGCTGGCGTGGTGCGAGACGCGGCGGGTAACCTCTACGGTACCACCACGGAAGGCGGCGATCTCAACTGTGGTTTTACGGGCGGTTGCGGAGTGGTTTTCAAGCTGGACGTCAACGGCCAGGAAACCGTACTGTATACCGTTCACTCCCCACTCGAAATGTTTGTGCCGACAGGAAACCTGGTGCTTGACCGGGCAGGTAACCTCTACGGCACCACGGGGTACGGTGGCGTATCGGAATTCGGAACAGTGTTCAAAGTAGATCCTGCCGGCACCTACACGGTGCTGCACGCTTTTACCGGGGGATCGGATGGGGTAGGACCCAGCGGAGCATTGGTGCAAGACGCCGCTTGCAACCTCTACGGCGCCACCTTAGGCGGCGGTGGTGGCGCGGCTTGCCTCGACGGCTGTGGAACCCTGTTTAAGGTGGACCCGACGGGTAAGGAGACTGTGCTGTACAGTTTCACTGGTGCGGACGGATCGGACCCACAAGGCCCCCTGGCGCTGGATGGGTCGGGTAATCTCTACGGCACCACGGTCCAAGGTGGCCTTAGCGGCCTTGGAGTGGTGTTCAAGTTGGATCCAAGCGGCAACGAAACCCTGCTGCACGCCTTCACTGGACTGGACGGCGCATATCCCAATGGCATAAGCATCGACTCGGAGGGCAATCTCTACGGCACCACCTTTTCAGGCGGCAAAGTTTTCAAACTCACGCGATCGCCCTAATGTCTCGACTTCGGCAACTGAGCGTGCGCCGAACCCGGAATGTCCCGGCAGGCACACCACACAAGGTGACGGTTACGTTCCTATAACAGAAGCAATCGTCTGCCATGAATCGGCGTCAGGCCCGCGAAAGGAAACCGGTTCTCTGGCCGCTCAGAAATCTCCAGCAGATCAGAATGCAACCCAAAGCTAGGAACGCTTCATGAATGTCGGCTCGTTTGTCATAACGGATGCGCAGGCGACGGAACTGATTCAGCCAGGCGAAGGTTCTTTCTACCACCCAGCGCCATCGCCCCAGTCCGCTGCTATGTTCTGTGTTGCGCTTTGCGAGAAAAGGGATGATGCCTCGGTTGCGTAGACCTCGCCGAATTGCTTCGGCATCATACCCGCGGTCACCGATAACACACTCCGGACGGTGACGCGGCCGTCCGCGTTCTCCCTGCAAGTCTGGGATGGTGTCGACTAGGGAGAGCGCTCGTGTCGAATCGTTACGGTTAGCCCCAGTCAGTTGAATAGCTA